>NZ_JBPXMD010000008.1:0-339710 GCF_051918855.1 Streptosporangium sp. H16
CACCGACCCGACACCGACCCGATCGGTCTCCCACGCTCGAACCCGGCCGGCTCCCCAGGGGGCCGGCTTCGTGCTGTCCGGGCATTCGTGCCGTGCGGGCGTCGGGCAACGGGCGTCGGCCCGGGGCGGTCGGGGACTGCGCGGGAAGGTCGGCCGCCGGCCGGGGACGATCGGGGACGAGGGCCCCGCGCACCGGATCCACCGCGTACCGGACCCCGCGCACCGGATCCACCGCGACAGGGTCTACCGCGACTCGGCGGGCACCGGAGTCACGTGGCGGGGTTCCGTGCCCGCCCCGCCGCGCCCGCGCAGGCCGGACGCGACGACGGCCGCTGCGACGACGGCCATCGCGAGCGGGATGACCAGGGCCGCGCGGAAGCCGTCGAGCTCGGTGAGGGGGGGTCCGCCGGACCCGGTGACGGCGACGTTCACGGCGGTCACCGCCGACAGGCCGAGCGCCGCGCCGAACTGGAAGGAGGTGTACAGCAGCCCACCGGCGAGTCCCTGCTCCTCCTCGGCCACGCCGTCGGTCGCGGCGATGGTGAGCGGCCCGTACGCCAGGGAGAAGGCGAGACCCAGAATGATCATGCTCGGGAACATCGCCGCGTACGTCCAGTCGAGGCCGACCGGCAGGAAAAGGGCGTAGGCCACGGCGGCGAGGCACAGCCCGCCGAAGATCACCCGGACGTTGCCGAAGCGGTTCACCAGGCGAGGGGTGAGGGTCGGCGCCAGCACGGCGTCGATGCTGACCACCAGCAGGGCGAGGGCCGCCTGCAACGACGACCAGCCGCGCAGTTCCTGGAGGTAGAGCACGACGAGGAACTGGAACCCGAAGAAGGAGCCCCCAAACAGCAGCGCGCCGAGGTTGGCGCGCACCAGCGGAGCCGAGCGGAGGATGCCCAGGCGCACCAGCGGCGACGCCGACCGCCGCTCGATCGCAGTGAAGGCGGCGAGCAGCGCGACCCCGGCGGCGAGCGCTCCGGCCGTCCAGCCCCATCCCGCGGCCGGATCCTCCAGCCTGACGACCGCGAACACCAGCACCATCATCGCCGCGGTCACGGTGACCGCTCCGGCCAGGTCGAAGCCGAGCGTACGACGGGGCGGGTGGTCGCCGTCCGGGATGAGGCGGAGCGCGGCGACGAGGACAGCGGAGGCCATGATCACCGGAGCGAAGAACACCCACCGCCAGCTGATCTCGGCCAGCAGGCCGCCGATGACGAGGCCGAGGGAGAAACCGGCCGCCGCCGTGCCCGCGTAGACCAGGAGCGCCCGGTTGCGCCGCGGGCCCTCGGCGAAGTTCGTCGTGATGATGGACAGCCCGGCGGGTGCCATGAACGCGGCGGCCACCCCCGTCACGAAACGGGCGACGATGAGGATCCACCCCTCGGTCGCGAACCCGCCCAGACCCGAGAAGACGATGAAGACGCCGAGCCATGTGAGGAACATCCGCCGCCGGCCGAGCAGGTCGGCGGCCCGCCCGCCCAGCAGCATGAAACCGGCGTAGCCGAGCACGTACGAGCTCATCACCCAGCTCAGCGAGCCGGTGGACAGATCCAGGTCGGAGCGGATCGACGGCAGGGCCACGTTCAGCATCGCCACGTCGATCCCCTCCAGGAAGATCGCGCCGCACAGCACGAGCAGCATGCCCCAGGCGCGCCCGCTCATGCGATCCGACGGTGGGGACAGTGGTGTGGACACGGGACGACTCCTTGGAGAGGGGCGGGAACCGCGAATGGTTCCCTCTTGTAAGTAGTCGCATCATCGGACACCATCAATGACCATGGAAGAAGGCACTTCGAAGTCACCGAGTCGCTGCTCGGATACCGGCGACGCCTACGTCGACGCCCACCAGTGGGACACCCGGGAAGACTGTGAGGTCCGCCAGATCCTCGACCGGGTCGCGGACAAGTGGTCCCTGCTCGTCATCGCGCTCCTCGACAGCCGCACCCTCCGTTTCACGGAGTTGAGCCGCGAGATCGACGGCGTCAGCCAGCGCATGCTCACCGTCACCCTGCGCCATCTGGAGCGGGACGGCCTGGTTCGCCGCACCGTGCATCCCGTCGTGCCGCCCAGGGTCGACTACGAGCTCACGCCCCTCGGCGTGACCCTGCACGACACCATCCAGTCGCTCGTCAACTGGACGGAGCGGCACCAGAACGAGATCGCCGCCGCCCGGGCGAACTACGACGTCCGCGCGGACACCGCGCCGGTCGCGACGCCCCCACGTGACGAAACCCCGTCCGCGGCACCACCACGCGACGAAACCCGGCCCGCGGTGCCGCTACGTAACGAAACTTGGGCCGCGGCGCCGGCGCGTGAGGAGAGCCGTCCCGGCGCGGGCCTCTCGCGGTGCGAGATGTGCGGCGACCCGATCCGTGCCGCGCGTACCGGCCGCCCCGCCCGGTTCTGCGGCACGGCGTGCCGCCAGAGGGCACACCGCCGCCGCTCCCGCGCCACCCTCCCAACCTGCGGCTGACCGTCCCGCCCCGCCCGCCCCCGGCCATTCCCCCGGGCCATTCCCCCGGCCCTGTCCCCGGCTGTCCCCGCTGTCCCCGGCCCGGTCCCGACGTGACCCGGCGTCCTCGCTCCCGGCCCCCCGCACGCGGACGGTCGCGAGCGAGCCGGAGCCGGGCGGCTCGCACGGTCCGGGCGGGTCAGGGCGGGTCAGGGTGGGCCGGGTGGCCGGGTGGCCGGGTGGCCGGGTGGCCGGGTGGCCCGGGTGGCCCGGGTGGCCCGGGTGGTCCGGGCGTGAGACGGGTCTCGCAAGGGCGGGCAAAGGCATGTCCAAGCGATCCGTGTCGTGTCCCCCAACCGGTGCCGCAGCGTGTCTGCTGTCCAGCAGTAATGGCACTGCTTACCTGGAGGGTCGGAGATGAGGAAGTTGCTTCATGCCGGCGTGCTCGCGCTCGGCGTGCTCGCAGCCGGATGCGGCGGCGCCGACGACGGGAGCACGACCGAGCCGATGGTCGCGGACCAGGTCAAGGCGTCGCCCACCTCGCCAGAAACCCCCGCCTCGTCCTCGCCGGCGACCAGGGCCAAGGTCGAGCTGGGAGAGACGAGTATCGGAAAGGTCCTGGTCGGGGAGGGAGGACGCACGCTCTACCTCTTCGAGAAGGACAAGGACGGGAAGTCGTCGTGTTCCGACGCCTGCGCGCGGGCGTGGCCGCCGTACGTCACGGACGGGAAGCCCGAAGCGGGCCAGGGCGTCAAGGAGGACCTGCTCGACACCACCGAGCGGGACGACGGCACGACGCAGGTGACCTACAACCGCCATCCCCTCTACTACTTCGCCAAGGACACCAAGGCCGGCGACGTCAAGGGGCACGACGTCGACGGCTTCGGCGACGAGTGGTACGCGGTCGACGCGGACGGGAAGAAGGCACGCGACTGAGCCGACCCCGGGGGACGTGAACGAGCGCCGACCCGGAGGACGTGAACGAGCGTGTCCGTGAGGCCGGATCCCCGACCCCCCGACCCCCGGACCCCCGGACCCCCGGGAGTCCGGGAGTCCGGGAGTCCGGGCCGGAGGCGGCGGGCACGGCGTGCCGGCCCGCGACACGGGCGAGCCCGCCGAAGAAACCGTGAGGCTCGCCCTGCCCGGGGCGCGAGACGTGAAGGGCCCGCCGACGCCCCGGCGGGCCCTTCACGTTCTCCGCCCGCGCCTTCGCGGAGTTCTCCGCCGGTCGAGGCGCGCGGTCACCTCGTCAGGTGGACTCCCGGACGACGAGCTCCGTGGGCAGGATCGTCGACGACACGGGGCCGCCGTCGATCTGGCGGAGAAGCAGGCGCACCGCCGCCCGCGCCTGGTCCTCCCGGGGCGCGCGCACCGTGGTGAGCGCGGGCACGGCGTAGGAGGCCGCCTCGATGTCGTCGAATCCCGCGATCGCGACGTCGTCCGGCACCCGCCGCCCCGACTCGCTCAACACCCGCAGGGCGCCGATCGCCATCAGGTCGCCGGCCGCGAAGACCGCGTCGAGCGCCGGGTCGTCGCGCAGGAGCTGGCGCATCGCGTCCGCGCCCGAGGCGAGGGTGAGATCGCCGACGGCGATGATCGACCGGTACCCGGTGTCGCGCAGGGCCTCGCGGTAGCCCCTGAGCCGGTCCTGCGCGGCGACCGCGTCCGGGGGCCCGGCGATCGCGGCGATCCGCCGCCGTCCCCTGGCGAGCAGGTGCCCGACCGCCGAGGCGGCGCCGCCCGCGTTGTCGACGTCGGCGTACGCGGCCTGCGTCGCCACCGCGGGCCTGCCCAGTGACACGACGGGGATGCCCGTACGGGCCAGCGCGGAGGGCAGCGGGTCGGTGCCCTGAGTCGATACGAGCACCACCCCGTCCACGTGCCCCGAGGCGGCGTACTGCTCCACCCGGAGCCGGCCGGCCGTCGAGTCGGCGAGCATGAGGGTGACGCGCTTGCCCGACTCCTCCAGCTCCCGGGTGGCCGAGCGGACGGTCGCCGAGAACAGCGGGTCGTCGGAACGGGCTCCGGAGGGGGAGCCGGAGACGACCAGCGCGATCGAGTCGGTGCGCCGGGTCACCAGGCTGCGGGCCGCCGAGTTGGGGACGTAGCCCAGCTCGTTGACGGCGTGCATGACGATCGCGCGGAACTCGTCGCTGACCGTGCCCTCACCGTTGATCACCCGGGAGACGGTCGATCTCGACACGCCCGCGCGGGCGGCGACCGCCTCCAGGGTGGGGCGCTTGGCGCGCTCGCGGTGCAGCCCGTTGTGCCGGATCACCTCGCGGTACCACAGCGCGCTGTCCTTGGGCAGCCGCCGCTGCGTCTCGAAGTCGACGTGCACGATCCCGAAGCGCTTGTGGTAACCCTCGGCCCACTCGAAGTTGTCCAGCAGCGACCACACCAGGAAGCCGCGCAGGTCGGCACCGGCCTCGATCGCGGCGTGCGCGGCCCTCAGGTGGCCCTCGAAGAAGGCGGTCCTGTCGGCGTCGTGCACGCGGTCGCCCGCCACCACGTCGTCGAACGCGGCGCCGTTCTCGGTGACGATCAGGCCGACCTCGGGGTAGTCGCGCGAGAGCCGTGTGAGCAGCTGGGAGAGCCCGGTCGGCACGATCGCCCAGCCCGTCGCCGTCGTCGGGGCGTGGGTGCCGCTGAACCGGATGTCCTCGCTGCCGGGGTAGGCGGCGTTGGCCGGCTCGCCCGGCTCGGACCGCACGACGCAGGGGGTGTAGTAGTTGATCCCGAGGAGGTCGATGGGCTGGTTGATCGTTTCGAGGTCGCCGTCGTGGATGTGGTCGGTCCCGCCCATGCGCTCCATGATGGCGAGCACCGTGTCGGGATGCTTCCCGCGCAGGGCGGGGTCGAGGAACTGCCGGTTGATGAGGCAGTCGATCCGGTTCACCGCCTCGGCGTCCTCGGCGGACGGGACGAGGTCGGGGTCGCTCACCTGTCCGGGCGTCATCACGGGCGTGAGGTTCAGGGTGAGGGCGATCTCGCTCGCGCCCCCGTCGCGCAGCACCTGAGCGCCCAGGCCGTGGGCCAGCAGGAGGTGGTGGGAGGCGCGGAAGGCCTCCGCCGCCGAGGCGCGGCCCGGCGCGTGGATGCCGATGCCGTACCCCAGCACCGCGGCCACCCACGGCTCGTTGACGGTCATCCACGTCCCGACGCGGTCGCCGAGCCGGTCGTACATGATTCGGGTGAAGTCGGCGAAGCGGTGGGCCGTGTCGCGGTTGGTCCACCCGCCCAGGTCCTCCAGCGCCTGGGGGAGGTCCCAGTGGTAGAGCGTCACGTAGGGCGTGATGTCGGCCGCCAGCAGCTCGTCCACCAGCCGGTCGTAGAAGTCGAGCCCGGCGGCGACGGCGGGCCCCGAGCCCGAGGGCTGGATCCTGGGCCACGCCACCGAGAACCGGTAGGCCCCGAGACCCAGCTCCGCCATCATCCGGACGTCGCCGGCGTAGCGGTGGTAGTGGTCGCAGGCCACGTCGCCGGTGTGGCCGTCGGTGGTCCTGCCCGGCGTGTGGGAGAAGGTGTCCCAGATCGACGGGCCCCGCCCCCCGTCTCGCGCGGCGCCCTCGATCTGGTACGCGGCGGTGGCGGCGCCCCAGACGAAGCCCTCGGGAAAGGCCAGGGTCTCGCCCCGGGCCGAGATGGTCGTTGCGGTCATCCTTCGAAAACCCCCGTTGGTTCTCGCGACTGCCAGGACGCGCGAGGCGGTGGCGGGGTCGCCGTCGTCCTGGCCGGTGGAAGTGTCCTACCGACATCATGGGACGGTCGCGGCCTGGCGTCGAGATGATTTCCCGACCCGCGTGGGCACGCTCCCACTTCACCCGCGTTCATGATCGGTGACACAGTAACGGATGCCACCGACAGCGGGGACGGGGAGCCGGCCGGCCTCCTCCACACCGGCCTCCTCCACACCGGCCCACCACACCGCCCGGAAATCAGACTTTGGTCGGGGGCGGTGGTGGTCGATCGTCGGATCTTTCCGGGACCTGGGATTTCTAGGTTCTTCCTATGAAACACAAGCTCATCCGCCTGGCGGCGGCGGCCGGTCTGGTCGCGGCCCTCGTCACGGCTCCCGCCGCGCTCGCCGCGTCACCCGCCACCGGGCTGACCCCGGCCGCCGTCGACGCCTACCTCGACAGGACCATGGAGTCCACCGGCCTGCCGGGCATGTCCGTCGTCGTCACCCACAAGGGCAAGGTCGTGCACGCCGGTGGGTACGGGCGCCAGTCGGGCGGCGAACCGGTCACCGAGAGAACCCCGATGCGTGTCGCCTCGGTCAGCAAGTCGTTCACCGCCATGGCCGTCATGACGCTGGTCGACGACGGCAGGATCTCGCTGGACGAGCCGGTCGCCGGGCGGCTGCCGGAGTTTCGCATGGCCGATCGGCGCGCCGCCGGGATCACCGTGCGGCAGCTGCTCAACCAGACGTCGGGGCTGTCCGACACCACCGTCGACATCGGCGCGACGCGGGCGGCCACGTCGCTCGCCGGCTACGTGTCCGCGCTGGGCACCGGCACGCTGGCCGCCGATCCCGGTACGCGCTGGGAGTACTGCAACGTCAACTACGACGTGGCCGCCAGGCTGGTCGAGGTCGCCAGTGGACGGAGATTCGGCGACTACATGAAGCAGCGGGTCTTCGGCCCGCTCGGCATGACGGGCAGCGCCGTCGGGGACCGCGTCGTCAGGCCGTCCGAGGGATTCAACTCGGTGTACGGCGCCTGGGTGGCGCGCCCCGAGATGCCCGGCTTCCGCGACGGCGGTGGCGGCGGCGTCGTCACCAACGCGGCCGACATGGGCAGATGGCTGATCAGCCAGACCGGCGGCGGGAGGCAACTGGTGACGCCGGGAAGCCTGAGGACCATGCACACGCCGTCCGCGGTACGCGACTACGGCATGGGCTGGGGTGAGGAGAGCGTGGGCGGCGCCAGGATGCTCGTGCACTCGGGCAATCTGTTCACCTACACCGCCGTGGAGGCGATCGCCCCGGACACGGGGTACGGCTTCGCGGTCATGACCAACGGTGCCGCCCTCTACGACGACACCTACGACGTGCTCACCGGCCTCGTCGCGATGAGCCGGGGCGGCACGCCCGACGTGCCGGGCGGCGGCCGGCAGGGGTTCGAACTGGTCCTGGGACTGATCGCGCTGGCCGCGGCGGGCCTGGGCGTGCTCGGCGTGCTGCGCTCCCGCCGCTGGGCGAGCCGGAGGGCGGGGAGTCCCGCCTGGCGGATCGGGCTGCGACTGGCGCCGTCGCTGCTGCCGGTCGCGCTGCTCGCCGTGTATCCGCTGCTGATCTCCTTTCTCATGAACGGCCGGACGGTCACCTGGGAGCAGCTCACCTACTTCGCCGCACCGATGACGATCACCTTCGCGGTCGCGGCCGTGGCGGGGGTCGTCACGGCCGCGACGCGGCTGGCGAGACTGCGGTCGGTAGGGTCGGCCCGGTGAGAAACAGCGTGGCACTGGCGGTGATCGCGGGATCCGCTCTGATCAGCGGGTTGCACCTCGACAGCATCCCGCTGTGGCGGCAGCTTCTCTTCGTGGTACTGGCCGTGGCCGCCTACCTGCACGGACGTCGTCTGCCCGTACGGCGAGGCTGGCTGCTCCTGGCCGTTCTCGCGACGTCCGGGGCCCTCTACGCCGTGCCGGACCTCGCGACCACTGTCGGCGCGCTGGCGGTCCTCGGCCTCTTCGTGGTGCTGCCGTGGCTGGCGGGCTGTTTCCAGCGGCAGCAGGCCGACCTGCTGGAGGCGGGCCGGGAGCGGGTCGCCCGGCTCGGACGGGAGCGGGAGTTCATCGCCGAGCGCGTCACCCTTCGCGAGCGCGCCCGTATCGCCGAGGACATGCACGACTCGCTCGGCCACGAACTGGCACTCATCGCGCTGCGTGCCGGAGCCCTGGAGCTGGCCGCCGACATGACCCCGCGGAACCGGGAGGCGGCGGCCCAGCTGCGGGCCTCCGCGGTCACCGCGACCGACCGGCTCCGCCACACCCTCGGGGTGCTGCGCGAGACCGGCGGCGTCTCCACCGAGCCGCCGGACGAGTCCATCGAGGCGCTGGTGGACCGCGCGCGCGGCGCCGGGATGACGGTCACCCTCGACCGCGCCGGCGAGCGGGCGCCCCTGCCGCCGCTGGCGGACAGGGCCGTGCACCGGGTGGTGCGCGAGTCGCTGACCAACGCCGCCCGCCACGCCCCGGGCGCGGACGTGCTCGTCCGCGTCGAACGGGCCGGCGACGCGGTCACCGTCACCGTGTCCAACTCCACCGCCCGTGCCGTGCCGGTGCCGGGCTCGGTTTCGGTGCCGGGCTCGGCTCCGGTTCCGGTCCCGGTTCCGGTTCCGGTTCCGGCGAGTGCGGGGAGCGGGATCGCTGGTCTGCGCGAGCGGGTGCGGCTGCTCGGGGGTACCCTGCGGGCCGGCCCCCATGACGGCGGGTTCACTGTGACGGCGCGGTTCCCGTCCGGCCGGGAGGGGTTCCCGTCCGGCCGGGAGGGGTTCCTGCCCGGCCGGGCCCTCGACGAGGGAGAGGCCCCGCCCGGCGGAAGAGGAGACGAGGGAAGCCGATGATCCGGATAGTGCTGGCCGACGACGAGGCCATGATCCGAGCGGGGGTGAAGGCGATCCTCGCCACCGACGAGGGCGTCGAGGTGGTCGCCGAGGCCGCCGACGGGCGCGAGGCGGTCGAGCTGGTGCGCGCGCACCGGCCGGACATCGCGCTGCTGGACATCCGGATGCCCCACCTCGACGGCCTGTCCGCCGCGGCCGAGTTGCGTGTCGCCATGCCGGAGGTCGCGGTCGTCATGCTGACCACGTTCGACGAGGACGAGTACGTCTCCCGGGCGCTCGACGAGGGGGTCCGCGGCTTCCTGCTGAAAGCCGCGGACCCCCGCGAACTGATCATGGGGGTGCGCGCGGTCGCCGACGGCGCGGCGTACCTGTCGCCGAGGATCGCGCGGAAGGTCATCGCGCGGTTGGGCGGGGGGAGGCTCTCCAGGGCGGGAGTGGCACGCGAGCATGTGAGGTCGCTGACCGCGCGGGAGCGCGAGGTGCTGGCCCTCGTCGGCCGGGGCATGTCCAACCAGGACATCGGCCGAGAGCTGTTCCTCTCGCAGGGCACCGTCAAATCCCATGTCAGCGCCATCCTGCTCCGGCTCGGCCTGAACAACCGCGTCCAGGCGGCGATCATCGCCTACGAGGCGGGTCTGGTGCCGGGGGACGCCTGAGTGCCGTCCGGCGGCCCCGCCTCCCGGGACGGCACGGATCCGGCGGGCACTCCGTTCTCCGGGGCCGGAGAAGATCTCTCGAAGGCCGTTCTCAGGCTCCGGGCAGTTTCAGCATGCGGTCGAGCAACTGGCGGTGGTGGGCCAGGAGGCGCCGCCGCGCCCGCGGGTCGGTGGAGACGGAGTGTTCCGCCTCGGCGATCGCCTCGCCGTGCAGGAACCCGTACACGCTCCAGATCAGCGTACGCAGCAGCAGGCTCAGGTCCACCTGGTCGTCGATCAGCCCGGCCCCGGCGGCGGAGCGCATCGCGTCGCGGGTGAGGTTGATGATGGGGACCGAGTAGGTCTGCTCCAGGTCGGGGAGGTCGGCGGCGTCGCCGAGCCAGCGGTGCATCCACAGCGCGGGGATCTGCGGGTTGTCGAGGCAGAACTCCAGGTAGCGCTCGGAGAGTTCGTACATGACGGCGGCGAATTCCTCGGGGCCGGCGGCGGGGAGCGCGCTGAGCGCGTCCTCCACGACGGCCCGTTCCGCCCGGCTGGCGTGCTCGATGACGACGAGGTAGAGGTCGTGTTTGTCGCCGAACCGTTGCTGCACCCACGCCAGGTCCTGCCCGGCCGCCTCCGCTATCCCCTGCAGTGACGTGCCGTCGTGACCGAACGCCGCGAAGAGCCGCGCCGCGATGTCGATGACCGCTCGGCTCTGCGGGTCGTCGGCGGGAATCATGACTCGATTCAAGTCCTCCGCACGGGTGGAGACGCCCTGGCATTGGTTTTGACCTGGTCAAACCTGTGTGCGCGATGCTCCGTCCCGCCGCGCCGAGAGGGAGGCGTGGGGCTCGTGGGACGGGAGACCGCGGGTCAGGACGGGAGGACGCTCAGCTCGCCCGACCCGGTCAGGGTGGTGATCCGCCGCGGGGCGGCCGGGTCGCGCCGCACCCCGACGGTCGCGTTCCCGGTGTTGGTCCGCACGTCGTAACCCTTGTCGTACTCCTCGCCGTCCGGCACCCTGACCTTCACGTCCCCGGACGCCCGCACCACGGCGCTGACGTCGTCCGGCGGGGCCGCGAACCTCAGATCGACGTCTCCGGTACCGGTCTCGACGTCGGCCCCGGCGGACCTGAGGCCGGTGCCGATCACGTTCCCCGTCTGTGCCCGCACCAGCAGCGCACCCCCCGTGCCGTCCGCGACCACGTCGCCCATGGCGGTGGAGAGGCGCAGGTCGCCCTGGATCCCGCTCACCGAAACGTTTCCGAAGCGGCGGGACGCCGCCTCGACGTCGGTGGCCGCGGGCACGCTCAGGATGTAGTCGGCCTGGCAGGCGGGGCCGTCGGGACGGCCGCCGGGGCAGCGGACGTCGAGCTGGAGCGTCCGCCCGTCCCACTCCTCGGTGACCACGGGCCGGTCCCGGGTCCACAGGAGCGTCCGTTCCAGGCCCAGCCGCTTCGCCGCGCCCGGCACGACCGAGACGTTGACGTGGCCGGTGGCCTCCACGACGATGCCCGTCGCGGTGAGCGCCCGGGACTGCGTCGTGGTCTCGGCGCTCGGGCGGACCATCGTGATCTCGGCCCACGCCGCCAGGGCGGTGAAGGCCACGGTGAGCGCGGTGAGCGTCCCACCGGCGATCAGCCAGGCGGTGCGGGCGTTGTTTCGTGTCGGCATGCTCTCTCAAACCTTCAGGAATCGCAGGACGGCGAGCACCCGGCGGTGGTCCTTGTCGGCGCCGGAGAGGTCGAGCTTGGTGAAGATGTTGTTGATGTGCTTGCCGACCGCGCTCTCGGACACCACCAGGGCCTCGGCGATCCCGGTGTTGGAGCGGCCCTCCGCGATCAGCGCGAGCACCTCGTGCTCCCGGCGGGTCAGCCGGTCCAGCGGGTCGCTGTGCCGGCGCAGCAGCAGCTGGGCGACCACCTCGGGATCCAGGGCGGTGCCTCCGGCGGCGATCCGGCGCAGCGCGTCGAGGAACTCCTCGACATCGGCCACCCGGTCCTTGAGCAGGTAGCCGATCCCGCTGGTGGCGGTGGACAGCAGCTGGGTGGCGTAGCGCTCCTCGACGTACTGGGAGAGCACGAGGATCGCGAGCTTCGGCCGCTGGCGGCGCAGGACGAGCGCCGCGCGCAGGCCCTCGTCGGTGTGCGAGGGGGGCATCCGAACGTCGGTGACGACGAGGTCGGGAACGTGCTCGTCCACGGCGCGCAGCAGCCCCTCCGCGTCGGACACGGCGGCCACGACCTCGATGCCCGCCGAGCCGAGCAGGCGGACGAGCCCCTCTCGCAGGAGTACGGAGTCCTCGGCGAGCACTACGCGCACGGCAGCTCCACTCTGATCGTCGTCGGCCCGCCGAGCGGGCTGTCGACGTACAGGATGCCGTCCACGGAGCCGACCCGGTTGGACAGGCCGCGCAGGCCGGTCCCCCGGTCGGGGTCCGCGCCGCCGCGGCCGTCGTCGCTGACGGCCACGTGGAGGCGGTCGCCGAGGCGGTCGACGACGACCTCGGCGCCGGACGCCTCCGCGTGCTTGGTGATGTTGGTCAGCGCCTCGGACACGACGAAGAACGCCACCGCCTCGATCGTCGGGGAGACCCGCTCGAAGATGTCGACGCTCAGCCGTACGGGGAACGGGGCCCGCGCGGCCAGGCCGGACAGGGCCGCGTCCAGGCCCTGGTCGTTGAGTACGGCCGGGTGCAGCCCCCGGACGAAGTCGCGCAGCTCTTTGAGGGCCTGCTTGGCCTCCTCGTGTGCCTGCACGATCACCTCGCGGGCGGGTTCCGGCAGGTCGGTGAGGGTGGCGCGGGCCATGCCCAGGTTCATCGCCAGCGACACCAGCCGCTGCTGGGTGCCGTCGTGCAGATCCCGTTCGATGCGGCGGCGCTCGGCGTCCGCGGCGTCGACCACCCCGGTACGGCTCTCCCGCAGCGTCTCCACCCGCTGGGCCAGCTGGTCGCTCAGGCTGGGGCCGAGCAGGGCCTCGGCGGCGATCACGTCCAGCACCGCGAACCCGCGGGCCACCCACGGCCCCGCGACGAGCAGGGCCCCGGAGACGAGGACGAACGCCACGCTCGGCCAGGTCTCCTCCATCGCCCAGTACCGCACGGCGAGCGCGGCGGTGACCAGGCCGCCCGCCCACGCCCCGACGACCGAGACGGCGCCGACGCCGCTGATCAGCGGGGCCAGCAGGTGGTACCCGAGCCGGCGCCAGGTGCTCAGCGTCCTGGCCTCCTGGAGCAGCCGCCTGAACGGGTTCATGCTCAGGGGGCGGCGCGGGACCGGGAGGATGTCGACGTCGAGGAAGGCCGCGAACCGGGACCGCTGCACCAGGGTGAGCGCCCGGACGACCACGAAGAACAGCAGCAGCGCGACCACGGGGACCACCACGGTCCACACCAGCAGCACCGACGCCGTCACCAGCGCCGCGATCACCGCCGTGCCCAGCAGGGCGATCGGTACGCCCGTCACCAGGTGCGCGGTGCGGAGCCAGGCCCGCGCGGACCAGTGGGCGCTGATCCTCTCCCAGGGGGTGGTCATCTCGATGCCGGTCATGTGACCACCGTAAGGACCGCCGCGACCGGGGCACAGGGGCGAGGTATCCGGGAAAAAGGTAGGGCAAACCCCACCTTCACGGCCGGGCCGGGGTTCTCTTCACGGGGTGCTTCCGGTGTCACGGTCGTACGGTCTGCCCTCTTCGTAGGGTAAAGACATCATTTGGTGGCTTCACCTAACCTTGAGGAACGGGCTCCCGCGAGCGTGCCGAGCGGCATGGCGCGGGAGGGGCGACGGAGCGGTCGCCTCCCGGTCGGGCCTCCCTCCCGGCCTCCCCGTACCCCCCGGCCTCCCCGTGCCCCCGCCCTCTCCGCACCCCCGGCCTCCCCGTGCCCCTGTCCTCTCCGCACTCCCAGGTCTACCCATGCTCCCTGTACTCCCCGTGCTTCCCGGCCTCCCCGGCGCCGCCGATCCTTCCCGGCTTCTCGCCCACGACCCGATCTCCGAGCCCTTGACCTACCCGGGCCGCCTCCCCTCGGGAGCCGGGCTGCTGGCCGACGGCCGTTTCCTGCCGATGTCCGAGGACGCCGGCGCCCTCGGCGACCGGCGGGTCCGGTCCGGCAGCCGGGTCGTGCGGCTCGCCGACCACCTGGCGAGCCTCGGCGCGGGGCCGATGGAGGCCCGCCACCCGGTGGTCGCGGTGGGGTCCAACGCCGCGCCGGGCCAGCTGCACCGCAAGTTCACCGCCGCCGGGATCCGGCCCGTCGTCCCGCTGACCCCGGCCACCGTGCACGGCGTCGCCCCGGGGGTGTCGGCGCACGTCAGCCGGAACGCCTACCTGCCCGCCGCGCCCGTCAGGGTGGCGGGCGCGTCACTCCTGTTCGTCGTGTGGGTGGACGACGCCCAGCTCGCCGCGCTGGACGCGACCGAGCCGAACTACCTCCGGCTCCCGCTGCCCCCGAGCTCCTTCCCGGTGCGCCTCTCCTCGGGGGAGACCCTCCCGTCGTGCCACATCTACGCGGGCGGGCACGGATGCCTGGTGGACGAGGAGGGAGAGCCGCTGCGGCTCGCCCCCCAGCCGGAGCTGATCGGGCACCTGCTGGCGCGCTCCGCGAAGCTGCGGCTCCTGTTCGGGCGGACACCCGAGGAGTTCGTGACCAGGGCGCGGCGGGACGACGGGACGCGGGAGGCGGCCCACGCGCTGTTCCGGAGGGACGGGCTCGCCGACCCCGGAGCCGGGCTCGCCGGAGAGCTGTCACGCGTCCCGGACCGCGAACGGCGCCGGCGCCCCTGGCCGGAGGCCGCTCCGGCTTTTAGATAACCCCAATGGGGTTAGTAATGGGTTATAAATAGAGGGAGACTTGAAGGCGGCCAACGAAGGGATCGTCTCCTTGAAGCGCGTGCTGCTGCTGGCGACCGGTGACGTCATCGCCCACTCCTACGCCCCGGGCCGCCCGGGAGTCGCGTCGGGGGCCGAACTGCTGAGGGCGCTCCCGCCCGGCACGATCGCTGTGGACGCTGTGGACGCTGTGGACGTGGTGGCCGAGGACGTGATGGCGGAGCCCAGCTGGGACATGTCGCCCTCGACCATGCTGGAACTGGCCCGCAGGGCGCGCTCGGCCATCCTGGATCGCGGATTCGACGGCGTCGTGATCACTCACGGCACCGACACGATCGAGGAGACGGCCTACCTCGTGGACCTCCTCGCGGGCCGGGCGGCGGAGCGCGGCACCATCGTGCTGACCGGCGCCGTCCGCTCCCTGGACGAGCTGTCCTCGGACGGCCCGCGCAACCTCGCCTCCTCGCTCGTGGTGGCCGCCGACGGCGCGCTGCGCGGTGCCGGGGCCGTCGTGTGCGTCAACGACGAGGTCCACGCGGCCCGCTGGGTCGCCAAGGTCGACGCCACGAGCGTCGCGGCGTTCTCGTCGGCCCCCTTCGCCGTGCTGGGCCGGGTGACCGGCGGCCGGGTCGAGACGCTGTCCGCCCCACCGCCCCGGCCGCCCGCGTTCGGGGGGGACCCGGCGTCGGACGTCGCCCTGATCAAGACCTATCCGGGGATCGAACCCGTGCTGCTCACCGCCGTCGTGGACGCCGGGGCCCAGGGCGTCGTGTTGGAGGCGACCGGCATGGGCAACGTACCGGTCGGGCTCTTCGTGGCGATCGCCGAGCTGACGGAGTGGGGGATCCCGGTGGTCGTCGCGTCGAGGTGCCGTACCGGCGCGGTCCCGCTCGGCGAGATGCGCTTCGGCACGGGACTCGCCGCGAGTGTCGGTGCGATCGGGGCCAGGGGCCTGGCGCCCTCGAAGGCGCGGTGCGCGCTGATGGTCGCCCTCGGGACCGGCGGGATCGACGCCGTACGCGACTGGTTCGGCAGGCTCTGACGCCGGTTCGGCAGGCCCTGGCGCCGGTTCGGCAGGTCCCGACGCGCCGTGAGGCGATGTTCGGATAGGTAAAAACCGCGAAAAGGGGAGTATCGCCGAGCTGTGCGGGCACGTCGGTGGAGTCCGTGATCCGGCGAAGGGCTGGGGAGGCCTTCGCCGGATCACCCCCTCCCCGCTCCGGTGCCCGCACGGCCCGCGGCCCGGCACGGGGTGCCGGGCCGCGGGGCGACCGGACGGGCCGGAATGATCAGACGGGGATCGAGACCCCGAGGCCGCCGCGGGTCTCGGCGCCGTACCGCTCCTTCTCCCTGGCGATGTCGAGGGGCTTGATGCCGGAGCGCCCGTTCAGCACCTCCTCGGTGAGCAGGTCGGCGGGGACCAGCCAGGAGACCTCGAACTCCAGCCCGTCGGGGTCCTTGGCGTACAGGGCCTTGGTGGTGGAGTGGTCGGAGGCGCCGACGAGGGCGTCGAGCTCGCCGAGCTTGAGGGCGATCCGCTCCAGCTCCTGGAGGGTGTCGACCTCCCAGGCCAGGTGGTAGAGGCCGACGGCCGAGCGCCCGGCCTCCGAGGGACCCGCCTGCGCGCCGATCTCGAAGAGGCCCAGGTCGTGGTCGTTGCTGGACCCCGAGGCCTGGAGGAACGCGGCGCCCGGCATGCCCATGACCATCCTGAAGCCGAGTGCCTCCCGGTAGAAGGCGACGCTGCGCTCCACGTCGCGGACGAAGAGAACGGCGTGGTTGAGCCGCTGGACCGGCATGGTTCCTCCTAAAACTTGAACTCTCAAGTAGATTACCCCCGTTTAGTTGATAGTTCAAGTAAGCTGGGCCCGTGACGCGATGGCTGGACGACGACGAGCAGCGCACCTGGCGGGCGTTCCTGGCCGCCTCGCAGCTCGTCCAGGAGGAGCTGGACCGGCAGCTGCAGCGCGACTCCGGCATGCCGCACGCCTACTACGCCGTGCTGGTGAAGCTCTCCGAGGCGCCCGAGCGCATGATGCGGATGAGCGAGCTGGCGGCGGAGGTCAACTCCTCGCAGAGCCGCCTGTCGCACGCGGTGAAGCGGCTGGAGGAGCGCGGCTGGGTGCGGCGCGAGCCGTGCGCCGCGGACAAGCGCGTGAGCTGGGCGATCCTCACCGACCAGGGCCTCGCGGTCCTCACCGCCGCCGCCCCGGGACACGTCGAGGCCGTACGGCAAGCCGTGTTCGACCGCCTGACCCCCGATCAGCTCCGCCAACTACGAGAGATCTGCGCCGCGATCCTCCCCACCCCGGACCCCTCGTGACCATATGCGAGCGGCGTGCCTGGCGACCGGCGTCCGTCGATCAGGCCGCGTGTGGCTCGAACCAGACCGAACCCAGATCATGACCGGAGGTGAGACGAACATCGGCGTTCAGCGCCGCGGCCGGACGCCGCAGCAAGGTGATCGTCGGCGCGGTCCCACCTTCCTCGATGCACTCGATCTCATCCTCGGTCATGCCCGCACGCTCAGCCAGTTCGGCCACGGTCAGCCCAAGCGCGCCCCGCCGGTCATACAAAAGGCTTTCTGACCGGCCAAGGGAAAATGACCGGCGGGGACTTCGGCGGGTCAGGTCGACATCGAGAGCGCTTCTTCGAGATCCCGCGCGCCAGGCGCGCGCATCCGGTCGAGCAACTTGACCACTTTCCGGAGGTCCCGGACGGCGTAGGTATTCACGGCCACGGCGTCGGGCGCGGCACCGAGCGCCGCCTCCGTCGCCGCCCCGGCCTCACCCGCCATCGCGTGAGCACGCGCCAGGCATGCCCCGAACCAGGCACGGTCGCGCCGATAGGACTCCGAGAGTCCCGCCAGTCCTCGTTCAAGAAGCGCCACCGCGCGCCGACCGTCGCCAAGTTCCATTTCGGCCATGCCGCGCTGCATGAAGAACCAGCCTTCGCCATAGAAGTACATCCAGGGCGGCTCGTCGTCAGGGCGCTCAGCCGCGCGCTTGATGAGTTCCTCGGCCTCGCCGAGCAGGGAGCGCGCGGCCCGAGCTTCCCCCATCTGAGCGTGTCCGCGAGCGGCCATCTGGGCGGCCATACCTTGCACACCAAGGGTTGTGCGACCATCGTGCCAGCGAGACGCCTCGGCCAGCCGTACACAGCGTTGTGGATCCCCAACGCTCCACGACAGGTGCGCCCGCATGTTAAGTGTCGTGGAGGCCAGAGCGGCGTCCCCTGCTTCCAGTGCCCAGCCATGGGAGCGGTCGTACCAGGCCAATGCGGCGGCCAGGTCGCCGGAGTCCTGGCACATCCATGCGAGGAACTGGGCGTACTGGGCAGCCATGCTCACCATCCGGTCACCTGGCGCACCGGATACGCCCCGGGCGAGATCGGTCACGGTGGAGAGCTGCGCGCGGACCACGGGCATGAGAGGACGACTGCCCATCGTGTCTTCGGCCCGGCGATGTTCGGCGAGGCACCGCTCCAGCCACTCGATCGTTTCCAGGTCCACGCGCCGCGGTTCGCTGATCGCGTTTGTGATCCGCTCGTACAAATCTGAATCGGGCGCGAGAGATGGCAGAGCAAGGGCAGGAAGCGGCATGTTCGCCGACGCGAATAGTTCGGCCTCGCTCAGCCCGAATACGCGACAAAGCAGCGTCCGATACGGCTCGTCCGGCTGGTTGTTCCCAGCCTCGTACGCCTTGATTCGGCGTATGACGGACTCCATCGACGGTAAAGGGATGCGCCCGTCAGCCGCCTTGATGAGCTCGCGCGCCACGTCGCGTTGACCCCACAGCCGATCGTGCCGTTCGGTGCGTAACCGCAAAGCCCATCCGGGCAAGTCGTCAGCGGCCATGAGCTCACCTCCGTGGGATGAGGGGACATCCGCCTGTCCCCCAGTGTCCCCTACGGGCACCTGTACCGAGCAGGTTACGCAGCGTTTGGATGAGAAGAGGTGCAGCAAAGAGCGGGACCCGCAGGCGCTGCGAACGCCGTACGGGTCCCTTGATCAGGAAGGTCCTCCTGACCCGTGAACAACCCTAATGCTCCGGTTCTCGACCGGACCAGGGCGAGCGGCTGCGGCTGCTTCGCCGAAAATCTGCCGCTGCCGATGGGCTGCGCTGTCTGCGGGCACGCCCCCTACGCGCACGGCTGCCCCGGCCAGGCCGCCGACCACGAGTACGCGCAGCCGTCCGGCGAGGTGATGGCCGCCCGCCTGGAGACGCGCCGCCGGATCGGACTCGGCCGGGGGCTGCCGACCTTCCAGCCCGCTCACGAGGTCACCGCGCGACCCGTTCCGGTCGTGCCCGCGCCCCGCCGGGCCGAGCGCGAGGTCGTGCCCGCGCCCCGCCGGGCCGTGGGCGAGACGGCATCGGTCCGTACCCGGCCCGCCGGGCGTACGGACGCGCGCCGCCCGGAGACACCCGGCACGGGCCGCCCGCATCGGCCGGTCGAACCCCGCGAGGAGCGCGCGGCCCGCCTGGCACTCGCCCAGGATCCACTCACCCGGCGGCGAGCCCTGATCGCGGCCCGCGCCCCCGGACATCCGCCCCAAAACGCGGCCCGCGTATCTGAACCTCCAGCCCACAACGCGGCCCGCGCTTCCGGACATCCGCTCCGGAACGCGAGAGACCGGACGCGACACCCGCGACCCGGAGAACCGGCCGGCGGGCGGACGCTCACCGTGTTGCCGGACATCCCCGGCACCGGCGACCGGCACCGGACCCACCGAACTTCCCGGCCGGGGCTCGCCGTCGCCCCCGGCCGGGACCACTCACCGGACGCCCCTTCCTCTTGGCGACACAACCCGTACCGGCGGGAGGTCGCGGCATGAACACGACCCCTGCGCGGGGCGACACTCCTGCGGGCAGGTGCGGGTGCGGCGCTGGACCCGCTTCCTCGGTGATCACCGCCGTGCGGCACGCCGAGGACCTGGCCGCCGTACTGGCGGGGGTTCACCACATCCGGGCGGACGTCCACGAACTCGCCTCCGGCAACGCGATCGTGTCCGTCCACTACGGGCTGCTGGCCTACACCGACGGCGAGAGGTTCTGGTGGACCGGCCCCGAGCTCAGCGACGCGGGCAGTCCGTTGTTCAGCTCCGCGCTGACGCTGCTCGCAGCCGCCGAACAGCTCGCCGGGCACCACGCCGTCCTGCGCGCCAGGGATGCCGCCGACGTGCTGCGCGGAGGGTTGCCGCTGCCGGCCAACGTGATCCTGGCCGAGCATGTCGACCCGCGCTGACGCCGACGCGGCCCGAGCCGTCCGACGGGTGCAGCAGCACACACCCATTGAGGAGCCGACCGTGATTCCGTCCCACGGCACCACTGCAGGCGACCGGTTGAGCGCGGTCACCTGGCATCCCGGCGCCATCTCCGCGCTCAAGCACCTGCGTACCGAACTCCACACCCACCGGATCTACCCGGAGATCTCCTACGACCAGGGCCAACCCCGCCTGGTGATCAGCGCCGACCTGACCGTGTGGGCCGACTCCGCGGGCATGTTCTTCTGCTGGGGCACCACCTACCTGGAGGAACCCGCCGACCACGCCCCCTCGGACGATGTGCCGCAGGTCGCGCGCCGCGTCGCCGGACGACTCGGGAAGCACTACGTCGAACCGGTGGACCCTTCCTGAGTGACGCGGCGGCACGGCGATCCCACCTCCCGTGCCGCCGTCCCCGACTCCCCGCGGGCGGTGGTGCGCGACCAGGGGCCGCCCGCGGGGTCGGACGCGACCAGGCGACTCCTCAGGAAGCCTGAGGAGTACGAGGAAAGGAGCCGGACAGAGCGTCCCTGCCGTCAGGTCCGCGCCGTGGACAGGTGGCTCCAGGGGTCGGCGATGACCTGGTGGATGATCTGCCCGGCGGCGCCCAGGGTCGCGGCGTCGCCGCCGAGCCGCGAGACGGTCAGTTCGGGGACGGCCCGGCGCATCACGCCCAGCCGGGAGGTCATCGTCTCGTGCGCCGGACCCCGGATCCACGGGAACAGCGGGGCGAAGACCCCGCCCAGCACGATGGTCCCCGGATCCATCAGGTGCACCGCGGAGGTGAGGGCGACGCCGAGTGCCTGACCGGCGCGTTCGCAGGCCTCCAGAGAGTCCCGCTCGCCCGAGTGGAGGCGTGCCAGCAGCGTGGCCACGCCGTCGGGAACCCCGGCGAGTCCGGCGGCCCTCAGGAGCGCGTCCTGCCCGGCGTACTGCTCCAGGCAGCCCCGGCCGCCGCAGCGGCAGGCCGGGCCGTCGGGGGAGACGACCACGTGTCCCAGCTCCCCGGCGAGGCCGCGGGCGCCGCGGAACAGGGCGCCGCCGACCACCAGGCCCGCGCCGATGCCGATCTCCCCCGACACGTGCAGGAAGTCGCCGGGTACCGAGCCGAACCAGAGCTCGCCCAGGGCCGCGAGGTTGGCCTCGTTGTCCACCTCGACGGGGAAGCCGAGCAGGTCGGAGACGCGGACGTCGTGCCAGCCGAGGTTGGGGGCCGTGTGGACCAGCCCGCTGTCCACGGGGCCGGGCACCGCGAGGGTCGATCCGGCGATGGAGAGGCCTTCCCCGTGTGCTTCGTCCACAGCCCTGTGGGCGAGTTCTTCCAGGTGGGAGAGGGTTTCCACAGGCGAGGACGTACGGTTGTCCACAGCCTGTGTATATCTGAGCCGCACCGCCAGGGTGAGGTCGACCACGCAGGCGGACAGGTAGTCGACATTGATCTCCAGGCCGAGCGCGGCGACCCGCCGCCCGCTGAGCGCGACGGCCGTGCCGGGCCGTCCCCGCTCGCCATCCCTGAGCGCTCCCGACTCGGCGACCATGCCCGCCTCGATCAGGTCGCCGACCATCTTCGACACCGTCGTCTTGGTCAGTCCGGTGATCTCGGCCAGCGCCGCCCGGGTGATCGGGCCGCTCCTGCGGACCTCGCCGAGGACCACACCGAGGTTGCGGGCGCGCATCGAATTGTGGCGTACGGCCTGTGTCATGGAACAACCACCCCTTGACGATCCCACCACCTCGATCCATATTAAGTCCATAAAGTGGATTAAATCGGAGGAACGCAGATGAGCGCCTACACCCCCAAGCCCGAAGACCGCTTCACCTTCGGGTTGTGGACCGTCGGCTGGCAGGCCCGCGACCCCTTCGGGGACGCCTCGCGGGCCCCGCTGGACCCGGTGGAGAGCGTCCACCGGCTCGCCGAGCTCGGCGCGTACGGCGTCACCTTCCACGACGATGACCTGCTCGCCGTCGAGCCCGACCGTGACAGGGCCATCGCCAACTTCAAGAAGGCGCTGGCCGAGACCGGGCTCAAGGTCCCGATGGCCACCACGAACCTGTTCACCCACCCCGTCTTCAAGGACGGCGGGTTCACCAGCAACGACCGCGACGTCCGCCGCTACGCGCTGCGCAAGGTCATGCGCAACGTGGACCTGGCCGCCGAGCTCGGCGCGACCACCTACGTCTGCTGGGGCGGGCGCGAGGGAGCGGAGTCCGGGGCCGCCAAGGACATCAGGGCCGCGCTCAGCCGCTACAAGGAGGGCATGGACCTGCTCACCTCGTACGTGATCGAGCAGGGCTACGACATCAGGTTCGCCATCGAGCCCAAGCCGAACGAGCCCCGGGGCGACATCCTTCTCCCGACCATCGGTCACGCGCTCGCGTTCATCAACGAGCTGGAGCACTCCGAGCGCGTCGGCCTCAACCCCGAGGTGGGCCACGAGGAGATGGCCGGGCTCAACTTCGCGCACGGCATCGCGCAGGCGCTCTGGCACGGCAAGCTCTTCCACATCGACCTGAACGGCCAGCACGGCCCCCGCTACGACCAGGACCTGATCTTCGGTCACGGCGACGTGAAGAACGCCTTCTTCCTGGTCGACCTGCTGGAGAACGGCGGCTACGACGGCCCCAGGCACTTCGACTACAAGCCGCTGCGCACCGAGGACTCCGAGGACGTCTGGGTCTCCGCCGCGGCCAACATGCGCACGTACCTGATCCTGAAGGAGAAGGTCGCGGCGTTCCGCGCCGACCCCGAGGTCGCCGAGGCGCTCGCCGCGAGCAGGGTCGCCGAGCTCTCCGAGCCCACGCTCGCCCCCGGCGAGACGATCGCCGACCTGAACCGCGACGAGTTCGACCTCGACGCGGTGGCGGCGCGCGGCTTCCACTTCACGCGCCTCAACCAGCTCGCCATGGACCACCTCCTCGGAGTCCGCGGATGACACTGGTGGCCGGGGTCGACTCGTCGACCCAGAGCTGCAAGGTGGTGATCAGGGACGCCCGTACGGGCGCCCTGGTCCGCCAGGGGCGCGCGACCCACCCCGAGGGCACCGAGGTCGACCCCGGAGCCTGGTGGGAGGCGCTCCAGGAGGCGATCGCGCAGGCGGGCGGGCTGGACGGCGTCGAGGCGATGAGCGTCGGCGCGCAGCAGCACGGCATGGTCTGCCTGGACGACTCCGGCGAGGTCGTCAGGAAGGCGCTGCTGTGGAACGACACCCGTTCCGCCGGAGCCGCCGCCGACCTGGTGAAGGAGCTGGGCGGTCCCGAGGTCTGGGCCGAGGCGGTCGGCAGCGTGCCGGTCGCGTCGTTCACGGTGACCAAGCTCCGCTGGCTGGCCGAGCACGAGCCCGACTCCGCCCGTCGCACGGCGAGGGTGTGCCTGCCGCACGACTGGCTCACCTGGCGGCTGGGCGGGGAGTTCGTCACCGACAGGGGCGACGCGTCGGGCACCGGGTACTGGTCGCCCGCGACCGGGGCCTACCGGACCGACCTGCTCCAGACGGCCTTCGGCGCCGTACCCGGGCTCCCCGAGGTGCTGGGGCCCCGCGACTCCGCGGGCGAGGTGCGGCCCGCAGCCGGCGTCTCCGGCGCGGGCGCGGTGCGGCTCGCGCCGGGTACGGGCGACAACATGGCGGCGGCCCTCGGGGTCGGCGCCCTGCCCGGGGACGTGGTGGTGTCGATCGGGACGTCGGGGACGGCCTTCGCGGTCGCCGCCGTCCCGAGCGCGGACCCGACCGGTTCCGTGGCCGGGTTCGCGGACGCCACGGGGCGGTTCCTCCCGCTGGTGGCCACGCTCAACGCGGCCAGGGTGCTCGACGCCGCCGCGCGGATGCTCGGGGTCGGCCTCGACGAGCTCGGCAGGCTGGCCCTGGAGGCGCCCTCGGGGGCCGGAGGGCTCGTCCACGTCCCGTACCTGGAGGGCGAGCGCACCCCGAACCTGCCCGACGCCACCGGCTCGCTGCACGGGCTGACGCTGGCCACCTCCACCCCGGCGCACCTCGCCAGGGCGGCGGTGGAGGGCATGCTCTGCCATCTCGCCGACGCCTTCGACGCACTCGGGCTCGACCCGGCCAGGGTGCTGCTCATCGGGGGAGGCGCCAGGTCGGAGGCCGTACGGCGGATCGCCCCCGCGGTCTTCGGGCGGCCGGTGGTAGTTCCCGAGCCCGGCGAGTACGTCGCCGACGGGGCGGCGAGGCAGGCGGCCTGGCTGCTCGGCGGCGACGCCGAGCCGCCGGCCTGGGAGGCGGGCAAGGTCGAGCACTACGAGGCCGATCCCGCACCGGAGGTCAGGGCCCGCTACGCCGAGGTGCGCGGCCTCCGCTGAGCCGCGGGCGCCCCGGCGCGCGCTCCCGCCGGGGCGCGCGCCGGGGCGGGTCGTCTCAGGGGCGGCTCAGGGTTGGATCAGGGGTGGCACCGGATGTCTGAAACATCCTCCGGCGGACAGTCTTAGCGCATGCTCGCGTCGAAGAGGCTCTACCCCCTGATCGCCTGTGCCGGGCTCGTCGTGGCCGTCGTGGCCGTTGTGGCCGTGGCCGCCGGACAGGCCGACCCGGTTCCCTACGCGAACCCGCTCGATCTGACGATCAGTGAGTACGCCGCGCTGGATCGCACCGGAGCCACCGGGCTCGCGATGGCGGCGCTGGGGATCGCGGCCTTCGCGGTGGTCGCCGGGCTGCGGGCCGTGGGGGCGCCGGTGGGTGTCCTGGCCGGGCGGCTGATGCTGGCCTGGGGCGTGGGGCTCATCGTGCTCGCGGTGGTGCCCGCGGCTCTTCCCGGTACGGGGACGGACCTGATCTCCCAGACGTACCGCTACGTGTCGATCGCCGTGCTGGCCGCGGTGCCCGCGGCGGGCGGCCTGACGGTGGCACGGTTCGGCGAGGACGAGCGGTGGCGGCCGGTGGCCAGGCCGCTGGAGTGGCTCACGCTGGCCGGGGGTTTCGGGCTGCTGGCGCTCACCTACGTGACGCTTCCCGGGGACGGGGTGCTCGCCGGTCTCGTCGAGTGGACCCTGCTCGGCACCGAGGTCGCACTGTTCGGAGTGCTGGCCGTCCGGCTCGCGAGACTGACATGGGCGCGGGGAACCGCTCCAGCCTCACGCGCCGCTCTCGGCTGACGGACTCACTTTTGAAAACTCTTTCATGACATGTCACAAATAGGCTACAAATAGCAGGAGCCGCCAGTGCTATTCTCGTCGGCGATCTAGAGATCGTCCGGGGCTCCCCCCGGCGCTCCGAGAGCGAGCCGTTGAGGTGACATGGCAGCGAGCAGATCCATCCGCTTCAAGGTCTCGGTGCTGCTGGTCATCCCGCTCGCCTCACTGGTGGCACTGTGGGGTTTCGCGACGGTCGTGACGGTCGGCGACTCGGTGAGCCTGCTCTCCGTCGGCACGCTGTACGACACCGTCGCCAAGCCCGCCGGAGACCTCGGCACCGCGGTCCAGCGCGAGCACCTCCTGTCGGCCGAATACCTGGCCACCCGCTCGGACGCGGACCGCGACACCCTCGTGGGGCAGCGCTCGGTCACCGACCAGGCCCGCGCCCGGCTGCGCCGGCAGACGACCGGGGACGCGGCGCAGGCGGCGATGTCCGAGGAGATGAGGACGCACCACGACGAGCTGATGCGTCAGGTGGGCGCGCTCGACGCGATCCGCGCCAGGGTCGACTCCGGGCGGATCGGCCCGGTGGGCCTCTCCGAGGAGTTCGCCCGGCTGCCGGACGCCCTGCGCCGGCTCTTCAACACCCTGAGCCTCAGCAACGACCTCCCGCTCTACCGCCAGTCGCGCGCCATCACGACGATCAACCATGCGATGGACCTGCTCAGCCGCGAGCGGGCACTCGCCGCGGGCTCGCTGGCGCTCAGGAGCCCGATGACGCCGAGCGAGATGCGGCTGTTCACCCGGCTCTCCGCCAACCGGATCTTCCTCATGGAACAGGCGCTCCCCGAGCTTGATCCCGAGCTGCGCGCCCCCTTCTCGGACATGATCGCCTCCTCGACGTACGCCCGCTTCATCACCCTGGAGAACCACATCCTGACCGGCGCCGAGGTGCGCTCCACCGACTGGCGCGCCGCCGGTGACGCGCTGGACGCCGTCTACCAGCGGTCCCTGACGGCGGTCGCCCCCGCGCTCATCGAGCAGGCCACGCCCGCGGCCGTCAGCGTCTTCGTCCGCGCCGGTGTGATCGGCGTGCTCGGCCTCATCGCGGTCGTCGCCTCGATACTGGTCTCCTACCGGGTCGGCAGCGGGATCACCAAGGAGCTCGCCGCCGTGCGGCGGGCCGCCGCCGAGCTCGCGCAGGTACGGCTCCCGAGGGTCATGGAGAAGCTGCGCCGCGGCGACACGGTGGACGTGGAGGCCGAGGCGCCCGCGCTCAGGCCGACGGGCAGCACGGCCGAGATCCACGACGTCGCCGACGCCTTCAACAGCGTCCAGCGCAGCGCCGTCGACGCCGCCGTCGAGCAGGCCAGGCTGCGCGAGGGCGTCTCCCAGGCCTTCCGCAACCTCGCCCGCCGGAGCCAGTCGCTGCTGCAGCGCCAGCTCAAGATGCTCGACGGCATGCAGAAGCAGGCGGAGGATCCCGCGGCGCTGGAGAACCTCTTCAAGCTCGACCATCTCACCACCCGCATGCGCCGTCACGCCGAGGGCCTGGTGATCCTGTCCGGCGGGGCGGCGGGCCGCAAGTGGCGCTCGTCGGTGCCGATGGAGGACGTGCTGCGCGGGGCCGCCGCCCAGGTCGAGGACTACGCCCGGGTGCGGATCTACCCGACGGGCGGCACCACCCTGGTCGGCAACTCCGTCGCCGACATGATGCACCTGTTCGCCGAGATCCTCGAGAACGCCACCGTCTTCTCCCCTCCGGGCAGCCAGGTCTCGGTCCGGGGCGAGCTCGTCGGGCGGGGCTTCGCGGTCGAGATCGAGGACAGGGGACTCGGGCTGACCGACGACAAGCGCGCCGCGATCAACGAGCGCCTGGCCAGCCCGCCGGAGTTCGACCCGGCCGACACCGACCGGCTCGGCTTCGCCGTGGTCGGGTTGCTGGCCGCCAGGTACGGGGTCGAGGTGGTGCTGCGCGCCTCGCCGTACGGCGGTACCGGGGTGGTCGTCCTCATTCCCGAGAAACTGCTCGGAGACCCCGAGCCCGTCGAGCAGCCGCTGGAACCGCCGGTGCTCACCGTCATCAGCGTCCGGCCCGAGTCCGCGGAGCAGCGGGCGGAGACCCTCGTGGAGCGGGTGGACCGGCCGGGCGACTCCGGTGAGGTCCCGATCCCCGCGGACCTGTGGAAGCCGCTGCGGCGCGGTGGAGACGGCCTGCCCCGCCGGGTGCGGCAGGCGAACATGCCGCCGCCGCGCCAGGCCCAGGAGTCCCGCTCGCCCGAGGCCGAGGCCGGGGGACGGTCGCCCGAGGAGGCGAGGGCGCTGATGAGCTCCCTGCAGTCCGGATGGCGGCGCGGGCGCGGCGACGAGGACGGCGGTACCAAGCGATGAGCCGGGACCGTGTGCGCCGCCGCGGATCCCCGGGACCGGGTTCGCCGCGCCCCGGCCCGCGGCCGTGCGCGCGGCCCGGCGACGCCCGTGGGAGCGGATTCGCGGGAACGGATTCACCGAGCCGGTGGGGGCCGGCGACCAGCGAGATCATCAGAGGGGAAGGGGTTTAACCACGTGCCGGGTGAGCTGTATTGGCTGCTGGATGACTTCGTCACGAGTGTGGCGGACGTCTCGCACGCGCTGATCCTGTCCAACGACGGGCTGATGATGGCCTCGTCCCGAGGGCTGAGCAAGGAGGACGCCGAACACCTGTCCGCGGTCGCCTCCGGCTTCCAGAGCCTCGCCAAGGGCACCAGCCTGCAGTTCGGCGGCGGTGCCGTACGCCAGACGATGGTGGAGATGGACTCCGCGTTCCTCTTCGTCACCTCCGCCGGTCAGGGGAGCTGCCTGTCGGTCATGACCACCGGCGCCGCCGACGTGGGCCTGATCGCCTACGAGATGGCCCGCCTGGTCACCCGCGTCGGCCAGCACCTGGCCACCGGACCACGGGTGGCCGGCCAATGAAAGACGACGTCGAGTGGGTCGACGAGGAGGCCGGTCCCGTTGTCCGCCCCTACGCGATGACCAGTGGGCGTACCCGGGCGTCGTCGTCCTCGTTCGACCTGCTCGCGATGGCGATGGCGACCGGAGCGCCGGTCGGCCCCGGGGCGAACCTGGGCTCCGAGCACCGGCGGCTGCTCAACCTGGTCAGGCGGGCACGCCCGATCGTGGAGATCGCCTCGGACGCGGGGCTGCCGGTCGGCGTGATCAAGGTCCTCCTGGGCGACCTGCTGGACCAGGGTCTGATCCAGGTGCGGTCGCCGCTCCCCGCCGCCTCCATACCCCCGGAGAGCCTCCTGAAGGAGCTGATCAGCGGCCTGCGGGCGCTGTGACGCCTCCCGCGACCCCGGCGGCGGGCAGGGGCGCCGTGGGCGCCGTGGGCGCTGCTCCCATGCTCGCGATCCCACCGGCCGGCGCGCCCGCTTCCCGGCCGTAGCGCCCGAGCCGGTGTCCGGCCCAGGCGGGGGCCGGGAGTACCCCGGCCCGCTCCTCTAGCTCTGGCTGGCCGTCAGCACCCTCAGGGAGTGCTCCACCAGCGTCACGAGCACCGTCTTCGCCGAGACGCGGCGTCGCACGTCGCAGAGCAGCACCGGCACGTCCATGTCGAGGTCCAGGGCGACGCGCACTTCCTCCGCCTCGTGCTGCTCGGCACCGTCGAAGCAGTTGACGGCCACGATGAACGGCGTGCCGCGCTGCTCGAAGTAGTCGATCGAGGGGAAGCAGTCGGTGAGCCGCCGGGTGTCGGCGAGCACCACCGCACCCAGCGCGCCGTAGGACAGCTCGTCCCACATGAACCAGAACCGCTCCTGGCCCGGCGTGCCGAACAGGTAGACGACCAGGCCCTCCCTGATCGTGATGCGGCCGAAGTCCATCGCGACCGTGGTGGTGGTCTTGCCCTCGACGCCGTCGACGTCGTCGATGCCGATACCGCGGTCGGAGAGGATCTCCTCGGTGCGGAGCGGCCGGATCTCGCTGATGGCGCCCACCAGCGTGGTCTTGCCCACCCCGAAGCCACCCGCGATGAGAATCTTGAGGGCGACGGGTTCGTCAGAGGGCCCGAAGTCCATTGATCACTTCCTTGAGAATGCGCTCGCTCGCGGAGGCGCGCCCGATCGAGATGAGCTTGTGGTCCTGCAGGTCGCCGAGAAGGACCCTGACCACGCCGAGCGGCAGGTTGAGGTCCGAGGCGACGTCGGCGACCGAGGTCGGAGTGGTGACCATGGCGAGGATGCGTTCCTGTTCGGGGCCTGGGACGAATCCCCCGGACGGAGCGCCGCGAGTCGAGGTGACCATCGCGACCAGGTCCAGCTTGTCACCGGAGGAGCGGGTGCGACCCCCGATGAGCGCGTACGGCCGGACGACCGGTCCGGCCTCCTCGTCCATCCAGTTCGTCATCCAGACCTCCGGCACCGGGCGCGGGGATCTAACGGTCCGTCAACGACGCGGCTGACGCGGCCGACGCGGCCCCCCGTTCCCTCGCTCACGAGAGACCCTGGCGCGGGTTGGTGGAGATGTGCTGGCCGACCCGCTTGACCAGCATCGCCATCTCGTACGCGATGTGGCCGACGTCGGCGTCGGAACTGCTCAGCACGGCCAGGCAGGTTCCCTGGCCCGCGGCGGTGACGAACAGGAACGCCGACTCCATCTCCACGATGGTCTGGCGCACCTCGCCACCGCCGAAGTGGCGTCCCGCGCCGCGCGCCAGGCTCTGGAATCCGGCGGCGACCGCGGACAGATGTTCGGCGTCCTCGCGCAGGAGGCCCTTCGAGAATCCGACGGCCAGCCCGTCGGTGGAAAGGATCACCGCCTGGCGCACCGCGCCCACCCTGGTGATCAGGTCGTCGAGGAGCCAGTTCAGCTCGCCGGTGTTGGTCAATTTGCCGGTCATTTGTCCCCCTTATCGCCTGTCGTATGGTGCGCGAAGTCATTGTCCTGCTCCTCGCGCCCGCGTCGCGCTCCCGCCTGGAAGGCGGAGAACAGCGCGCGGACCTCGTCCGGCGAACGCTCCTCGCTCGGCTCCGGCCTCGGCTCCGGCTCGGCCGGCTCGGACTCCTGGCGGAGCTGAGGCGCCAGGTTCGCCTGCCGGACCCGGCGAGGCAGGCCGCCCGGCCCTGTGGGGGGCTGTACGGCCGTCTGGCGCGTCGGGCCGCCGTTGCCGCCCTTGTCCCGGGCCTGGGCGTCGCGAGGCGTCTCGTGGGTCTCACGGGGCGCCTGGGGCGCCCCCTGCGGCGGTGCCGGGGAGGACGCGCCGGGAGGAGCCTCACGCGCCGCCGCGTCCCAGCCCGTCTCCCAGCCCGCGGGCGCGGGCGGCCGCCCCTCCTGACCCGAGGACGGGGTACGGGCGGGCAGGTCGGTCACCACGCTGAGGGACGGGGCGCCGGGCTGGTCCGGCTGGTCCTGCTGGAGAGGGTGGCCCGGCTGGTTCTGGGAGGCCTGCCTCGTCCTGCGCGGGAGGCCGTTGCCGTTGGCCGGAGGGGCGAACGTGCCCGGCGGGGTGGTCTCGAACGTTTCCTTCTGACGCGCGGCGGCGCGCTCGGCGGTGAAGGACGTTCGCTCCGCGGTGAGGGCGAGCGGAGAGTCCTGCTGGGCGATCACCGAGCGGGGGATGAGGACGATGGCCGTGGTGCCGCCGTACGGCGAGCCGCGCAGGATGACCTGGATGCCGTGCCGGGAGGCGAGCTGGCCCACCACGAACAGGCCGAGCCGGTCGCTGTCGGCCAGGTCGAACTCCGGCGGGCTGGCCAGCCGCTCGTTGATCGCCGTGTACTCCGCGGTGCTCAGGCCCAGGCCGCGGTCCTCGACCTCGACGGCGAACCCGTTGGCCACCACGTCGCCGCGCACGGTCACCGCGGTCTGCGGCGGCGAGAAGATCGTCGCGTTCTCGATCAGCTCGGCCACCAGGTGGGTGATGTCGGCGACCGCGGCCCCGTCGAGCGAGACGTCGGGCACCGGCACCACGTTGACCCGGGTGTAGTCCTCGACCTCGGCGATCGCGGCCCGCAGCACGTCGACCACCGGAACCGGCTTGCGCCACGTCCGGCCGGGCGCCGCGCCGGACAGGATGATCAGGCCCTCGGCGTGCCGCCGCATGCGGGTGGTCAGGTGGTCGAGCCGGAACAGGTCCTCGAGGCTGTCGGGGTCGGTCGCCCGGTGCTGCATGCTGTCGAGCAGGGTGAGCTGGCGGTGGAGCAGGCTCTGCTTGCGCCGGGCCAGGTTCACGAAGACCTGGCTGACACCGCGCCGAAGGTTGGCCTGGCCGACGGCGGCCTCCACGGCGGTGCGCTGCACCGAGCCGAACGCGTGGGCCACGTCGTGCACCTCGGTCGAGCCGCCCGCCTGGATCGGCGGCGCCTCGGCCCGCACGTCGACGTCCTCGCCGCGCCGCAGGCGTTCCACGACGCGGGGGAGCCGCACGTCCGCCAGGTCCAGGGCGGCCGAGCGGAGCCCGGCCAGCTCGGTGGCCAGGCGGCGGCCGAAGCGGACCGAGATGATGATCGACGCGACCACCGCGATCAGGCCGACGCCGCCGGCGATCAGGATCCGGACCATGACGCCGGTGGCGACGTCCTGGGCCCGGTCCGCCAGCTTCTTGGAGGCGGCGAGGTTGACCTGGTCGAGCCAGTTCGAGATCGAGTTCGTGGTCGCCTTCCACGAGCTCGCCTCGGAGGCCAGCCGGCCGCCGGTCGATCCGACGATGGCCTTCTCCAGGTCGGTGAACTTCCCGAAGGCGGCGGAGGCGAAGGTGTCGCGGTACTGCGCGCCCAGCTCGGAGTCCAGCGAGGCGGCGCCGCGGGCGTGCAGGAAGCGCCGGGTGGCGACGTACTCGCCGAAGGCCTTGCGCTCCGCCTCGGAAAGCCGGTAGTCGATCAGCGCCCCGCTGATCAGCGCGTTCTCCCTGGCGATCATCTCGTGGGCGTTGCCCATCCCCTGCATGGCCGCGGCCTGCTGGAAGATCGAGAAATCGGGCACCGCGGCCATCTGGTCGTACACCAGGAAGACCGCGTCGAGGATCTGGTTGTAGTTCGACAGCACGTCCAGCCGCGTGTGCTGCCCGCTGTCGACGCCGGAGCGGACGCTCGGGAGCTTGTCGAGCTGGCGGAGCAGCTCGTCCAGCGAGTTGCTCAGTTCCGGGCTTCCGGAATCATCGCTGACGGCGGCTTTCCTGAACTCCTCGACCGCGCGGTCGGTACGGATCCGCTGGTCGCCCATCCCGCTCGTGAGGACCCGGGAGCTGATCGCCACCGACGACTGCGTCCGCTCGGCCTGGAGCTGAAGGCCCAGCTCGGTGGAGGTGACGCCCACCGTCTGGTAGAGGGCGTTCGCCTTCAACAGGGCGATCCCGTCACCGACGGTCAGGTTGAGTACGAAGCCCCACAACGCGCTCAGCGACAGCAGCGGCAGGAGCAACAGCAAGAAAATCTTGAACCGAATCGAGCGGTTTCTAGAGCTCATGTCCACTCGTCCCAACCCCTGCGCGTGTGGAGGCTCGTGCCGGTTTAGGGATGGATACGCCTCCGAAGATCGCACAGGAGACTAGCACCGAATAAGGTTTTTGCGCAGTGGAGGATCCGATGATTAGTGTGATTACCGGGGCTAGTGCCGGAATTGGCGAGGCCGCCTCGGTGGAGCTCGCGAGACGCGGGCAGAAGGTAGTTCTGGTCGGCCGTAATCCCGACAAGACGGCGCGCGTGGCGGAAAGGGTGAAGGCGGTCTCCGGAGTACTTCCGGATACGTTTACCTGCGATTACACCCTTTTGGATGATGTGCGAAGGTTGGCGGCGGAACTGCTGTCCCGCTACGAGCGGATCGACATCCTCGTCAACAACGCGGGCGTCATGACGACCAAGCGCACGCTCACGCGCGACGGCCACGAGACGATGATCCAGGTCAACCACCTGGCCCCCTTCCTGCTGACGAACCTGCTGCTCGAACGGGTCTCGGGGCGGGTGATCACCACCACCTCCCGCGCGGGCAAGACCGGGCGCCTGGACCCGTCCGACCTCGACCGCGAGCGGCGGCGCTGGAACGGCTGGCTCCAGTACGGGGACTCCAAGCAGGCGAACGCCCTGTTCACGGTGGAGCTGGCCCGGCGCCTCCGGGACACCGAAGTGACCGCGACCTGCTTCCATCCCGGCGTCATCAAGACCGAGTTCGCCCCGTCGACGTTCATGATGTGGATGGTGAAGAACGTTCCCGGCATGGGCCAGACCGTCGAGGAGGGCGCGAGCACCCTGGTCCACCTCGCCACCCACCCGGACGGCGGAGCCCATCCGGGCCGCTACTTCGCCAAGAGCGCCCCCGCGGCCGTTCCCCGGGGAATGAGAGACCCCGCGCTGGCCCGCGCCCTCTGGGACGCGAGCGCCGCCGCCGTCGCGTGACCGTCCACGCGGCGCGGTGACGAGAGGTGACGGCGCGGGCGCCGGACGCCCACGGAGACGAGCGGTGACGGCGCCGGCGCCGGGGGCCCACGGAGACGCACAGGTGTCCGTGGGCGTCCGGCGCCACGGTTCGCGGCGGGGATTTCCCCACGTGTCACCGGCCGTTCGCCCGATGTTGGGCGGGTCCGGTTACCGTCCGGGGCTGTGAGCGTCACAACCCCGCTGCGGGTCGTCCTCCCGGCCGCCGCGGGCAGGGACCCGTTCTTCGACAACGCCAAGTTCCTGGCGATCACCCTGGTCGTGTCGGGCCACCTGGTCGAGGACCTGCGGGACGTCCCGGTCGCGCACGCCGCCTACTTCTTCGTGTACACGTTCCATATGCCGCTGTTCATCGTGCTCAGCGGCTACCTGTCACGAAATTTCACCTTCTCGTCCGGCAAGGCGCGCAAGCTGATCAGCACCCTCGCCGTCCCGTACGTGATCTTCGAGCTGATCTACTCGCTGCCCCGCCTCCTCCTGTACGGCAAGCTCGACATCAGCCTCCTCGACCCGTACTACCTGACCTGGTTCCTGATGTCGCTGTTCCTGTGGCGGCTGTCCACACCGGTCTGGCAACAGCTGAGGTGGCCGCTGGTGGTCGCGGTCGGTCTGTCGCTGCTGTCGGGGATGAGCAGGCTCCCCGACGAGCTGTCGATGAACCGCACCCTCGGCCTGCTCCCGTTCTACGTGCTCGGGCTCATGTTGCGGCCCGAGCACTTCGAGTGGCTCAGGAGGCGGTGGGTCCGGGTCGCGGGCGCGGTCACCCTGGTCGCCGGCGCGGCCCTGGCGCTCGCCGTGCACACCTCCGTGAAGACCGAGTGGATCCGCTGGCGGCACGCCAACGACGTGATCGGGGTGGACGACCTCACCGGCAGCCTGATCCGCCTGGGCATGCTGGCCGCGGGGACGCTGCTCGTCGCCGCGTTCCTGGCGATCACCCCGTCCAGGCGCACCTGGTACTCCGGGCTCGGCATGGCGACCATGTACGCCTACCTTCTCCACGGCCTGGTGGTGAAGGTGGCCGAGCGGTTCTACGGCGACTGGTCCCAGACCGTGCCGGGGGTGGCGGGCGTGGCGCTCTTCGGGGTCGGACTCGCCGCCCTGCTGTGCACGGCGCCGGTGCGGCGCGTCACCCGCTGGGCGGTCGAGCCCGGCATGAGCTGGGCCTTCACCAGGCTGAGAAAACCGGGCTGAGAGAACCGGGCTGAGAAAACCGGGCTGAGAGAACCGGGCTGAGAGAACCGGGCTGAGAGAGCCGGGCCGCCGGGGGCACCGGGCCGAGAGAGCCGGCCCGGCCGGATTCGCCGGGCCGAGCGGATCGCCAGAGGGTGGCGGCCGGAGCGGGAACGGTCCGCCAGGGGATGCGGCCGGCTCCGGGACCGGTCAGATCCGGATCGGTCCGCCGGAGGGGCGCGACGGCCCGTTCTGGAGCTCCGCGACCGCGCGGTAGGCGGCGGTGACGGCCGCGTCGGCGCGGGCGGCGGGAACGGAGTCGGAATTGGCGATCGCGATCCGGCCGTGCGGCCTGCGGGCGACGGCCGCCGGGGGCTGCCCGTCGGGGTAGAAGTCGAGGTCCCACGGGGTGGCGTACTCGGGCGCGTAGCCATGTCCCCACCGGTTGACCGTGATCGCCTCGATGTCGCGGGCCGCGTCGAAGCCCCCCGGGCCGAGCAGCCGGGTGAGCTGGTCGCGGATGCTGTACTCCAGGTGCTCGTACGGCGTCTCGATCAGGGCGTAGCGTCCGGCGACCGAACCGTGCGCGGGGGACACGCCGGGGGTGACGGGGGTGCTGACCATGTGCACGGCGATCGGCTCCTCGGGCCTCCTCGGGCACCGGTAGCCGCCGAGGTCGGCCGGGTCGTCGAGCTCGGCCACGCACCAGCGGGCGCCGGTGAACCGGGCGCGCCTGATCCCCAGCTCCCGCCAGGCCCGCCAGTCGCGGAGCTGGACCGTCGCGTACAGCAGGGGCACCTTGACCGACCGCCGCAGGGCCGTCCGCTGCGCGGGCGGGAGGTCGCCGACCAGGTAGGGGATCATCGAGTTCCAGCAGGCCAGGATCACACCGTCCGCCCGCACGGTCCGCACCCGCTCGCCGTCGAAGTAACCGACCGTGGCGCCGGTGGCCGCGCCGGGGAGGCCGTCGTTGGCGGCCGAGACCACCGGGCTGGACAGGCGCACCCGGACCCGGTTGCCCGGCCGGTCGAGCACGCCGTAGTCGAAGCCCGCGGTGGTGATGTCGTTCACGCCGGCGGCCGTGGCGAAGCCGGGGATCATCCGGGCGGCCATCATCCGGACGATCGCCTGGTTGCCCTCGGGGAAGCGGCAGGCGCGCGGTTCGCCCGCGTCCCACTCCTTGATCACGGTCGGGGAGTTGTACCTGGACGGCTTGGACCTGTCGAGCCCGAGCCCCTGGAACCCCGCGTACCGGTGCTCGTCGGCGCGGCCCCAGGCGTCGATCGCGCCGAAGGCGTCGGAGCCGTAGGCCCACTCGTCGCTCGGCATGGTCCTGACGAACGCCAGCACGTCCGGGTGGACCCCGCAGACGTCCCTGAGGAAACCCGAGTAGGTCAGCCGGGCCAGCCGCTCCTGTTTCTCCTCGGCGGACAGGCCGGGGAACCAGTCGGGCGCATCGCCGTACAGCATGAGCAGGTCCTTTTTGGCCCGCTCCGCGACGGGCAGCTCGGCGATCCATCGGTCGGGGCCCTCGCCGGGCGTGAGCACGACGAGCTTCTCCGCGTTCCCGGCAGGGAAGGCCTCCCGGTCGCAGAAGACGCTGTTGTGCATCCCCAGGCTCGCGTACAGTCCCCGGCCTGCGGGTTCCCCGAGCCTCTCGGGGTGGATGCCCAGCTTGGCGAGCAGGTCCCTGCCCTCGGGGGTCCACGCCGACGGGTGCTCCATCGACCGCGAGCCGCCGTACGCGACCAGCGGTCCCTTCCTGGCCGCCGGACGGAACTCGTTGCGCAGGGCGTGCCCGCCGATGTCGTCGTGGTTGTCGAGGATCAGGATCCGCGCGGCGGGGTCGCGCTCCAGCCACCGGTGGGCCGCGCTGAGGCCGCTGATCCCCGCGCCGACCACGACCAGGTCGTAGTGCTCGCCGGTGGGCTCCGGCATGCCCGCGTACGGCCAGAACCGCTGGTCGCGAAGGGCGTGGGGCACGCTGAGCGCCTCCGCGGTGTCGCCGCGCAGTCCCGTGAGGGACGGCGGATAGGACATGTCAGGTGAAAGCTCCAGAATCTCCGGGGGTGCGGGAGGGGCGTCGTCCCCACCGCCGACCCCGGTCAGCGAGCACACCGCCGCGATCCCGGTGGCCGCGATCACCCCATCGAAGAAGTCTCGACGGGAGATGGGACGGTCCATGCCGAGTTCCAGGGCCTTACGGGGATTGATCTCGTGAGGATCGGTCATGGGGCGATCATCACGATGTGAATGGATCGGCGGGGCTGCCTCGCTGCGTTTTCGGGAAGTTTTTACCCGGGCCATTAACGCGCTGTCGTGACATCTCCTACATGTGAGTCATGTCATGGTAGCTGGGAATTAAAGGAGAAGAGGGGGTGATGCGGCTTCGGTGTCGCCTGGGCTTATCCGATCCGGGAAAAGCCGTCCGCGCCGCGAGTGGCCCGGTACGCGTCCCACGCCACCCTCGGGCCGATCTCACCACGTTGCCGCTGCTCCGCGCCCTTTCGATGTCGCTCACCGGGGATTCCGCGGGGCGGGGAGGCGTGTCATCTGGATTACCGGATAATCCGGAACGTTATGGTCAGTCGGCTCGTTATCCGTATAAAATCAAGCCAGGGGATTCGCGATGGATCCGGCGCCTCCTGTCGCCGGGTGGTGAGGCGTGGCATGCCGGGGGGTGGCGTCCGCATTCGCTTTTTCCCTTTTGACGGATGCCACGGGGAGTATCGCGTGATCGGTAAGCAGGGAAGAGTCACCGGAAGGATCGGCCCCGGCCTGGTCGGGGAGGTGATGGTGGCGGTCCGCGGGGGCGTCGAGGCGTTCTACGCCCATCCGACGGTCCCGGACGAGGAGATCGCCCCGTCCTCGATCGTCGTGGTCGTCGAGTTTTTCCCGCCGCGCACGATCTACGTCGCCCGTGCGCTTCCCTGACCCCTTTCGCGACCCGCCCCCGGCTCCCCGAGCCCTCCACCCCCCGCTCCCTCGAACCCGATCTCCCCGCTCTCCCTCACTCTCCCCTGCTCTCCCCCACACCGCGGAAGCCGAGATGCCCATGGAGTACCTCGTCATAGGGGGCGTAGCCCTTGTCGCCCTTCTCGTCATGATCCTGTTGTTCAAGACCGTCTGGCGGGTGGCGGAGCCCAACGAGGCGCTGATCATCTCCGGTCTCGGCGCCCGGGGTAACTCCACGGACGCCGACAGCCTCGGGTTCAGGATCGTCACCGGCAAGGGCACCTCCGTGCTCCCCGGTTTCCAGACCGCGCGCCGCCTGCGCCTGGACAGCCGCGCCGCCAACCTCCAGGTCTCCTGCGTCACCCAGCAGGGCATCCCGGTGGTCGTACGGGGCGTCGTGATCTACAAGGTCGGCGACGACCTGCACTCGATCGCCAACTCCGCCCGGCGCTTCCTGGACCAGCAGGACTCGATGAACGGCGCCATCCACGAACTGTTCACCGGTCACCTGCGCTCGATCATCGGCAACCTCACCGTCGAGGACCTCATCCTCAACCGCGAGCGGCTGACGGGCGAGACCCGCGCCTCGGCCGCCGACGAGATGATCAGACTCGGTCTGATCGTCGACTCCCTGCAGATCCAGGAGATCGAGGACGGGACGGGCTACATCACCAACCTCGGCAAGCCGCACGCCGCCAGCATCGCCGCCGCGGCCCGCATCGCCGAGGCCCAGCGCGACCAGGAGGCCACCCAGGCCGAGCAGATCGCCGCCGCGAACAAGGCCGCGGCGTGGCGCGACTCGCAGATCAAGCAGGCCGTCTACCAGGCCGAGATCGACGAGGCCCAGGCCAGGTCCCGCCAGGCGGGGCCGCTCTCCGAGGCGTCCGCCCGGCAGGAGGTCGTCGTCCAGGAGACCCGCGCGGCCGAGCTCGAGGCCGCGCTGGCCGAGCAGCGGCTCCAGGCCCAGGTCCGCAAACCCGCGGACGCCAGGGCGTACGAGACCGTGACGGTCTCCCGGGCCGAGCGCGACGCCCGCATCGCCCAGGCCGAGGCCGAGGCGCGCGAGACCGAGCTCCGCGCCGCCGCGCAGGCATCGCAGGTCAAACAGGCCGCCGCGGCCGAGGCGGAGTCCGTGCGGCTGCGCGGTATCGCCACCGCCGAGGCGACGAAGGTCACCGGCTTCGGCGAGGCGGAGGCCGCCAGGGCCCGCGGCCTGGCCGCCGCCGACGCCTCCAAGGCGCAGGGGCTCGCGGAGGCCGACGCCGCCAGGGCGAAGGGCCTGGCCGCCGCCGACGCGATCAGGGCCCGCGCCGAGGCCCTCGCCGAGAACCAGGAGGCGGTCATCGCCCAGCAGCTCGCCGAGAAGTGGCCCCAGATCGTCGAGGCGGGCGCGAAGGCCTTCGGCAACGTCGACCACATGGTCGTCCTCAACGGCGCCCAGGGCGTCGAGGAGATGCTCGCCAAGGCCCTCACCCTCGGCGGCGCCGGCCTCGGACTCGCCCGCTCCCTCCTGAACACCGCCGCCCCCGTCAACGTCACCCCTGGCACCTCCGCCTCCGGCGCGGCCACCTCAGGTACTGTCGCTCCCGATGGACCCGGTGGGACCGATGCAGCCACACGCTCGGAAAAAGGGGCCACACCCCCTGAAAAACCCGCCACCCTCGCCCCCTGATCCTCTGTCCTCGTCCCCCTCCTCCCGATTTCTCCGGCGGATTTCTCCGTCGGGTCTCCCGGAGGGCGGATGGGGGCGGTGGGGCTTCCGGGGCAGGTGAGACCGGGTTTCCCCCGTGTGCGGTCGCGGGTCAGGACCGGCGTGAGACCTCCGCGCGAGGGACTCGTGACCGGTGGCCACTAATTCGGGGCACCCCGTTATGTGTTGTTCCTTTTTTCCAGGGCATACGCCTGGCAGCTGAGCAGACAGGGAGCGTGGAACATGACAGTCACCGGCATCATCACCGCCATTGTTATCGGCGCCATCATCGGTGCCCTGGGTCGGCTCGTCGTGCCCGGCAAGCAGGGCATCCCGATCTGGCTGACCATCGTGATCGGTATCGTCGCCGCACTCATCGGTACCGTGATCGCCGGAGCCCTGGGGGTCTCCGCCACATCCGGTATCGACTGGATCGAGCTGATCATTCAGATCGCCCTGGCCGCAGTCGGCGTCATCCTGGCGGTGAGCCTGTACGGCAGGCGAGGCGTCCGCTAGCCCGTGACCCGGGGAGGCCGGTTTCCGAGGGGAGAACCCGAGGAAATCCGGAGACCACCACCCTGGGCGCCTGCGACGGCCCCGTCCCGGATCCTTCCGGGACGGGGCCGTCGTCGTTCTCCGTACCGCCCGGACACGCGACACCGCCCCGGGCTCCGGCGGGCGACGCGTCGCCGGGCGGCGTGACCCGTCCGGCCAGTCGGGTTCACCAGCTCGTCGCGGTCAGGACACGCAAGTCGTTTCCCCACACACGTACTGTCCGCTCGAACTCGCTGGTTCCTAAAATTTCAGGACATCATCCCCAGGTGCTCGTGGCGCCCGCACGATCCAGGCCGGCGGCGGGTCAGGCTCGGATACCGGCAAATAAGAATTCCTTGACAACATAATTTGTCGGTCGTAGTCTGTGGTCATGCAGGAGATCGCCGTGATCGAGGACCCGGCAGCGGCCGAGGCCTCGCTGGACCCCATCCGGGCCCGGCTGCTGGCCGAGCTGAGCGAGCCCGGTTCCGCGACCATGCTGGCCGCCAAGGTCGGCCTGCCCCGCCAGAAGGTCAACTACCACTTGAAGACGCTTGAGGCGCACGGGCTCGTCGAGATGATCGAGGAGCGGCGCAAGGGCAACGTCAACGAGCGCATCATGCGCGCGACCGCGGCCTCCTACGTGATCTCCCCGACCGCGCTGGCGTCGGTCGAGCCCGACCCGGCACGTTCCCCCGACCAGCTGTCGGCGAGCTGGCTGCTGGCCGTCGCGGCCCGGCTGGTCCGCGACGTCGGGGCGCTCATCACCGGCGCCGCCAAGGCGCGCAAGCGCGTCGCGACCTTCGCGATCGACGGCGAGGTGCGCTTCGCCTCGGCCGCCGACCGGGCCGCGTTCGCCCAGGAGCTCGCCGGAGCGGTCACGGCCCTGGTGTCCAAGTACCACGACGAGTCCGCCGAGAAAGGCCGCGACCACCGGATCGTCGTCGCCGTTCACCCGAGCGTGAAGGAAACCCGATGACACACCCGTTCGAGCTGACCCAGGAGATCGAGCTCGCCGCCACCCCCGAGCAGGTCTGGGACGCGATCGCGACCGGGCCGGGCGTCGACTCCTGGTTCATGGGACGCACCGAGCTCGGCACGTCCGCCGGCGGCCCGGCCCACCTCACGATGATGGGCCACACCCAGCAGGCCACGATCACCGCCTACGAGCCCGGCACCCGCCTGGCGACCCGCGGCGCGGAGGCTCCCGACGGCCGGTTCATGGCGATGGAGTATCTCGTCGAGGGGCGCGGCGGCGGCACGACCGTGCTGCGGCTCGTGCAGCACGGCATGCTCGGTGACGACTGGGAGACCGAGTTCGAGGCGATGAAGGCCGGCTGGCCCATCTACCTGGAGACCCTCCGGCAGTACCTCACCCACTTCACCGGCCGCACCCCGTCGTCGCTCACGGCGGCCTTCCGGCCCGGAGCGGGCGGCCCGGACACCGTCTGGAAGATCGTCACGGAGTCGCTGGGCGTCACGCCTGACGTCGGCGAGGGCGACGACGTCAGGCTTCCCGACGGCTCCGCCGGGGTCGTCTACTACGCGAACCTGCCCGTCAACCTGGGCGTCCGGACGGACGAGGGCCTGTACCGGTTCATCTACTCCGGCGACGCCCGCGGCGACGCCCTCGTCCTCGGCCACCAGAACTTCGCGGGCCGCGACGAGCAGGCCGCGTGGGACACCTGGATGGCCGCGAACTTCGCCTGACCGGCCGGCTCGTCCGGAGCGGTAGTGCCACACCTTCCCGATACACCCCCTCAAGGAGCGAATCCCATGCGTATCGTGATCATCGAGTTCATGAGCCTGGACGGCGTCGTGCAGGCTCCGGGCGGACCCCAGGAGGACACCGACGGCGGCTTCGCCCACGGCGGCTGGTCGGCCCCGTTCTTCGACCCGGAAGTGGTCGGCGGTGCCTTCGACGACGCGATGAGCGGGGCCGAGGCGTTGCTGTTCGGGCGCCGCACATGGCAGACCATGGCCTCGGCGTGGCCCGAGCGGGCCGGTGACCCGTTCGCCGACCGGATGAACGCCATCCCCAAGTACGTCGTGTCCCGGACGCTGGGCGACGACGAGCTCACGTGGAACAACACCACCCGCATCCCCGGTGACGAGGCCGTCGCCCACATCCGGAAGCTGCGCGAGACCGACGGCGGCGACCTGGTGGTCATGGGAAGCCCCACCCTCGCCCGCACCCTCCTGAGCGAGGGCCTGGTCGACGAGCTCCGGCTCACGGTCATGCCGGTGATGCTCGGCGGCGGAAAGTCGATCTTCCCCGACGACGGTGGCCTGCGCACGCTCGAACTGGTCTCCACGGTCACCAGCGCCGCGGGCGTGAACGTGTGCGTCTACCGGACGGCCGGCTGAATCTCCAGGACGTCCCGGAGATCAGAAGGTGACCGGGGTCGCCCTCTCGAGGCGGGCGACCTCGTCCGCCGAGAGCCGCAGCGCACCGGCGGCCACGTTGGCGACCAGGTGGTCGGGGTCGCCGGTGCCCGGGATGGCCAGCACGTGCGGCCCGTGCCGCAGCGTCCACGCCAGCCGGACCTGCGCGGGCGTCGCCCCGTGGGCGCGCGCGACGGCGAGCACCTCGTCGTTCTCGGTGCCGCTCGCGCCCGCCTCGCGCCCGTCCCCGGCGATCGCGAAGAACGGCACGAACGCGATGCCCTGCTCGCCGCAGGCGCGCAGGAAATCCCGGCGCTCGGGGCTCGCGCCGAGACCGTACCTGTTCTGCACGCAGACCACCGGGGCGATGGCCAGGGCCTCGGCGAGGTGCTTGGGCCTGACGTTGGAAATGCCCAGGTGGCGGATGAGCCCGGCGTCGCGCAGCTCGGCCAGCGCGCCGAAGCGCTCGGCGATCGAGTCGGGGCCGTGGACGCGCAGGTTCACCACGTCGAGATGGTCGCGGCCGAGCTGGCGGAGGTTCTCCTCGACCTGGCCGCGCAACTGCTCCGGCCTGGCCAGGGGCAGCCACGCCCCCGAAGGGTCCTTGCCCGGCCCGACCTTCGTGGTGATGACCAGATCATCCGGGTACGGGGCCAACGCCCGGTTGATCAGCTCGTTGGCGGAACGCAGCGGCGAGAAGTAGAACGCGGCGGTGTCGATGTGGTTCACCCCGAGCTCGACCGCGCGGCGCAGCACGCCGATCGCCCGGTCACGGTCGCTCGGGGTGCCGTCGGCGTTCGCCGTCAGCCGCATCGCGCCGAATCCGATCCGGTTGACGACCAGGTCGCCGAGCTCCCACGTACCCGCCACCGCCGCCGTGATGCTCTCCGGTTTCATGGACGAAGTCTGCCACCACCGCCCAACCGCCCAGGAACGCCGCCCAGCGGGCGCGGATCCTTGTGAATCCGGACATCTTCGGAGCGAGGCGATCGCGAAGGCTCCTCGAGGCCCCTGTTCACGAGGTCGACAACGCGCCGCTCCGTCCGAGGGGTCAGGAAGGTTGCGGGCAGGGGGCGCCGGCCATGCTCGGGCCGGGCACCTCGGGCCGCTTGAGCGTGGGCGTGACGAACAGGGTGGCCTTGCCCGGCTCGCTCATGTGGCCCTCCTGCACGTACCAGGTGCCGGGCACCGAGGAGTGGAAGTCCTTGCCGTCGAAGTACGTGCCCACGGTCACCCCGCGTTCCCGCAACAGCCCGCGCACGAGATCCACGGACCTGCCGAGGAAGGGCACGCAGTGCAGGGGCTCGCCGACCTCCTGGAGCGGGCGCAGTACGGTGTACCGCTCACCCCGGTTGGCCTTGCGCCCGAGCGTCACGGTCGCCGACCCGGTGAAGTCGACGGGGACCTTCAGCCCGATCGGGCACTCCCACTGAACGGCGCAGGCTCCCGGTTTCCGGATCGCGGAGACGTACTCCTCGCTGCGCTCGATCTCCTCCATGCTCCGGCCGTCCATCCTGGCGTCCCAGGTGAAGATGCCGCCCTCGACGGCCGGAGGCACCGGTTTGACCCGCAGCCGGATGTCGAGGCCGCGCTCGCGGAGCTGGGTCTCGTACAGTTTCGGGTCGGCGAACAGGTCCTTGACGGTGACGACGTAGAAGGCTCCCTGCCGCTTGATGTCCAGCGCGTCGGCCTGGCTGGGGGTCACGCCCAGACCGCCCGGCAGCAGCCCACCGACCATCATGACGGCGGCGGCGGACCCGGTGACCAGCAGGGCGGCCGTGCGCGGGCGGAGCGGTCCCCGGGAGAATCGCCGGGTGACGGTGGCGGGCTCACAGGGGGTGGCGGTCAGCTCGTCCAGCAGTTCCAGCGCCCCGGCGGTCAGACCCGGGCCGGGGCCGGGGCCGATGTCGGCGACGATGCGGTCGATCCGGTGCCTCATCACTTCACCTCCAGCAGGTTCACGGCGCGCGAGCCGTACCGGGCCAGGTCGAGACCGGCTGAGGCGAGCTCCTTGGCCAGGCGTTTGCGCGCCCGGTGCAGCCGTACCCGTGCGGAGGGCCGGGAGCAGCCGAGCACGACCGCGATCTCCGTCGCACCCAACCCCTCCCAACCCGCGAGTGACAACACCTCACGGTCGTCGGGCGACAGCCGCCCGAACGCCGCGCGGACCGCGTCCGGGTCCCGCTCCAGCGCCGACTCGGCCAGCACGGTCAGCTCCGCGCGCAGCCGTACGGCGAGCGCGCCCTGCCGCTTCTCCCCCCGGCGCTGGTTCGCCAGCACCCGCCGCGCCACGCCGTACAACCACAGCCTGGCCTCGTCCGCCGGAGGGATCTCGCCGACCCTGCGCCAGGCGGTCGCGAACGTCTCGGCGATCGCGTCGGCGGCGTCGTCGGGCGAATCGGTCCGGCGCCGTACGTAGCTCATCACGGCTTGGTAGTTGGCCATGTACATCTCCTCAAAACGCTGCTTCGAGTCGGGCGGGGCCACACGGATGTCCTTCCCCCGGGGGTCTGCATCAGAGGAGATGTCCGGATACGCGGCGTCGTTACAGCGGAAATCCGAGATTCGAGAAAACATCGCCGCTCGCCCGAGAGGGGCACGGCCGACGCCGGAGACGGCACGCGATCGCCTGCCGTCAAGCAGGCCACATCAACCCGAACGGAACAATCCATCTGTCCCATCGGCGGTAAAACCGGCATCACGCAGCAGGTAGGAGCGAGCTCGTGACGAACTCCGTCATCCACTCCGACTCGGACGCACGGCCGGAGCGCCGGTAACGGTCTGCTCGGGGTAGGGCTGCCCTTACTTCCGATACACCGGCAGGCGTCAGCGAACCGCCGGCCCATTCGCACCAGACTCGCTCCTGACACACAGGAGACGTCAGCATGGACACCTCGGGATTGACCCCCGCCAGAATCATCGCCCTGGCGGCCATGACCCTCATCACCCTTGCTCTCGGCTACCTGGGCGCACGGGATACGACGACACCGGCGGCGTCCCCTGCGGCCAAGGTCGGCACACTGACCCTGAACCCCTGCACGTACGAGACCGAAGCCGGAGCCCTACCGGCGGACTGCGGCACCCTGACCGTCCCCGAGAACCACGACGTTCCCGGCTCCCGGCCGATCACGCTGCCCGTGAACCGCATCCGGGCCACCGGCCCCGACCCGGCCGAGCCGATCTTCCGTCTCGGGGGCGGGCCCGGCCAGACGAACATGACCTTCAAGGAAGCCGCCCGCCTCTCCGAGCGGCACGACATCGTCCTGGTCGGTTACCGCGGCATCGACGGCTCCGTCGTCCTCGACTGTCCTGAGGTGACCACGGCGATGCGGTACTCCGCCGACCTCGCCGGACCCGAAACAACGCGCCGCACCTCCCAGGCCTACGCCGACTGCGCCGGGCGCCTGACCGAGGACGGCACCGACCTCGACGGCTACTCGCTACCCCAGCGCGTGGAGGATTTGGAGACCGTCCGCAGGGCACTGGGCTACCGGCGGATCAACCTGATCAGCCAGAGCGTCGGAACCCGCACCGCCATGATCTACGCCTGGCGCCATCCGCGGTCCATCCACCGGTCGGTGATGACCGGCGTGAACCCGCCCGGTCGCTTCCTCTGGGACCCCGCCACCACGGACGACCAACTCGCCCGATACGCCCGGCTGTGCGCCCAGGACCACGCGTGCGCCGCACGCACCGAAGACCTCGCCGCCTCCATGAAGGCGACCGCCGCGCACCTGCCCGACCGGTGGGGACCCCTGGCCGTCAAAAGCGGCAACGTCCGCGCCGCGACGCTGATCGGACTGGTCAACTCCACACGATTCGCCGCACCGCTCAACGCGCCCGCGATGCTCGACGCCTGGCTGGCCGCCGCCGACGGCGATCCCAGCGGGCTCTGGGCCATCTCCCTTCTCGCCGACCTGACCATCCCGACGTCCTTCGTCTGGGGAGAGTCCGCCGCGACCACCATGATCGACGCTGCGCCGGTCGACCGCTACTACGCCAGAGGGGGCGACCCGGGCTCGATCCTCGGCAACGCCGGCGCGGATCTGCTGTGGGCCGGCGGTGGCCTCACCAAGGCGTGGCCGTCCGGCCCCGATACCCGCGGATACCAGCAGACGCGCCCGACCGACGTCGAAACGCTCCTGATCAGCGGCACCGTCGACTTCACCACGCCCGCCGAACCGGCCACCAGGGAACTGCTGCCCGCACTGCCCAACGGCCATCAGGTGATCCTGGCCGAACTCGGGCACACCACCGACTTCTGGCGCTACCAGCCCGAGGCCAACCGGCGGCTGCTGACCGCCTTCTTCGACCATGGCCAGGTCGACACCTCCGGATACACCACCCACAAGGTCGACTTCCGGGTCGGCACGTTCAGCATGCCGAACATCGCTAAGATCCTCGCAGGCGTCCTGACCGGCCTCACGCTGGCCGCCGCCGTCCTGCTCGCCGGGATGACCCGCCGAGTACGCCGCCGCGGTGGCTTCGGGCCCAGAACCGGCGTCTGGCTGCGCGTCCTGACCCCGGTGATCCTCGGTCTCGGCGGCTGGTCCCTGGCCATGCTGACCGTGTCGATCCTGTGGCCGTCGACTTACCTCGGCGACCCGCTCGTCACCGTACCGCCCGTCGGTCTCGCCATCGGCTACGGCGCCTACTGCGCCTGGACCCGCCGCGACCGGACCTCTCGGCACCGGCGCCGGGGCCTGGCCGCCGCACCGGCCGCGGCACTCGCCGGAGCCTGGCTGGGGTTCTCCGCCGCCGACGGCCTCACCGGCGCGACGACCATGATCATCGGCGCCGCCCTCGCCGCCAACCTCGCCCTCCTCACCCTCGACATCATCGGCGACCGCGCCGCCACACCGTCGGAGAGCTGATCCACGACCTCCCACCACGGACGGCCCTCACCCCGTTCCATTCGCCGAAGGCCGACTGATCGTTCTCCCCTCTTTATCTGGGGTTGTCAAGCGAACTGGCTGGTCAGCCCCTTGAAAGTCGTTCAGGCACGTAAGGCAAGTAGGTGGGCCGAAGCTGGTCCGTTTGTCTGGCGTGAGGCGATCGAGGAAGCATGTCAACCGCCGAGCTCCCCTGTAGGGGCACGGCCGGAATACGACGGAAACACACCGCGGTCTGACGACTGATCGTTAGGGTGGACTTCGTCTGTTGATGATGCTCTGGGAGGTTGCTGGTGACCTCGATCAACCGGACCGCCTATCCACGCTTCGCCCGAGTGGTCTCGGCCGGGAGCTGGTGGAGAGCTTCTCGCCGACCGACGCCGAGGTGAGCTGGGCGCGAGTCGGCTCCGCTCTCGAAAACGCCGCCGCCGAGGCCTTCAACTCCACCATCAAGGTCGAGTACATCCACCGGAACCGCTTCGCCACCCGCCACGAAGCCCGACTGAAGATCTCCACCTGGATCGTCGACTTCTACAACCTGCGTCGCAGGCACAGCGCCTGCGACCGCATGTCACCCATCGACTACGAACGCTTCATGGTCGAAGCCAGGATGGCTCAAGCCGTATAACGGAGCCCTCCACGATTTCGGGGGATTGACAGGCCCCCCGAGCTGTGCGAACAAGCCATGTGGATCTCCTCATGGTTGTAGGAGCTGGCCGACGGTTGCGGAACCTCCATCAGCGTGGGGGTCCATTGAGCCGTCATTGATCGAACCCCCCATGGGGGGTTCGATCAATGACGAGCGCCTACCGCTCGCGAGCGAGGCGGTTCGATGCGTTCACTGCGGTGGTCTGCCGGCCCGTACCGATGGGAGCGGAGACAAGGTGCTCGGTGGTGGTCGCTTGCCGACGTTCGGAGTTGACATCTCGCCGCCACCCCTGGCCGCAGGGCCGAGCGGCCAGGGGGAGCGGTCAACGCCGCGGCAGCAGGCGAGAACCGGGTCGTCCGGTCAGGCCGGGTTCAGTTGCCATTGCTGGTTGGCCCCGCCGTTGGCGGCCCACTGCACGACCTGCGCCCCGTCGTTCGTCGCCGCACCGGAGACGTCCGCCACCAGTCCGCTGCTGTAGCTGACGATGGTGTAGTAGCCGTTGCCGGTGGATCGCAGATACCACCTCTGGTTGGTGCCGCCGTTGGCCGTCCACTGCTGCAGTTGCAGCCCGGCCGTGCTGCTGCCGGCGTTGACGTCGAGCATCTTTCCACTCGGGACGTACTTGAGGGTGTAGGAGCCGTCGGAGGCCGTGGCGATGGTCCAGGTGGCGGTGCCGCTTTGCTGGATCACCTTGGCACCGTCCGCGGTGGAGTTGCCCGCGACAGCGAGCGGCTTGCCGCTGTTGCGGTTGACGATGCGGTAGTTGCCCGGTGCAGGTCCGCTTGCGCCGAGGTTGAAGTACTCGACCGCGTCGCTGAACGTCGTGGCGCCCGACTTGGTGGTCGTCAGTACCAGGTACACCCGTGAGCCGCTCGCCGGGGTGGTGAAGGTGACCGGCTGGGTGACCCGCGAGCCGAGCGGGACGGTCAGGGTCGTGCTTCCGGACGCGACGACCGCGCCGTCCGGCGCGTCGAGCCGCGCCGTCCAGGTGAAGCCCACCGAAGTGTCGGCGAAGTCGTCGTTGAAGACGGTGATGTTGCGGGTGACCGTGGCGTTGCGGGCGTAGGTGGGCACGGCCTGCGGCAGCGGGAAGGTGCCGTTCGCGTCCGAGTTGCCGGAGGCCGACCAGTACGGCAGGTCGACCGCTGCCACCGGGTTGAACGCCGCCTGCACGCGCTGGAACTGCGGGTTGCTCCAGGGGTTCGAGAGGTTGTCCGCGCCGTAGACAGGGCGACCGCCCTCCTCCGGGACGAAGTCGGTGGTCCGCACTCCGGGCACGACGCTGGCCCAGGCGGACAGCAGCGTGTACGGACGCAGGTCGGAGGCGTCCTTGCCGCGCTTGGCCAAGGTTGCCGTGGCGAACCACTCGAAGCCCTGCTTGGTGTTGCATGCCGGCCAGATGTACTCGCCCTCGCCGTCGGGCCGCCCATTCACGGTGATCAGGCGCTCCCCGTACCTGCCGAAGCCGTCGACGTAGTGCGGTATCACCGCGAAGTTGGCGTACGTCATCCCGGGATAGCCGTTGACATTCCCGTTGACGCCCACCTCGGTGATGATCGGCCGGGTGCCGTCGGCGCCGTTCATCGCCGCGTACAGGTCCTTCTCGAACTGTTCGGAATCCTGGCCGCTCTGGTTCGGCTCGTTGGACTGACTCCAGCGGATGACCGCGGGGTGGTTGCGGTCGCGCAGGACCAGCGCACGGGCGTGGTTGACCATGTTGTCGTGCCCGGCGATCCAATCCTGCTTGCCGGAGGAGCCGCGAATCGCGGTCTCACCGATGATCATCAGGCCCATCTCGTCGGCGACATCCAACATGTACGGGCTGGCCGGCTCCTGGTGGATGCGCACCACGTTGAAGTTCAGCCGCTGGTAGTTGTCCACCGCCTGCGGCCAGCCGCCGTTGCCCGACGAAGGCGGAAGGAATCCGGGCAGCGTGTCGAAGGCGTCGCCCTTGCCGCCGTTGTTGATCCGGTCGTAGTTGGCACCCTGGAGGTTGTCGCCGCGGAAGTTCACGCGCACGCCGTTGAGGTAGTAGTACTCACCGTTCTGGGTGGCCTCCCGGAACCCGAACCGATACGTGGCGTCGCTGGTGCGCCCGTCATCGGTGGCGGCACGCACCGCCAGCCGGTGCAGCTGCGCCCGGTACCCCGACCGGTACGGCACGTTGGGCCACCAGTACGAGGTGCTGTCGAGGTTCCACGCGACCGGCCCGACGGTCACGGTCGCGGTCGAGCGGGCCGCCACGGTGACCGTACGGCTGGGCAGTTGCGGGTAGCTGAAAGCCGTTCCGTTGTCGGACGACAGCGACCCGGTCAACGTCACCGACCGGGAACTGCCCGACGTGTTACGCACCGACACGTCGTAGCTCAACGTCTTGTTCGCCACCGACGTCCGCACGAATGTGTCGCTGACGTACACCGCCGGGTACACCCGCAGGAACGCCGACCGGAAGATCCCCTGGGGGACCGCCTCGGACCAGTCGGCGGCGTCGGGCACCAGGTACCGGCCGTTGGATGCCTTCAACGCGCCGCGGCCCTTCACATCGACGCTGATCGTATGAGTGGTGCCCGGGGCGGCGTAGGCGCTGATGTCGAACTTCGAGGGAGTGAAGGCCGTGGTCTGCGTCGCGACCACCCGGCCGTCCACCGACAAGGTCGCCTGGTGGTTCACGGCGCCGAACTCGATCCACGCCGACTGCGGCTGCCCTGAGTCCGGCACCGTCACCGTACGCGAGTACACCGCCTGGGACACATCGGTGAAACCCTGCTTGTACCAGCCACCTCCGGGCACCTTGATCGACGTCGTCGACCGGCCCGCCGGAGTGAAGCTCCACGTCCCGGCCAGATCGACCGAGGCGACCGCGGCATTGCCCGCGGTGAAGCCGTCGAGGTCTCCAGGGGCGGCGGCCGACGCGGCGGACTTCGACACGGTGGACTTCGACGCGGTGGATTCCGACGACGCTGACCGCTGTGCCGCCGCAGCCGGCTGAGCACCGATCGACGCGACCAGCAACAAGGCCGCCACCACAGCCGACCACCTCCTCGCCCTACGTCGAGGACGGGAGGAGGGATCGCTCCGCTTCATCGGTAATCCTTTCGGGTGAATCCCGTTCGTGAGGCACTTCCCGGGGCCGGCCGCCCCTCCGCGGGCGCCACCGCCCGGCCGTTCAGGCCGTCGCCGTTCGTCGGCGAAAGCCGACGGCTTGAGGGGGCATCTGTCTCCTCGTAATGGGAGTGTCGTATCGGTTCGACGGCATGGCCGAACATCACAAATAGGTCCCAAACTCCCACCTGTCAATGCTCAGGGTTCCACGGAGATCGGATCGCTTCGGCCGTCTGGCTCCCATCAGGCCCGATGAGATCACGCGGTCCTAGACGTCGTGTAATTTTCATGCTGCGTTGGACGCCTCAACACGATTCCAAGATCGAATCGGCATGCTCAGGACCATCCAGACCTGTGTCGAACTTTCACAGTTAAACGAATCGATTCGATGCCGTCAGGCGCCTGGTGGAGGAATGGGCCCACCTACGGCCCTACGCTGGCAATGACGAACGCACCGATGCCCTCGGAGACTTCCCGCACCGCTACAACAGCGGCGACGGCGGTTGCGTCTTCACCGCCGAACTCGGGCGACCGTTGCGTCCACAACACGTCGGCGACCAGTTTTCCTGCTCGCCTGCCAGGCAGGGCTCCCGCCTACGGCATGCGGGTGACCCCGCCGACCAGGATCACCTCGTCGAGATCGGCCGAGGTCAGCTTGGCGTCGGCCATGGCCTGCTCGACCGGCCCCTTGACGCGCTCGATCAGATCGGCGGTGATCTGTTCGAACGTGGACCACATCAGCGTGGTGTTCAGATGCTTGGGCCCGTTGGCGTCGGCGGTGATGAACGGGAGGCTGATCTGGGTCTGGCTGACCGCCGACAGCTCCACCTTGGCCTTCTCGGCCGCCTCGAAGAGCCGCTGCAGGGCTTGGGGGTCGGCGCGGAGATCGATGCCCTCCTGGCGTTGGAACTCGTCGGCCAGGTGGTCGACGATCCGGCGGTCGAAGTCATCGCCGCCCAGGTGGGTGTCCCCGGCGGTGGCGCGGACCTCGACCACGCCCTCGTCGATGTCGAGGATGCTGACGTCGAAGGTCCCCCACCCAGGTCGAAGACGAGGACCGTCTCGCTGCCCTTCTTGTCCAGACCGTAGACCAGGGAGGCCGCGGTCGGCTCGTTGACGATGCGCAGGACCTCCAGGCCGGCGATCTTCCCGGCGTCCTTGGTGGCCTGCCGCTGCGCATCGTTGAAGTAGGCGGGCACGGTGATGACGGCCTCGGTGACCTTCTCGACCAGGAACTTCGCCGCGTTGACCACGAGCTTCCTCAGCACGAACGCCGAGATCTCCTCCGGCGCGTACTGCCTGTCCTTCACCTTGAACCGCACGGCCCCGTCGGGACGATCGCTCCCGGTCCCGCAGGTACTGCCAGACCGCTCCGGGCGCGGCCGACCCGGCGTGGATCCTGGACGAGTGTCGCCCTCGGGTTCAGGCGTCGGTGTCTTTCGGGTGACGAGGTGAGGCGTAGAGACCCAGACAGTGTGAGTGGCGTCATCGATGACATAGCGGACGCGCCCGCCGCTGGTGACCTCGAACTCCCACTGCTCCAGATCCTGACCGTTGTGACGATGAGTCGCGAGGTCGCCGCGTAGGTGATGTTGACGCTCATGATCCGTCCGTGAGCGTGGATCGGCACGTAGTGCCTCGAAACATCGGCGTGTGTTGCCCAGGGCGTGGCGGCACAACTCCTCCCATCCCTTGACCGCGTCACTGGTACCGAACCGGATGTCCCATTCGTCATCCGGAGGCGGGACCGTGACCCGGTTACCGCGCTTCGGGCTCACGCCGAAACCTCCACCGGCCCGAAGTCGCCGCGCGTGGCCTTACGAGCCTGGGCGTAGCGGGCGGGATCGGCCTTGATCCGAGCGGTCGCCCGCCAGCCTGCGATGACCTCCTGTGTGGTGACGTCGACATCCAGTTCCGCTGCGTCGGAGAGCGCTTCGACCAGTTCGAGGGTGAAGGCACGCAGTTCGGCGGAGGTGAGGTGGCGGACCCAGGGGAAGACCTCGGGCATGGCGATGACCAGCGCGCGGGCGGTCGGATCGTGCTTGATGAGAGCGAGGAACAGGCGAGACGCCGTGGCCAGCGTCTCCCCGCGCTGATCCTCACGGTCGGCGGCGGTCAGGTAGAAGTCCGGGGCATCGCGGTGGGTGACGCGTACTCGGCCGAGGCGCGCGGCGCGTTCGGCGACGGCTCGGGGGTTTCTCGACAGGTCCGAGAAGGTGACGGCATCGGCGTTGCTGGTGCTCACCCTGCCATCGTAAGTCAGAACACATTCTGAAGTTGGCGAACCAGGGGAGGGGCGGCACGCGATCGCCTGCCGTTAAGCAGGTCACATCGACCCGAACGGAACAACCCATCTGTCCTTTGGGAACTGGAGAGCAAGCATCAGCGAGAGGACCTGAGCGGTCAGCGAGCGTTCCGTACGTCGATGACGATCACGGTGATGTTGTCGGGGCCGCCGTGGTCGGTGGCCAGTGTGATGAGGCGATCGGCCGCTTCCTCCGGATCGTTCGACGAGCACAGGGCGTCTTGGACGAGCTCACCGGGAACGGCCGAGCTCAACCCGTCCGAGCACAGCAGTAGCCGGTCGCCGGGACGGAGTTCCCGGGCGGTGAGGTCGGGGGAGCGGCCGTCGGCCCGGCCGTCGAGGAAGCGGGAGATGCGTCCGGCCAGGTTCGGCACGCTGCCGGCGTCGGCCACCAGGTTCCCGTAGGTGTGGTCCTCGGTGATCTGGACGATCTCCGATGTCCCGTTGGAGTCGGCATGGCGCAGCAGGTAGGCGCGGGAGTCGCCCACGTTCGCCAGGATCGCCGTCGTTCCTGACCACAGCATCGCCACCAGCGTGGTGCCCATGCCCGCCAGTTCGGGTTCGGTTTCGATCTTGCGGTGCAAGGCCTGGTTGGCCGCGTAGACCGCCTGCCCCAGCACGGTGGGCAGGGTCGCCGGATCGACCTGGCGGTCGTGGGGACGCAGGGCCTCGATCACGGTGGTGCTGGCGACGTCGCCGGAGGTGTGACCGCCGAGACCGTCGGCGACGGCGAACAGGGAACGGCCCGAATAGACGGCGTCCTCGTTACGTCGGCGCACGAGTCCGATGTGAGTGCGGGCGGCGGCTTCAACGGTGAGGGGCATTCCTTCACTCGCCTGTCTCGATGTCGTCGGACCACGGGGCTTTCGCGGATTCGTCACGGTGCAGAACGTGCACGGTCTCGACGCGGTCACTGGCCACGACATACTCGGTCACCTCGATGGGCTGACCATCGCCTCCCGAGGTGCCCACGCGCACGATCTCCAGTACGGGCAAACTGGTGGGGATCTCCAGCAGACCGGCCTCGTCCTTGGTCGGCATCCGTGCCCTGTGGATCTCCATCCAGCTGAGAGGCCAGTGACCGGCCCTCTCCAGCCGGTACAGCCAGTCACCCGGACCGGAAGCCTGGGCGTCGACCTCGGGCGCGTCGGTGACACCACGCGGATGGATCCACGAGATGTTGATCTGGAACGGTGGTTCCGACTCGGGACCGGTGACCCGGAACCGGCGCATCACCGGACTACCGGCCGGAACGCCCAGCAGTTTCGCGATTCGCGGGTCGGTCAAAGGCTCGACGGACGCGGTTGGCGGAATGTGGTGCTTCCAGACTTTCTGGGCGGAGGCCGACGGGAAGGAGTAACCGGGACCGTCGGTGGCGACATTCCGTTTCACCAGGTTCCCGCGCGGTCTGCGCAGCCGCATCATGCCGTGCCGGACAATGATTCCTCGTCCCTGCACCGCCCAGACGAAACCCTCCGATTCCAGCACCCCGATCGCGCGGCCGATCGTGTCCCGGTTCGCGCCGTACTGCGACGCGAAGTCGTCCAGACGCGGGAGCTTGGCTCCGGGCTCCCACTCGCCGTCCTCGATCCGTGTCCGGATCTGGGCGGCGAGATCAAGGTAACGCGAGTGCACGGCCATCACACGACTCTTCTTCCATCAGAAATTGTCTTGGGATAATTGACGGAGGGCCGACGTGGGTTGACTATAGTCCCAAGACTATTTCCCCCAGAAGAGCTGGTTCACCCCGACAGGCCGACGTGATCAGCGGTCGTACGGCGGCGCGTACCAAACCCCTCCTGCGCATCTCAAAGGCGGGCTCGTCCACGACACAGGGACGGGTCCTTGATCGGATGGAGGTCCAATCCATGCGTGATGGTGGTTTCACACCGTTCGAGCCGATGATCGCGAGCTGGCGGGTGTTTCTCGGCGACAGAGGTCGGCTGTGGGCCTCCCACGTCGTGCCATTCACCAGCGCCGAGACCGACGTCATCGTCTCGGCGGCGATCGCGTGAACGCGTCCAGCCAGGCCGCCTGCCGGTACGAGCGGCAGCGGACGGCCTCGGAACGCTGGGCCGTGCTGCACCCGCTGGGCCACGCCGAGTTCGCGGGAACCCCCTGCTCGGTCGCGACAGTCCGCGCCTGGGCGCGACACCTCCTGAACGGGAGAGTCGCCGACACCGCCCTCGACGACGTGGTGCTGCTGCTCAGCGAGGTCGTGACCAACTCCGTCGTCCACTCCGACTCCGGACACACACCTGGGGGGCCGGTGACGGTCTGCCTCGGCCTGGGCGCCGGCATGGTGCACGCCGAAGTGATCGACGACGGCTCGGTGACCAGCCTGCCGTTCGTCCGCGCGGCCGGACTCGACAGCGACGGCGGGCGCGGCCTGCTCCTGGTGGAAACGATGGCCACCGGGTGGGGTGCTCACCACGACACCGAGGCAGGCACCGCCGTCTGGTTCCACCTGCCGACCGACGGCGTACTCAGGACCGCATGAGTCTCGTACGGCGAGCGAGCGCTGGCGAGCGCTCCCTGCGCTCCTTCCCGCACCGGCGCTTCAGCTACGGCGAACAACCCCGAACCGACCCCGTACGGATTGCTTCAGCGTCCCAGAGCGCACTGGGCGGCCCGAAAGAAAGCGACTACGGTCTACACGGCATACGGCGAGACGAGTCGTGTGCGGAGGTGGGTGGGTGTTCCGGGCGGCTTATAAAAATCCGTAACCGGCGCGCCCGCCAGGCCGGAGGCCTGACACACCGGAGCCGCCACCGACGACGGCCGCCCGGAGCACCCACCCACCGGAGCGCGAACGCACCCCAACACGCCCTACCGGCCAAGCAGCCGACGAACACCGGGCAGAGCAGCCGGACGAGACCCGTCGTATCGATACCCCGGGAAAGAGCCCCCGCTTCCGGGAACCGCCCCATCAAAGACCTTCGGGAACCGCTCCACAACATCAGATCATGACGTGCGCTTCCGGATGCCCGGCGAAGGAGAACTGGGCGTTGCGGGTGAGCTTGATGTCGTCGGCCTGCCACGTGTGCATGGACTTGTCGCCGCTGCGCCAGTAGACGAAGTTGAACCGATCGGCGGAGTAGATCTTGACGCGGTCCTCCTTGAGGCGGCGGACCAGCCGGGTGTCCTCGCCGCGCGTGACGTCCTCGAACCCGTAGTGCCGGAACATGTCGGCCTTGCCGAGGAAGGTGCCGCCCTGCACCAGGAAGGCGTACCGGTGCTCCAGGCCCGGCAGGCGCAGCATCGTGGCGTTGCTGCCCTCGAAGTAGGCGTAGTGCGCGCCCTTGCCCACCAGCTCGGCGTCGGAGTAGTCGAAGGCGCGGGCCAGGTCGGACAGGTAGTGCTCGCCGTACAGGTTGTCGTCGTCCATCTTGGCGATCAGCTCGCCCTCGGCGGCGGCGATGCCCATGTTGAGGCAGGCGCCCAGCGACAGCGACTCGTCGGCGGGCAGGACCACCACGTCGGTGATCCCGGCCATCCGGGCCTTGTCGGCGACGACGACGGGGTCGATGTCGAGGCCGTGCAGGACCATGACGAGCTGGACGGGCCGGTGGATCTGCCGGGCCACCGAGGAGATCGCGTGCTCGATCTGGGAGGCGCGGTTGGTGGGCAGCACCACCGAGATCGACCGGGTCCGCTGCTGCACCGGCCTGCCGAGGATCCCCAGGATCTGGTCAACGCGGTGCGAGAACAGGTGCTTGTCGAAGACCTCGCGCATGGCCAGGTGCCCCTGGCGGGCGCGCAGCTCGGGGCTGTTGATCAGGTGCAGGACCTGGTTGTACGACTCCAGCTCGTCGCGGGCGATCGGGATCAGAGACCCGAAGGTCTCCTCGATGGCCCGGGACCAGCCGGAGACGATCGACGTCGAGCAGGCCGACAGCTCGAAGACGCGGCGGGCGCACATGGTCGGCGAGTCGAGCACCGAGTTCACGTTGAGGAAGACCTTGTACATCTTGTACGCGGCCAGCATCTGGTCGTACGGGAGCTCGCCCACGATGTGCGGGACGTACTCCTTCGGCCAGGCGTACTTCGGGTCCACGGTGCCGTTGCGGGCGAAGATGTGCAGCCCGAGCTCGCGGATCGGGGCGATGACGGTTTCCATCTGCTCGCGGCGCTCGGGGTGCTTGTCCCGAAAGTACATGCCCGCGAAGACCACGTCGTTCACGCGCCCGCGCTTGTCCTGGATGGGGTTGTGCACCCGGGGCTGCGCGGCGAACTGCAGGACGTCGACCCGGTCGTGGCCCAGCACCTCGCGGTAGCGGGGGACCATGTCGCCGTCGCAGGTGAAGACGTAGTCGAACAGCTTGGCCGTGTCGATGAAGAAGTCAAAGTTCGGCGGGTCCTCCTTGTTCCAGAAGACCGTGGGGATCCCCTCGGCGCGGCACCAGTCGATCAGGGCGAGCAGCTCGGGCTTGGGGGCCTTCGTGCCGGTCATCTGGTAGCGCCAGCGGCCCTGGTTGCCGTGCCAGGCCGACTCCACGAACAACAGCTCCGGCCGGCGCTCGGCGAAGATCTCCGGCCAGTCGCGGAGCCCGAATTCGATCTGGTCCCACTCGTACTTGAACGCCATCCGGGAGAAGTCGTCCAGGATGACCGCGACCTTCATGTCGGGGCGGACGATCGGACCGGCGGGCCACTTGACCTGCGGCACGTCGACCACGGGCCCCTGGTTCTTGAGCTCCTCGACCACCTCGGCCACCGGGCGGGGCGGCTTGGGGCCCTTGCGGGCCTGCATCGCGGAGCGCAGCTTGCCCGGCAGTGCGGTGACCCCCGGCCCCTTGGCCGCCGTCAGTGCCTCGGCCACCCGGTAGGGGCGCTGAACCTTGGTCGACTCCAGCTTCCACTGCGCGTAGTCGGCCCGCGCCTCGGCGATGGCGAGCCGCCGCTCCAGGTCCTGGACGCGTTCCTCGAGGCGCTCGACGACCTTGCGCTCCTCGGGCAGCCAGTTGATCGGCCCGAGACGCTGGAACTTCGGCTCTTCTGGGGTCTCATCGCTCATGGGGAATCGCCTTTGTCAGGGGTCGTGCCAGCGTACGACCATAGCCGTACCGAAATAGTCGTTTTAAAGGGATTTGGGCGATACCGATTGTCCGGCCGGTGAGAGGTTGCCGCCGCGCAGCCAGTTCTCGATCACCCGGGCGATCCGGGGACCGGCCTTGCCGTCCCAGAGCGGGGGCAGCTCGCCCGACGGCGTCGCCGCGCCGTCCGCCAGCGCGCGATCGGCCGCGGCGGGCAGCTGCGCGGGGGTGACGAGCCGGTTGGTGCCGTGCGTGATGGTGATCGGCCGCTCGGTGTTGGGCCGCACCGTGAGGCAGGGGACGCCCAGCATGGTGGTCTCCTCCTGCACGCCGCCGGAGTCGGTGACGACCAGCGTCGCGCCCCGCACCAGTGACAGGAAGTCCACGTAGCCCAGCGGGTCGACGATGCGGAGGTTCTCCCCGTTCACCAGTCCGGCCTCCGCCAGACGGGTCCGGCCGCGCGGGTGCAGCGGCACCACGACCGGGAGGCGCTCGCTCACCGACAGCACGGCGTCGACCAGCTCCTTGGCGGAGGCCGGGTCGTCGACGTTGCCGGGACGGTGCAGGGTGGCCACCGCGTACCGCTCGGGAACGCCGAGCCGGGAGCGGACCGGGACGGGGTCGAGGTGGTCGAGCGCGGAGAACAGGCTGTCGATCATCGGGTTGCCGACGAGGTGCACCCGGGCCGGGTCGACGCCCTCGGCGGCCAGGTGGGAGAGCGCGTCCGGCGAGGTGGCGAAGAGGATGTCGGACAGGCCGTCGGTGACGACCCGGTTCACCTCCTCGGGCATCTCCCGGTCGAAGGAACGCAGGCCCGCCTCCACGTGCGCGGTCGGCACATGGAGCTTGGCGCAGACGAGGATCGCGGCCAGCGTCGAGTTCACGTCGCCGTAGACGACGACCAGCGTGGGACGGTGCTCGAGCACCACGTCCTCCAGGCCGACCAGCAGCGCCGCCGTCTGGCGGGCGTGCGAGCCGGAACCGACGCCGAGGTTGGCGATCGGCTCGGGGAGACCGAGATCGGCGAAGAACACGTCCGACATGAGCGCGTCGTAGTGCTGACCGGTGTGGACGATGCCCTGTCGCACCCCGAGTTCGGTGAGCGCGCGCACCACGGGCGCGGCCTTCACGAAGTTGGGACGCGCGCCGAGCACGTGCAGGACGAGGGGATTATCGGGGCCCTGAGCAGCGCCCGGACGGGCAAAGTCCCTCATTGACCTCGCCTTTCATGCGGCAGTGGGGCAAACGTTGCCTATGGTACGGTCACGGCGTGGTATCCGATGCCAACAGGCCAGACTCCCCCTCGGTTCCAGCGAAGGTTCCGGCGAAGCCCCCGGGTCCGGCGACATCCTCGGTGCCGGCGACACCATCCCCCTCGGTGACGCCTCCGGCCGTTGAGACCCCCGCCGCCGAGCCCTCCTCTTCGGTGACCCCTCCGCCCGCCGGGCCTTCCGCGTCCGCGGAGCCGGTGACGCCTCCGAGTCCGGAGCTGTCCGAGACACCTGCGGCGCCGAAGACACCTTCCCAGCCGGAGACACCCGCTGCGTCGGAGGCACCCTCCGAGCCGGAGGCACCCTCCGTCCTGGAGACGACTCCGGTCGTGGAGGAGCCCGCTGTGGACACGCCCACGGAGCCGCCGCCACCGCCGAGCGCGGAGACGCCCCCGGCCGCGGACACGACCCCGGCTCCTGCCGCGGACCCGGTTCCCGCCGCGGACACGGCCGGAAGCCCGGACGCGGTCCCGGTCTCCGACATGCCCGCGGTCACGGCGAGGCCCTCGGACGAGGACGAGGAGAAGGTCCCCGCGTCGCTCCCGGCGTCGTCCACGCCTCCGGCGGCCCCGGTGTCGGCGAAGTCGGCCAGAGCGGGACTGCGCGGGCTGATCAAGGGCTTCGTCCAGCACCCGGTCATCGTCTCCCGGGTCGTGGCGACCAAGGTGAAGTCCGACCCGGTACGCGTGGCGCAGGCGGCGGCCGAGACGCTCCCGCCGAGTGTCCGCCCCGTCGTGGGCCGGTTCGCCTGGCCCGTCGCGCGGCGCGCCAAGATCGTCGTACGCAAGCTCGGCATGCGCCTGGTGAAGGGCCCGTGGAGCGAGGCGAAGGAGCACTTCGACTCCGGCCGGATGAGCGAGGCCGCCGCGGTGCTGCAGGCCCACACGCGCTATCCCTTCATCAAGCGCCGGTACGCCTACTACGTCGGTGAGCTGGCCGCGATCCAGCCGAACCCGATCCCGCCCAAGGCGAAGGTGATCGTGGGTGAGCGGTTCCAGGGCCGGGTGCTGCACTGCGTGACCAACGCGCTGCCGTACACGCAGGCCGGATACACCGTCCGCACCCACCGCATCGTCACCTCGCAGAAGGCCGCCGGGCTCGACCCGCACGTCGTGACCAGCTGGGGCTGGCCGATGATGCAGGGGCACGCCGACGCGACGCCGTACGAGGAGATCGACGGCATCCCCTACCACCGGCTGATCCCGAGCGGCGAAGTGCCCTTCGAGAGCCACGGGCGGATGATCCGCGGCGCCGGAGAGGTGACCGAGCTGGTCAGGACCCTGCGACCGCAGGTGCTGCACGCAGCGACCGACCACCGCAACGGATCGGTGGCGCTGGCCGTGCGCGAGCGCACCGGCACGCCGATGGTCTACGAGGTGCGGGGCTTCCTGGAGGAGACCTGGGCCTCCCGCGACCCCAAGCGCATCGGCAGCCAGCGGCACGTGCTCCAGCGCGACCGCGAGGCGTTCATCATGCGCTCCGCCGACGCCGTGGTCACCCTCGCGGAGACCATGGCCACCGAGATCGTCGAGCGCGGGGTGCCGAGGGAGAAGATCTATCTCGCGCCGAACGCGGTGGACGACTCGCTGCTCAGCGCCGAGTACGACGGCGCGGCGTTCCGCGCCGCGTACGGCATCGAGCCCGGCGAGATCGTGATGGGCTCGGTGTCGAGCATCGTGGCCTACGAGGGCTTCGCCACCATGATCAACGCGGCTGCGCTCCTGCGGGACGAGGGCGCGCCGGTCAGGGTGCTGCTCGTCGGCGACGGCGTGGAGCGGGCGGCGCTGCTCGAACAGGTCGAGGAGCTGGGACTGGGCGACATCGCGATCCTGCCGGGACGGGTCGGCCCCGACGAGGCCCTGCAGGCGCAGGCGGCGATCGACATCTTCGTCTGCCCGCGTGAGGACCTGCGCGTCTGCCGACTCGTTACGCCATTGAAACCCGTCGAGGCGATGGCTCTCGGCAAGCCGGTCGTGCTGAGCGACCTGCCCGCCCTCTCCGAGCTCGTGGGCTCCGAAGGGGCCGGGCTTCTGGTGCCCCCGGGAGACCCCGAGGCACTGGCCAAGGCGATCGCCGGGCTGCGTGACGATCCGGAGCGAAGGGCCGAGATGGGTGAGGCCGGACGGGCCGAGGTGGCGGCGAAGCGTACGTGGAGCCGCATCGCGGAGACTTACCGTGATATTTACCGATCGATTGCTGGATGATGGTCTCGTGTTGGTAACGGGGATCCCAGTCGTTTGCGATGCGTTCAATCGCATTAGGCGTAGCTCGTTCGGACTTGAGATAGCCTTTGCGACCATGAAGTGTTGTTTCCGGCGTTCCAAGGTCATCCAGTGACTGCCTACGACCTGGCCATCATCGGTCTGGGCTACGTCGGCATGCCCCTGGCCAAGGAGGCCACGGCGGCTGGTCTGCGGGTCGTCGGCTTCGAGGTCGACCCCGTCAAGGTCGAGGCCCTCAACGCGGGCACGTCCTACATCGACGACCTGACCGACGCCGACCTTGAGCACATGCTGGCGGGGGGCTTCACCGCCACGCTGGACGAATCGGTCCTGGCCGACAGCCGGACCATCGTCATCTGCGTGCCGACCCCGCTGGACGAGGACCACCGCCCCGACCTGTCGGCGGTCGAGGGTGCCACCGGCACCGTCGCCCGCAACCTGCGGGCCGGCTCGCTGGTGGTCCTGGAGTCCACCACCTGGCCCGGCACCACCGACGAGGTCGCGCGGCCCATCCTGGAGAAGGGCTCGGGCCTGGCCGCGGGCACCGACTTCCACCTCGCCTTCTCGCCCGAGCGCATCGACCCGGGCAACCCCAAGTACGGCCTGCGCAACACCCCGAAGGTCGTCGGCGGCTACACCCCGGCCTGCAAGGACCGCGCGGTCGGGTTCTACTCGCAGTTCATCGAGCAGGTCGTGCCGGTCAGCGGCACCCGCGAGGCCGAGATGGCCAAGCTCCTGGAGAACACCTACCGCCACGTCAACATCGCCCTCGTCAACGAGATGGCGATCTTCTGCGACGAGCTCGGTGTCGACCTCTGGGAGTCGATCGAGGCCGCTGCCACCAAGCCGTTCGGGTTCCAGAAGTTCCTCCCCGGGCCCGGCGTCGGCGGGCACTGCATCCCGGTCGACCCGTCCTACCTCTCCTACACGGTGCGCAAGCTGGGCTACCCGTTCCGCTTCGTCGAGCTGGCCCAGGAGATCAACGAGCGGATGCCGTCGTACGTGGTGGCCCGCGTGCAGCGCCTGCTCAACCGGCAGCGCAAGCCCGTCAACGGCTCGAAGGTGCTGCTGCTCGGTGTCACGTACAAGCCCGACATCGCCGACGAGCGCGAGACCCCGGCCCTGCCGGTCGCGCGGGCGCTGCTGGAACTGGGCGCGGAACTCGTCTTCGCCGACCCGTACGTCAAGGAATGGCGCGTCGACGACGTCGAGGTGCCGCGTGAGGAAGACCTCGCCACGGCAGTGGCCGAAGCCGACGTGACGCTGCTGCTGCAGCAGCACGCCGCCTTCGACCTGTCGATCGTCGAGGACCAAGGCAAGCTCGTGCTCGACACCCGAGGCGTGCTCGCCGAGGGTGAACGCGTCGAGCGGCTCTAGCGACGGAGGGCTGCGCGCAGTGCACGTGCTCGTCATGACGGTGGTGCATCACCCCGAGGACGCCCGGATCCTGCACCGGCAGATCCGCGCGCTCGTGGACGCCGGTCATGAGGTCACGTATGCGGCCCCGTACACGGCGCGGGGCGTGATGGCCCGCTCCTGGGTGAACGGCGTCGACCTCCCCCGCGCCGCCGAGCGCAAGCGGCTCGCGGCCGTGCGCGCCGCGCGCAAGGTGTTCAAGCGCATGCGCGGGCAGGTCGACCTCGTGGTCATCCACGACCCGGAGCTGCTGCTCGCGGTGGTGGGCATGCGCAAGCGGCCACCGGTGGTCTGGGACGTCCACGAGGACACCCCGGCGACGCTGTCGCTGAAGCCCTGGCTGCCCGCGTTCCTGCGCCCGCCGGTGCGGTTCCTGGCCCGCCTGCTCGAAGGCACGGCCGAGCGGCACCTGCACCTGCTGCTCGCCGAGACCGCCTACGCCGGACGGTTCCGCCAGACCCACCTGGTGGTGCCCAACGAGACCTGGGTGCCCGACGAGGTGACCCCGCCGGGTGACGACCGGGTCGTCTACCTCGGCTGGCTGTCGGGCGCGCGCGGGGTGCGCGAGGCCATCGAGGTGGCCCGGCTGCTCCAGCCGTACCGGGTGGCGGTCGAGCTGATCGGCTACGCCGACCCGCAGTCGCGGCCGACGCTGAACGAGGCGGTCGCGGAGGGCGTGCTGGAGTGGCGCGACTTCATGCCGAACGACGAGGCTCTCAAGCGGCTCGACGGCGCGCTGGCGGGGCTCTCCCTGCTGCACGACGAGCCCAACTACCGGCACTCCATGCCCACGAAGATCGTGGAGTACATGGCACACGGCATCCCGGTGATCACCACCCCCTCGCCTCGCGCGGTGGAGCTGGTCGAACGCTACGACAGCGGCATCGTCGTGCCCTGGCAGGATCCCAAGGCCGTGGCACAGGCGGTGCTCTTCCTGCGAGACGACGCCAGGGAGCGGTATGGCCGGGGCGCCCGAGGGTATGCGGCGGCTCGTGCGAACCACCACTGGCCCAACTCGGCCCGCCGTTTCGTCTCGCAGCTGGAGGCGTGGGCGGGCGTCAAGAGCTGATCTCCGGTACGGCGGGGGCCGTGGTTCTCGCCTGGCTCCTTATGTCTGCCTGATCACAAGAACGGTAGTGTCCTGAACGTGCGCTGGCTCATCGCTTTCCTGGGCGTGGCGATCCTCGCAGGGGTGGCTGCGTTCGTGGTGACCACCCCCACGGGGAACGGCTCCCCGACGGCGGGGAGCTCGTCGCTCGCGGCGTCGCCCTCACCTTCGCCCTCCTCGTCCTTCGCCTCCCCCTCGGTCCCGGTGCCGGAGGTGACCGAGTTCACCGACCCGTGTGGAACGTTCGACACGACGATGCGCTGGCCGTACGCGATCACCGGCTACTGGCTGGTCCCGACCGCCGACCACTGCACCTGGCGCCGGCAGTTCGGCGCGATCCACGAGGTGGGCGGCGACACGGTGATCCGGATCGGCTGGGGTCTGCAGGCGCGCAACGTCGACGACGACGGCCGGATCCTCGACGGCGATGGGAACGTCGACGCCCGCTACGAGCCGTGCGAGGAGGACGGGGTGCCGTGCGCGCTGGCGGCGGAGAACGACCTCAAGGCCGCCAACCCCGGCAACCGGGTGAGCTGGACGTTCGTCTACCGCACCGACGAGGCGTTCGGCCCCGACCTGTTCCGCTGCCCCGAGTTCGAGCGGAAGATCGTCACGGATAAGACCGTCTTCTACCGGATCGTCGCCACCGACGACGGCACCGACGACGCGAGCTGCGCGAACATCCGGGCCAAGGGACGCGGCTACCACGTGATCCTGGTCGCGGCCGCGCACGAGGACAGCCTCACCGAGCTGCTCGACCTCGGTGACCGGTTCGGGGTGAAGGTCTACCCCGCGCTGCCGCTCGCTCCCCGCGACCCGGCGCAGAAGACCAGGGCCGCCAAGCAGGGCACGGACACGCTCACCACGCTCACCCGGCGGATCATGCAGGACTACGGGGCGCGCTTCCAGGACCGGGAGTCGCTGGGCGGTTTCTACCAGCCGTTCGAGCTGCAGATGCGCGAGATGAAGTACATCGGGGACCCCGAGGCCGACCACCCGACGCTCAGGGTCTACGCCTCGCAGCACGAGATCGTCGAGCAGGAGATGCCCGGCAGGCCCGTCCTCGTCAGCCCCTATCTCGACGCGCGCAAGGAACGGCCGTTCAGCGCCACCCCCAAGCAGGTCGCCAAGGGCTTCGAGGCCCTCGTCAGGACCGGCGTCGGGATCATCGCCCCGCAGGACAGCCGGGGCACGGGCAAGGTCGGGCTGTTCTGGCCCGACCAGCGCGAGGACGAGGTCGACGAGCGGCTGCGCTCGGTCGTCGACGAGAAGACCAACGGCGACGCGTACCACGGCTCGACCCGCGACTACTACCGCGAGATGTCCCTGGCCAGGACCAGGATGATCGAGCAGGGCTTCAACGTGCAGCTCTGGGCCAACGTCGAGGCCTTCGAGCCGACCGGCGAGGAGCGGTGCGCCGCGGGTTCCGAGCGGGGGCGCACCGACAAGGAGCGGCTCGACACGGCCGTGGCGCAGGTCGGGCGCTACGTCTCCAAGATCGTCTCCTACATGTGGAGCGACTTCTACACCTGCGGCTCCCCGTCCCTCGCCGAGGAGATCGCCCGCGACCACGACCGGCCCATCGCGGCCGACGCGATCCGCATGCCGCGTGACATCCAGGACGGCGTGGAGATCCGCGGCTACAACATCCCCATGGGCTCCAAGATCACGCTCACCTGGAAGGGCCAGGAGGAGCCCCACGTCGTCGACGTGGCCGGGGTGAACCTGACCGCGCCGCCGCCGGACCTGCCGGTACGGATGAGCACGGCGTGGATCCCGTTCGACTGGTCCAGGGTGCCGGACGACACCTGGGTCCAGGTCTCGGTCGCGGCGGCCGACGGACGCGCCGCCACCGAGCCGCTGCACGTCCGCGTGCGGGTCTGACCGGTGTAACGTGCCTGCCATGGTGCCGCGCATTCCCGTCAGCGTGGACCTTGTCGTCCTCACGGTGCGCCGCCAGGTGCTGAGCGCGCTCGTCTGGCGGCGTGACAACCCGCCGTACGAGGGACGCTGGGCCCTGTCAGGCGGCTTCATCCAGCTCGACGAGGACCTGCCCGCGGCCGCGGCCCGGGTCCTCGCGGAACGGGCGGGCCTGCCGGGCGCCCCTGTGCACCTGGAGCAGCTCCAGACCTACGGCTACCCCGACCGCGACCCGCGCCAGCGCGTGCTGAGCGTGGCCTACCTCGGTCTGGCCCCGCACCTGCCGACCTCCACCGAGGCGCACATGAGCTGGCAGCCGGTCTCCGCGCTGCTGCGCGAGATGGCCTTCGACCACCGGCGCATCATGATCGACGGGATCGAGCGGGCCCGCGCCAAGCTGGAGTACACCCCGCTGGGCGCGGCCTTCTGCCCGCCGGAGTTCACCGTCGCCGAGCTGCGCCGGGTCTACGAGATCGTCTGGGGCCGCCCCCTCGACCCGCGCAACTTCCACCGGAAGGTCACCAAGGCCGAGGGCTTCCTGGTGCCCACCGGCGGCACCACCACCCGCGACGGCGGCCGCCCCGCCAAGCTCTACCGCCGCGGCCCCGCCGTGGCGCTGCATCCCCCGATGCTCCGCTCCCTGAAGGAGTAGCCGGGAGCTCCCGCCGTGGGGCTGGTCGCACCGCGCTCGCCTCGTTTTCCAGGAGCACCGGCGGGTCATCGATCAGGGCTTCCACCGGCGCGGTCCTCCGCCTTGGCTATCGACCGCGCGGGTTGCTGATATCAGTCAGATCGATGTCGATGTCATAGGGGAGACTGAGCTTCAGCCGATTCTGATGGACACCGGTGAGCGCGTATGCCCTCGTCACCGGGTTCAGCTCATAGACGTGGACGCTGGGGCGGCCCTCGATGTTTTCGACCCGCCAGAAGTGGGGGATGCCGGCCTCGGCGTACATCTGGGGCTTGCGGTTGCGGTCGCGTTCCTCGGACTCCTCGGAGACGACCTCGACGGCGAGCAGCACGTCCGCCGCCTCGTAGAAGGTCCGTGCCATGTCGGAGGGCGCGTGCGCGTGGAGGAGCACCAGGTCGGGCTCCGGTCGTTGACGTCGCCCCAGCTTCACTGTCATCTCTTGCTCCACCCGGAGATGGGCGGGAACCGTCCGATCAAGCTCTTTGTGCAGGAGGAACAGCACGAGAGCGTGAAAACGGGTCTGGGGGCTCACGAACACGAGAGTGCCATCGATGAGTTCCGTGTGAGGGGGGATCCCCGGAAGCCGATCGAGGTCATCGGCGGTGAAGCCCTCTACGGGAGGAATTGCCCAGTCGGGAATGGGCTCGATGTCGGCCAGCGGTGCGATGCTCATGTCGTCCTTCCGGTCGGGCATGCCTCTCACCTCCAGTGTTACAGGATGCCCCATCCGCCCGCTGCTCATAAGGTAAGGCCATGCCTCGTTTCCGCGCGATCCTGGACACGATGCCCGCCTACCGGGCGGGCAAGGCCGTGGTGTCCGCCGACGGCCGGTCCTACAAGCTCTCCTCGAACGAATGCCCCTACGAGCCGCTGCCCTCGGTGGTGGAGGCGGTCGCCAGGGCGGCGACCCAGATGCACCGCTACCCCGACCCGGCGGCCACGGAGCTGACCGGGGCGATCGCCGAGAGGTACGGCGTCCCGGCCGAGCACGTCGCCCTCGGCGCGGGCTCGGTGACGGTGGCCCAGCAGCTCTTCGAGACCGTGAGCGAGCCGGGCGCCGAGGTGATCTACGCCTGGCGGTCCTTCGAGGCGTACCCGCTCCTGGCCGATCTGGCGGGGGCGACCTCGGTGCGGGTCCCGCTGCTGGGGGAGACGCACCACCTGGAGGCCATGGCCGACGCGATCACCTCGCACACCCGCATGATCTTCGTTTGCAACCCGAACAACCCCACCGGCACGGTCGTGCACGCGGCCGAGTTGGAGGCCTTCCTCGACCGGGTGCCCGAGAGCGTGCTCGTCGTGCTCGACGAGGCCTACCGCGAGTACGTCAGGGACGCCGGGGTCACCGACGGGCTCACCATCTACCGCGACCGGCCGAACGTGGCCGTGCTGCGGACCTTCTCCAAGGCGTACGGCCTGGCCGGGCTCCGGGTGGGCTACCTGATCGCCGACGAGCCGGTGGCGTCCGCCGTCCGTAAGACGATCGTGCCGTTCGCGGTCAACCACCTCGCCCAGGCCGCCGCGGTCGCCTCGCTGGCCGCCGAGGACGAGCTGATGGAGCGGGTCGACGCCGTGGTCAAGGAGCGCGACCGGGTCCGCGAGGCGCTGATCGCCCAGGGCTGGGAGGTGCCGGTGAGCGAGGCCAACTTCGTCTGGCTCCGGCTGGGGGAGCGCACGCTCGACTTCGCCGGGGCGTGCGCGACCGAGGGCGTCGCGGTGCGGGCCTTCGCCGGGGAGGGCGCCCGCGTCTCCATCGGCGACCCCGAGGCCAACGACACCTTCCTGGCCGCCGCGTCGGCCTTCCGGAGCGCCTGACCCGCCCCGAACCGCCTGAACCGCCCTGGCCCGTCGGCCCGGCCGTCCCCCACTCCGGCACGCCCGCGCCGGGCCGTCCCCCGCTCCGGCGACCTTCGCGCCGGACCGCCTTCGCGCAGGGCGCCCGCGGCCTGGACGGCCGCGGGCTACACGGTCGAGACGGCCGCGGGCTCCGGCTTCGTCTCCGGTGCGGGCTCCGGCTTCCCGCGCCGTTCGGTGGAGACCACCAGGGCCACGCCGATGACGATCACCACGCCGGCGGCGATCATCGAGCCGGTGACCGGCTCGCTCAGCACGAGGGCGCCCAGCACGACCGCCACGACCGGGTTGACGTAGGCGTAGGTGGAGATCAGCGAGATCGGCGCGTTTCCCAGCAGCCACACGTACGCCGTGAAGGCGACCAGCGACCCGATCACGATCAGGTAGGCCAGCGCGGTCCACGACCGCGCGGAGACGGCGGCGACGTCGAGGCGCTCGCCCATCACGGCGGCGGTGAGGGCGAGCCCGACGCCACCCGCCGCCATCTCGACGGCGCTCGCGGAGAAGGGGTTCGCGGGCATCGGGATGCGGGACGCCAGGAACGAACCGGCCGCCCACGACAGCGACGCCAGCAGGATGATCGTGATTCCGGCGCCGTCGGCCGCGTTGCTCCCGCCGCCCAGCGACAGCACCGCCACGCCGCCGAACCCGATGAGCACCCCGACGAGCGTCAGCGCCCGCGGCCGGTCCCTGAACAGGACCCTGAAGATGACCAGCCAGAGCGGCGTCGAGGCCACCAGCAGCGCCGCCAGGCCGCTGGAGATGTGCTGCTCGGCCACGGCGACCATGCCGTTACCGCCGTTCAGCAGCAGCAGGCCGACCAGGGCCGCCCCGCCGGCCTGCTTCCAGGTCATCCGGAAGGCGTCCCGGCCCTTCAGCAGGTACACCGCGGTGCCGAGGACGAGCGCGGCCGTGACGAAGCGGACAGCCCCGCTGAGCAGCGGCGGGATCGTCTCGATCGTGATCATGATCGCCAGGTACGTGGAACCCCACACCACGTAAACGATCGCCAGCGCCCCCCAGACGAGGAGCGCCTTGCGGCTGTCAGTACTGTCTTGACCCATAGCTCATGACAATAGCGGCTGAAACCGACAATACGCTCGCGTGTTTCGGACCTTGAGATCCTGCGGGACGGACCGTGACCGGCCGGGTTCCGCGGCACCGCGTCCGGCCGGATCCGGCGGAGCGCGCTCCGGGGAATCGCGGCCCGGGGATCCTCGCCGTACCGGGACGGGCGAGCTGTAATGGCCGGGCCGGAATGAACGGATCCTGTGAACAGGTCCGGTGAACAGACCAAAATAAACAGGCCGGAATGAACAAGCCACGGTGAACACGCCGGACCGGGCGGGCCGTGGTGAACAGGCCGCGGCGAACACACCGCGAGCCGACGGGTCACGCCGGGCCCGGCGCGCCGTGACCTGGGAGGTTCCGCCGTCCGGGCGCGGCGGAAGCCTCCAGGTCGGTGCAGACCGTGCGCGGGGCTCAGCGGGTGCCGAGCTTCTCCACGATCAGCCGGTACAGCTGCCGGGGGCGCCCCGGCTGCGGCGTCCGGTTCGGCGGAAGCGGCCACGCGAGTCCCTCGTCTACCAGCGTGCGCAGCAACCGTCGTGCCGTGCGCGGGGTGACGCCGAGCATCTTGCCCGCGCCCTCCGCGTCCACCACCGTGTCCCCACCCTCCAGCTTGGCCGCCAGCCGGGCCAGGACCTCCACGCCCTTCGGCTTCAGCGGTCCGGCGCCCTGAGGGGGCATCCTGGGCGCCGGGATCAGCGCCCTGCCCTCGCGGTCGACCGCGAAGCCCTGGGCCTGCTTGCCCGCCTGGGTGCGCGCCAGCGCGGCCCTGGCGTGCGACTCGGCGTCGTGGGTGGTACGGCCCATGCCGACGCCCACCTCGACCGCCAGGCCCAGCTCGTCGCGGACCCGCGCGGCGAACGGCAGGACCCGGAAGCCCTCGGTGGCCGCGGCGACCGAACCACGGGTCGCGGTGACCATGTAGCTGTGGTCGTCGACCGCGGTGACCGACGCGTTGATCCGGTTGGCCTCCTGCACCAGCAACCGGTGCAGGGACAGCCGGAGCTCGTCGCGCCAGTAGCGCGGCGCGGCCCGGCGGACCGGCTCGCGCAGCGTGGGCACCTCCACCAGGACCACGGTGAGCTGCGACTCCTCCAGCCTGTGGTGCGCGCCCAGCAGGGCCGCCGTGTGCAGCGCCGTGCGCACCGCGGCGGAGGTGGGGCGGATCCTCACCACGGGCACCCCCGCGGTCTGGAGGCGGTCGGCGACCGCGGGCAGACAGGTGAGCGCCCCGCTCGTGCTGCCCTGGCGGGCGAGGCGTTCATGGAAGGCCGCGATCGTACCGGTGGCGCCCGGTTCGTCGCGGCTCTGCACATCCCCTGAGGGAAGGCTCAGATCGTTGTACGCCTCCTCGACCTCCGCTCTGCCCAGGACATCGATGCTGACCCTGCGCGGGTCTATCCGCTCGTCCAGCGCGGCCCTCGCCAGCGCGGCGATCAGCGCGGCGCCGCCGAGCTGGACATACGTCGCGGGCATCGTCAGCACCCCCGATCGCCGGGCCAGGTCGTAGGGGACCGGGCTGGCGAACAGGCATGCGTCCACCCCGGCTCCCAGCCGGGTGACCTTGTCGGCTGCCTCCTGCTCGTCGCGGTATGCCGCCGCCACCAGGCGGCAGGGTAACGGGGCAGCCGCATGCCCCATCAACATCACCCGTTCGACGAGGTCATGGGGGCCCACCACACCGATAGTGAGGTCCGGTGTCATGGCACCCGGGCGTGACACTCGTGGCGCTTCTTCGGCCCGCTCGACCAATGTTCGTCCCATCATGCCGTCCGTTTGTTTTCGGCTCTCTTTTGGAACGATCGCTCGCGAGGGCCGTAATGTCACGCCCGATTTGCGGCCAATTCCGGAAGCAACTTCCGGGTTAAAGCCATGACTGGCATCGTTTACACAGGTCAGAGCGGTTTTTGAGCGTCTCAAACCTGCTGATTATGAAGCTGAAATCTCTCGTCGCACATCGGCCCCCAGGGACTGCATACGCTCGGCCAGATAAGAGTGCCCGCGGTCGATGAGATATCCCGATTCGATCACGGTCTCCCCCTCGGCGGCCAGGCCCGCGAGCACGAGCGCGATTCCCGAACGCAGATCGTGTGCGGTCACTCGCGTTCCGGTGAGCGGAGTGGCGCCGCGAACGACAGCGCTGTTCTCTTTCACTTCAATATCGGCGCCCATCTTGTTCAGCTCTGAGGCCAGAGCGAAACGCCCGTCGAAGATGCGTTCATGAATGTAACTGGCACCGTCGGCGAGGCAGGCGACCGTCATGATCGGCGACTGCAGGTCCGTGGCGAAACCGGGGTAGGTGTCGGTGATCACGTTGATCGGGCGCAGCGGGCGGTCCCTGCGCACGTGGAGCACCGCGCCGTGGTCGGCGAACTCCACCCCCATCTGCTCCAGCTTGTAGCGGACCACGCCGAGGTGGTCCAGGTCGGCGCCGACCAGGTTGACCTCGCCGCCGGTGACGGCGGCGGCCATGGCGAACACGCCCGCGTCGAGGCGGTCCGGCATCACGGTGTGCTCGACGGCCTGGAGCTCCTCCACGCCCTCCACGGTGATGAACCCCGTGCCGCCGCCGCTGATCCTCGCGCCCATCCGGGTCAGCATCTCGATCACGTCGAGGACCTCGGGCTCCAGCGCCGCGTTCTCGATCACGGTGGTGCCGCGCCCGAGGGCGGCGGCCATGATCAGGTTCTCGGTGCCGGTGTGCGAGGGGGTGTCCAGGTACAGGGTGGCGCCGGTGAGGCCCGCCGACTTGACGTGGATGACCGAGTCGCCCTCGTCCACGAGCGCGCCCAGGCGCTTGTAGCCCAGGTAGTGGAAGTCGAGGTTGCGGCTGCCCAGGTTGCAGCCGCCCACGCCCTCGATGATCGCCTCACCGAGGCGGTGCAGCAGGGCGGGCACGAACAACACGGAACCGCGGAAGCGACGGGCGATCTCGGCGGGCAGGACCGGGCTGCTGAGCGTCGAGGCGTCGATCACCAGTGTGCGCTCCGCCTCGTGGAGCTCGACCGTGGCACCGACCGTCTCGGCCAGCTCGACCGCGCGGCGGACGTCCTCGATGATGGGGACGTTGCGCAGGACCGTCCGGCCTCTGGACGCCAGCAGCGCCGCGCCGATCATGGGAAGCACGGCGTTCTTGGCGCCCTGGATGAAGGCGGTTCCACGAAGTGGGTTGCCACCGCGCACGCGGTAACGGACCATGCGTCATGCTCCTTGAAGTGATTTGAGTGATTCATGTGGCGCGGGGCGGCAGCCGAGGTTTATCCGGCCAACAGTAGCCGTTGGATGCCCCTGAAACGGCCACTTCAGGGGGGAACTACCCCTCGGATCGCCGGTAATCATCGGCCCTCGCGGCGGCGGGCGCCGGCGGCCCGCCCGCCCGTGCTCCCCGGTGTCCCCGCGCCCCTTCGACCATGTCTCCGGCACCGCCCGCGGCCGGACCGCGCAGAAGATCATCTCATGGTCCGGCGGCCGTGGGACATGGAGGGGCGCAGCCCTGGCGGGCGGGCGTCATCTGCTCTTCGTGCCGCCCGCGGTGGTGAGCGGTGAGGCGGCCGACAGGAGGTTGTCGGCCCTCTGGTCCACGAAGCGGGTGACGACCTGCTGGCCGTACCCGAACGCCATCGCCCAGACCAGGATCGCGGGCTGCGAGCCCAGCCCCGCGAAACCGGGCACGAAGCCCGAGTTCAGGATCAGCAGCCCGAGCACCGAGGTGGCCACCCCCGCGGGCGCCTTGAGAAGGTTCTGGACGACCGCCAGCGAGTAGCGGGTGGACAGCTCCGAGCGGGTCGACAGCGAGGCCGCGGTGGCCAGCGCCGCGCCCAGCATGCCGATCAGGGCCACGAGCGGGACGTCGCCGTGGCCGGGCTGCAGGCCGCCCGTCGGGCAGATCTGGGCGGGCATCAGCCCCTGGGTGCGGATCACCGACTGGTTGCCGCACATCGGGATGACGTTCGGCCAGATCGCGCCGATGACCACCACGCCCAGCACGATCAGGCTCAGCATGACCACCCCGCCGAGCAGCAGGTTGCGGAAGCTGCGGACCCGCCCGGTCTCCATCGCCTGCGCGGTGTACGCGGCCCGCAGCACCGACTGCATCAGCGGTCTGTCGTTCTCCCCCAGGTCCCCCGCCGCGAGCCTGGCCTGGAGGTGGACCAGCCGGGGGTCGTCGCCGGGCAGGTACGCCCGACCGATCGCCGCCACCTCCGGGCCCCGCCCGCACAGCTCCGCCGTCGGCAGCACGCCGTACAGCATCACGGTCGCGCTGTTGACGTTGGACCAGGCGCCCTCGATGGCCTGGCCGGTCAGCCAGCGCCGCACGCCGTGCCTGCTGCGCGCGTACGTCTCCGCGCGGGCCAGGTGCGTGCCGATGCCCTCGCCCACCGAGACCAGCTGGCCCGCCTCGTCGCGCATCGTGAGGGCCCGCTCGGCGTCCGCCCTGATCTCCTCGCTGCGGGTGGCCACGTACACCCGCCAGGTGCCGGGCCAGCGCAGCACGCCGGTGTCGCCGATCCGCTCGGGGGGGATCGCGGGGTCAAGCGACATCGTTCCTCCGAAGGGAGCGGCCTGGGGCGGGCCTGGGGCGGGCCTGGGACGGACACTGCCGACTGCCCCAGGCTTACCGCGACATGCCGATCAGGCGCTACGCCTCCCCGGAAAACCGGGGTTCAGGCGCCGCGGCCCGCGATGTCGGTGCGGTGGTGCGAGCCGCGCATCCGGATGCGCTCCACGGCCTCGTAGGCCGCCGCCCGGGCGGCGGGGACGTCGGGCCCGGTGCCGACCACGCTGAGCACCCGGCCCCCGTTGGAGACGATCCGGTCGCCGTCGAGGGCGGTGCCCGAGTGCAGCACGTAGGCGTCCTCGACCGGGTCGGACAGCCCCTCAATCACGTCGCCCTTCACCGGCTCCGCCGGGTAGTTCTCCGCGGCGATCACCACGGTCACCGCGGCGCCGTCGCGGTAGGAGAGCGGCCCGAACCGGTCGAGCGTCCCGTTCGCGCAGGCGAGCAGCAGGCCCGCGAGGGGCGTCTCCAGCCGGTCCAGCACGACCTGGGTCTCCGGGTCGCCGAACCTGGCGTTGAACTCGATCACCTTCGGGCCCTTGGACGTGAGGGCCAGCCCCACGTACAGCACCCCCGTGTACGGCGTGCCGCGCCTGGCCAGCTCGGTCACGGTCGGCATGACGGTCTCGGCCATCACCTGGTCGGCGAGGTCGTCCGGCGCCCACGGCAGCGGGGTGTAGGCGCCCATCCCGCCGGTGTTGGGGCCCTGGTCGCCGTCGTAGGCGCGCTTGTGGTCCTGGGCGGGCTGGAGCGGCACGGCGGTGGAGCCGTCACAGAGCGCGAACAGCGACACCTCGGGACCGTCGAGGAACTCCTCGATCACGACCCGCCCGCAGGCGGCGGCGTGCCGGAGCGCCTCGTCGCGGTCGCCGGTGACCACCACGCCCTTGCCGGCTGCCAGGCCGTCGTCCTTGACCACGTACGGCGTGCCGAACTCGTCGAGCGCGGCGGCGACCTCCTCGGGCGTGACGCAGGTGTGCGACCGCCCGGTGGGAACGCCCGCCGCGACCATGACGTCCTTGGCGAAGGCCTTGGAACCCTCGATCAGCGCCGCCTCGCGCGAGGGCCCGAAACAGGGGATCCCGGCCTCCCTGACGGCGTCGGCGACCCCGGCGACCAGGGGTGCCTCGGGGCCGATCACGACCAGGTCCGCCCGGAGTCTCCCGGCCAGGCCGGTGACCGAGGCCGGGTCGGTCGGCGCCACCGGGTGCAGGGTCGCGACCTGCGCGATACCCGCGTTTCCGGGAGCACAGTGAACCTCGGTGACCTGGGGGTCCGCCGCCAGCGACCGGCACAGGGCATGCTCACGCCCGCCGGATCCAATCACAAGAACGCGCACTCGTCAGAGCCTATCGTCCTCGCGGCATGCCCCTCGGGGCCGCGCCCGTTCCCGGGATCCGCGGAGTTGTCCACAGCCTGTGGACAACTCCGGGTGTCCATGCACGAGAGAGGCGCCGTAAAGGGCGTGTGAATTTTGTCTGGTTGTGCATGATCAACACTTGAACCTGGGAGTAAGCTGAGAGACACACCCCCGATCGTGTTAGCTTTTGGGTGGCTTTGCGTGTCTCTTGCTGATTGGAGGTGGTTCGGGATGTCCTCTGGCGATCCCAGCAGTACGTGCTCGCGCACGCCCGCTGTGCGCACCCTCGACCACCCCATCTCGGTGCCCGATCGGCGCCACACGCATCACCTCCCTCACCGGGGGTGACATCGCATCGCGTGTGGATCCCGCCAGGTTGGGCGGGAAAGGCTCGCCATGCGCTCCTCGCTTCTTTTTCCCCGTATCAAGCACACCCGTACGATCCGTGCCGCGCACACGCCCGCCGTCTCGCTCCATGAGCGGATGACCGGCGTCTGCGTCCCGCCGAGCGACTCGCTCGTCGAGTACGCCGCCTACGTCGGCGGCAAGAAGATCGACGCCCTGGGCATCCCCGACGCCCTGGAGATCGTCCGCGCCCACAACGCCGCCGCCGACGGGGGCTCCGGCGGAGGCAACGCCTTCGTCTGGGTCGGCCTGCACGAGCCCGACGCCCCCGAGGTCGAGTGGCTGGCGGAGGTCTTCGCCCTGCACCCGCTCGCCGTCGAGGACGCCGTCAAGGCTCACCAGCGGCCCAAGGTCGAGCGCTACGGCGACTCGGTGTTCGTGGTCCTGAAGACCGTCGCCTACATCGACCACGACGTGCTGACCGCCACCAGCGAGATCATCGGCACCGGCGAGCTCATGGTGTTCGTCGGCCCCGACTTCGTGGTGACCGTGCGCCACGGCAGCCACTGCCCCCTCTCGGAGGTGCGCGCCCGCCTCGAGGACAAGCCCAAGCTCCTCAACCGGGGCCCCACCGGGGTGCTGCACGCGATCGCCGACCACGTCGTCGACAGGTACCTCAGCGTGGCCGACCGGATGCAGGCCGAGCTGGAGGACGTCGAGGCCATGGTCTTCGCCGACGTCAGCGCCCGCGACATCGGCCGGATCTACAACCTCAAGCGCGAGATGATCGAGATGAAGCGGTCCGTCATGCCGCTCCAGTCGCCGATGTCCACGCTGGCCCAGCGCCGGATGATCCCCTCCGAGATGCGCGAGTACTTCCGCGACGTCGTCGACCACCTCGCCCGCGTCTGCGAGCAGGTCGAGTCGTCCAACGAGCTCTGCAACTCCATACTGCAGGCGGCGCTCGCCCGCTCCAACGCGCTCGCCAACGAGGACATGCGGAAGATCTCCTCGTGGGTCGCCATCATGGCCGTCCCCACGATGATCGCCGGCATCTACGGGATGAACTTCGAGCACATGCCCGAGCTCGACTCCGTGTTCGGCTACCCGCTGGTGATCGGCGTGATGGTCATCGCCTGCACACTGCTCTACCGGGGCTTCCGCCGCAACGGCTGGATGTGATCGCCCGGCTCCGCACCCCGGTCTTCAGGCGCTCAGGGGGTGCGCGGGGGTGATCGGCCTGGGGACGCGCATGCCCCGTCCGGCCCACAGGGCGATCATCCGGTCGGGATAGTCGGTGACGATCGCGGCCGCCCCGAGGTCGAGCAGCTCCGCGGCCCGCCCCGGGTCGTTGACGGTCCACACGGCCAGCGGCAGGTCGGCCTTCTCGGCCAGCCGGGCGAACTCCCGGTCGACCATCACGTGCTCGGGGGAGAGGGTGGTGCCCCCGGCCTCGGCCGCGGCGGCCGGGACGTCGCCGCCGAAGTCCTCCAGGCGGAGGCCGTCGAGCCAGACACTGTCCATGGTGGCGCGCTCGATCAGGGCGTACCGCAGGGTCGCGGGGGCCAGCGAGCGGGCGATCCGCAGGACGCGCCAGTCGAAACTGAGGATCGCCGCCCTGTCGAGCCGGCGGTGGCGGTCGAGTTCGGCGACCACCATCTCGGTGAACTCGGCGGGGTCGGCGCTCAGGTCGGGCCGGGTCGGATCGGATTTCAGCTCCACGTGCACCCGCACCCCGTCGGCGCCGTACGCGTCCATCAGCCCCAGCACGGAGCCCAGGGTCGGCATCCGGGTGTTCGGCACCGGCACCTGGGTCGGGGCGAAACGGTCGTCGGGGTGGCGCGGCACCCGTACCCCGCACTCCAGCGTGCGCAGCTGCGCCAGCGTGAGCGCGCCGACGGGCCGGCCCACGTACGGGAAGGCGGGGTCGCCCGCGAAGGCGGGACGGACGTCGGCGCTGGTCACCGGGGACACGGTGAGATCGTGGGTGAGCACCAGCCGCCGGTCGGCCGTCAGCGCGACGTCGAGCTCCAGCGCGTCGACACCCAGTTCGAGGGCGTGGGCGAAGCCGGGCAGGGTGTTCTCGGGACGGAGCCCGCGGGCGCCGCGGTGACCGTGAATCTCGGCATGCACACAGGGACCTTATCCACCCCGAGCGCCGATCGTCCGGTACGGCTCGCCCCTCGGCGACGCCGGGCACGGGCCGTACCGGCGGAAACTAGAGCATCGAGTGGATCTGGAGCGTCTCGGTACGGCCGGGGCCGACCCCGACGGCCGAGATCCTGGCGCCGCTCATCTCCTCCAGGGCCTTCACGTACGCCTGCGCGTTGGCGGGCAGGTCCTCGAAGCTCCGGGCACCGGTGATGTCCTCCTTCCAGCCGGGGAACTCCTCGTACACCGGCTTGGCGTGGTGGAAGTCGGTCTGGGTCATCGGGATCTCGTCGTGGCGGACGCCGTCGACCTCGTAGGCGACGCAGACGGGGATCGTGTCCAGGCCGGACAGCACGTCCAGCTTGGTGAGGAAGTAGTCGGTGACGCCGTTGATCCGGGTGGCGTAGCGGGCGATGACCGCGTCGAACCAGCCGCAGCGGCGGTTGCGACCGGTGGTCACCCCGTACTCGCCGCCGGTGGTGCGCAGCCACTCGCCCATCTCGTCGTCGAGCTCGGTCGGGAACGGGCCGGCGCCGACGCGGGTGGTGTACGCCTTCAGGATGCCGATCACGCCGGTGAGCCGGGTCGGCGGGATGCCGGAACCGGAGCAGGCGCCGCCGCTCGTCGGGGAGGAGGAGGTGACGAAGGGGTAGGTGCCGTGGTCGATGTCGAGCAGGTTGCCCTGCCCGCCCTCGAGCAGCACGACCTTGTTCTCGTCCAGCGCCCTGTTGAGGACCAGCGAGGTGTCGGCGATGTGCGGCGTGAGGCGCTCGGCGTAGCCGAGATACTCCTCCAGGACCTTGCCCGCGTCGATCGCCCGGCGGTTGTAGATCTTGGTGAGGATCTGGTTCTTCTCGCCCAGCGCGACCTCGATCTTCTTCTGCAGGATGCCCGGGTCCAGCAGGTCCTGGACTCGCACGCCCATCCGGTAGATCTTGTCGCCGTACGCGGGGCCGATGCCGCGCCCGGTCGTGCCGATCTTGGCCTTGCCGAGGTAGCGCTCGGTGACCTTGTCGATGGCCTTGTGGTGGGGCATGATCAGGTGCGCGTTGGCGGAGATCAGCAGGCGCTCGGAGGAGACCCCGCGGGCCTCGAGCCCGTCGATCTCGCTCAGCAGCACGCCCGGGTCGATGACGACACCGTTGCCGATCACGGGGACGACGTTCGGGGAGAGCACTCCCGTGGGCAGCAGGTGCAGCGCGTACTTCTGGTCGCCGATGACGACCGTATGGCCCGCGTTGTTGCCCCCCTGGTATCTGACGACGTAGTCGACCTGGTCTCCAAGCAGGTCGGTCGCCTTACCCTTGCCCTCATCGCCCCACTGGGCACCAACGAGAACGACAGCCGGCATCGTGAGTCTCCCACCACAAAAACGAAAACCCCTGGCGCAATCGCGACAGGGGCTCTTGCGTGGAGAGAATACCCGACGGCGTCCGAAATGGGGATCTCCCACCTCGCGAAAGGGGGTGCGGTGAGAGATCCCGGGGGCGAATCGGACGCTGACCGGCGGCTCAGCGAGGCGGATCAGGGGTGAGACCGGCCGCGGGGCCGGGGGTGGGACACCAACCTGGTCAGCGCCTGGTCAGCGCCTGGTCAGCGGCTGGTCAGCTCCTCGGACGCCTCGGCGCTGGAGTCCTTCAGGAACTGGAAGCACCGCTCGGCCTCCTCCTTCTCCCCGATGCTCTGGGCGGCGCGGGCCAGCGCGTGCAGGCAGCGCAGGAACCCCTGGTTGGGAAGGTGCTCCCACGGGATCGGGCCGTGCCCCTTCCATCCCGCCCTGCGGAGCTGGTCCAGGCCGCGGTGGTAGCCGGTGCGGGCGAAGGCGTACGACGTCACGGCGTGCCCCGCCGCGAAGTACTCGTCCGCGAGTACGGCCCAGGCGGCCGGGTACGCGGGGAAGCGCGCGGCGACGTCGGATGCTTGGGCGCCGGATTCCAGCGCCTCCCGGGCCTCGGGCAGGTCCGGGAGCAGGGTGGGCGGCGGGCCGGCGAGGAGGTTCTCGTGCGATTCCATAACGACAGTCCTACCCGGTGTACCCGCGTCAGGCCAAGATCGGCCCCCGGAGTCTTTCCGGAAGCCGATCTCGCGCGATCCCCACCGTGGCGCTTTCGCGGCCTTAGGAGATCTTCGTGCCCGCGGACTTCAGGTGCTGGGCGGCCTCGACGATGCGCGCCGCCATCGAGGTCTCGGCGGCCTTGCCGTAGGAGCGGGGGTCGTACACCTTCTTGTTGCCGACGTCGCCGTCGACCTTGAGCACGCCGTCGTAGTTCCTGAACATGTGGTCGGCGATCGGGCGGGTGAAGGCGTACTGCGTGTCGGTGTCGATGTTCATCTTCACCACGCCGTAGGAGATGGCCTCGTGGATCTCCTCGAGCAGCGAGCCGGAGCCGCCGTGGAAGACCAGGTCGAACGGCTTCTCCGTGCCGTACTTGGCGCTGACCGCGTCCTGGATCTCCTTGAGCACGCTCGGGCGGAGCTTGACGTGGCCCGGCTTGTAGACGCCGTGCACGTTGCCGAAGGTCGCGGCGAGCATGTAGCGGCCCCGGTCGCCCAGGCCCAGGGCCTCGGCGGTCGCGAGGGCGTCCTCGGTGGTGGTGTAGAGCTTCTCGTTGATCTCGCCGACGACGCCGTCCTCCTCACCGCCGACGACGCCGATCTCCACCTCCAGGACGATCCGCGCGCGGGCCGTCTTCTCGATGAGCTCCCTGGCGATCTCCAGGTTCTCGTCCAGCGGCACGGCGGAGCCGTCCCACATGTGCGACTGGAAAAGGGGATCCTCGCCCCTGGCCACCCGCTCAAGGGAGATGTCGAGCAGCGGGCGCACGAAACCGTCCAGCTTGTCCTTGGGGCAGTGGTCGGTGTGCAGGGCGATCGTCACGGGGTAGTTGGCCGCGACGACGCGGGCGTACTCCGCCAGCGCCACCGAGCCGCTCACCATGTTCTTGACCGTGGTGCCCGAGAGGAAATCGGCACCGCCGGTGGACACCTGGACGATGCCGTCGCTCTCCGCCTCGGCGAACCCCCTGAGCGCCGCGTTGAGGGTCTGTGACGAGGTCACGTTGATGGCCGGGTAGGCGAAACCGCCCGCCTTGGCCCGGTCGAGCATCTCGGCGTAGACCTCTGGAGTAGCGATAGGCATCGTGTCATCTCCCTGGAGACGGCTGTGAACAGCTGGCGCGTGGCTATGAGGACATAGCCCGTGGGCCAGTATCCCGGGTTCATGCCCGGCCGGATAGCTCCAGTACCACTTCGATCCGTACCGATGTGCCCCGGCCGTGTCTCCAACCTATCCCCGGCCCCTCCTCGGCCGGAGAGCCCGGGAGCGTACGACCTGGGCGAGTGCGGACGATCTTCCAGATCGCGGTTCTTCCTGACCGATCCGCCGGGACGGTCGTGAAATCTCCTCACGAACCGCTAACCTCCACAGTGTGGGACGCCACAGGTCTGACCCCATGGGTATCGCGCGCCTGGTCCTCGTCGGACTGGCGGTGCTGGCGCTCGTCGCCCTGATCGTCTTCGGAGCCCTCTCGCTGTTCGGCAGCCTGGGCTCCGGCGCGGACACGGTCGCGTCGCCCGCCCCCTCGGCCGGCGTGTCGTCCGCCGCCGTCCCCCCGCCCCCCTCCGCCACCCCCGAGCGCGTCCCGACGGTCCTCGTCGAGTGCCTGCGGGAGCACTGCCCCACGGTCTTCCTGAAGGTCACCGGGGGCGACGTGCTCCTCGACCGGGAGCTGACCCGCGGCGAGCGGTTCCAGGCCTTCGATCCCAAGATCGACGTCGTCCTGGCCGACTCCGCCGCCGTCCGCGTCCAGGTGAACGGGGCCGTCCGCTCCCCGGGCAAGGCGGGGGAGCGCCAGGAGTTCACGGTCTCCCGCAACTGATCCCGGCTCTCCCGCCGGCTCCGGACCCCGCGCGAAAAGCCCTCCGCCCCCTGTCCGTGGCTCCGGGTCAGGTCAGACCGGGCAGACCAGGCCGGGTGGACCGGGCCCGGGTGGACCGGGCCGGGCAGTGGTCGGCGGGTGTGGCTCTAGGCCAGGCCGAGGTCGGCCAGGTCGTAGGCGGTCAGGTACGGCAGTCCTGCCCCGGTGATCGCCGCGGCGGCCCCCCGGTCCACGATCGTGGCGACCGCCACGACCTCGGCGCCCGCCTCGCGCAGCGCCTCCACCGCGGTCAGCGGGGATCCGCCGGTGGTGGAGGTGTCCTCGACCACCAGCACCCGCCGCCCCGACACGTCCGGTCCCTCGATCCGGCGCTGCATGCCGTGGGTCTTCTGCGCCTTGCGGACCACGAACGTGTCGAGCCTCCCGCCGCGCGCGGCCGCCGCGTGCATCATGGCGGTCGCCACCGGGTCGGCGCCCAGCGTCAGGCCGCCGACCGCCTCGTAGCCGAGGTCCCCGGTGATGTCCAGCATGACCCGCCCCACCAGCGGCGCCGCCTGCCCGTCAAGGGTCACCCTGCGCATGTCCACGTAGAAGTCGGCCTCCATGCCCGAGGACAGCACGACCTTGCCGTGCACCACGGCCTTGCCCTTGATCTCCGCCAGCAGGTTCTCGCGATCGCTCATGGCACAAGGTTAGGGCGATCCCGGAACCCGTCCGATCGGACCCCGCCGGGAAACCGGGCCGCCGTAACGCGAGTTTCGGGCCGGAGGTGGCAAAAGTGCGATCCGGGTTTACTCGCGGCGCGTACTGCGGGATTATCCGGCGGGCAACTCCAGGTAATGGCGAGGTCACAATGAGTATGAAAACATCTCAAGGCGACGCTGAACTGCTGGCTGCCACCAGGAACGGCGACGTGGCCGCCTACCGGGTGCTCCATCAGCGACACGCCCCCGCGGCGCATGCGCTGGCCCGCCTGCTCCTGCCGGGCGGGGCCGACGTCGAGGGCGTCGTGGAGAGGACGTTCGCCGACGTCCACCACGTGATCGCCCAGGGACACGGCCCTGAACAGGCGTTCCGCGTCCACCTGCTCACCGCCCTCCGCCGCACCGCCGACGCCCGTCCCGGTACGCCCGGCACGGGGAACGGCCCGGCGGCCACCGGGCCGGAAGCCGTACCGGAAGCCGGCGGGAAGGCGGAGGGGGAGGCCGGCGAGAGCGCGGGCGGAGAGGGCGGAGAGGCCGGGGTGACCGGCGAGCGGGCGGAGGGGGAGATCGACGAAGGGGCGGACGGGGAGGACGGCGAAAGGGCGGACGGGGAGGACGGAGAGGCCGGGGTGACCGGTGAGCGGGCGCGGGGGGAGATCGACGAGCGGGCGGACGGAGAGTCCCCTTTCGGCCCGCGCGCGTTTCTCGTCGACCCGTCGGTGGCGGGCCTGGAACGCTCGCCGGTGGCCAGGGCGTTCCTCTCCCTGCCCGAGCGGTGGCAGTTCGTCCTGTGGCACGCCGAGGTCGAGAGGCTCAGGGTCGAGGACGTCGGGCTCCTGCTGGGCCTGACGGTCAACGGCGCGGCCGCGCTCGCCCACCGGGCACGGGAGGGGACGCGCCAGGCGTGCCTGCGCATCCACCTGGCCGAGACGTCCGCCCCCGAGTGCCGGCCCGTGCTGACCAGGCTGGGTCCCTACACCCGCGGCGGCCTGCCCAGGGAACAGGGCAGGGTCATCGAAGGGCATCTGGACGGCTGCTCCGGCTGCCGCGCGGTGCTCGCGGAGCTGGCCGGCATCGGCCAGGGCATCCGCTCGGTGATCGGACCGCTCGTCGCCGGTCCCGCGTTCCCCGCCTACCTGACGGCACTCGCCAGGATGGGCGCCACGGCGGGCGGCGGGCTGTCCGGGCGCTGGCACCGGGCTCCCCGGTCCGTACGGCGCGCCGTCGCGACCGGTGCGATGGCGACCGCGGTCGCGGTGGCCGCGGCCCTCGTGCTGGTGTCGGCCGAGGCGCCCGCCCCCGGGCCGAGCACGGCCTCCGAGCCGATCGTCGTGGCCCCCGCGCCCGACTCTCCCGCCCCGAGAGAGTCCTCGGACGGGCCGGACACCTCCGGCTCGCCCGTACCGTCACTCCCCGGGCGGCCGACGGGTCCCGACCGCGAGCCCGCCGAGACCGGGACGACGCCCGGATCCGGTGGGGTGAGTGCCGGTGCGGCACCCGGCGCCGGGCTCGGGGAAGCGGGAGCCGGGAGCGGTGACCCGGCCGGGGCGCCGCAGGGGACGGCGGGAGCGGGGCAGGACGGCCGGACGGGTTCCTGGCTCGCCCCCCGCCTGGTGGCCAGAATCGACGCGCTCGGCGCCCTGGTCAGGTCCGAGGCCGGAATCGTCGTGGTACGTCTCCGCAACGCGGGCCTGGGGCAGAGCGAGGAGGTCGTCGCCGATGTCGGCCTGCCGCGAGGCGTGACGCTGCCGTCCGGGTCCCGCAGGGGAAACGCCGTCGGCGGCGTCACGCCGGTCGGCACGGTCGACGGCTGGTCCTGCCGGGCGAGGAGCCGGGGCGCCCGCTGCGTCCGCGGCCCGCTGCCGGCGGGCCGGGCCACGGCGGTCTTCCTGAGGGTCCTGGTGTCGGGCGACGCGCCCTACGGGGCGGTGCCCTCGGTCACGGTCTCCACCGCGGGGACGCGGGTGGCGGCCAGGTCGCGCGGCGGGGTACGGGCGACGGGGGCCCCGGCCCGGTTCGCCACCGACGGCAGGGTGGCCGTCTCCGCGATCGGCAACACCCTGATGAGCTGCGCGCCCTCGGAGCCCGCGTGCGAGGCCGCCCACTCGCGGCGGGGCGGCAGGCGCGACAACAACAGCTGGGAGATGCGCCCCCTCGACCGCGACGGGGATCCGTCGACGAGCAGTTCGAGCGCCGCCCGGCTCGTCGTGCCGGCCGCGAGCAAGGTGGTCTGGGCGGGACTCTACTGGTCGGCGAGCGCGCCCTCCAGCGAGCGGATCAAGCTCAAGGTGCCGGGCGAGGAGCGGTACCGGCAGGTCAGGGCAACGCAGGTGGTGGAGCGGGAGCTGCCCGCGGGGCGCGGCTACCAGGCGTTCGCCGACGTGACGCGTCTGCTGGGCACGGTCCGCGGGACGTACTGGGTGGCCGACGCCTCGGTGCGGTCCGGGGTGGCGCGCCATGCCGGCTGGAGCCTGGTGATCATCGTGGCCGACCCGCGCCGGCCGTACAGCCAGGCCGTCGTCGTGGACACCGCGACGGTGCTGGACGGGGAGCACCGCTCGGCGCGGATGCCGCTCGGAGGGCTCACCCCCTCCGGCTCCGACGCCCCCGCGAGGCTGGCCCTGGTGACCTGGGAGGGTGACGCGGGCGTCATGGGCGATCGGGTGAGGCTCGGCGGCCGGCCCCTGCGGCCCGCGGGCGGGGAGCGGGACCCGCGCAATCCCTTCGACGGGTCCGCCGCCGGTGCGCGGGGCACCGGCACGACCTTCGGTACGGACGTGGACCGCTTCCGGACGCCCCTCGGCCGCGACCCGGTGCTGGAGCTCAGCACGCACCAGGACGTCCTGCTGTTCGGCGCGGCGGCGGTGAGCGTACAGACCGCCTTCTGACGGGGCGCACCGTTCGCCCGGGTCCGCTGTGCGGCGAAGGCGTCATGCGGGGCGGAGGGACACATGGGTCGGGGTGGCGGGAAACCCGAGCGAATGGCACCTCGCCGGGGGGATCCACGAACGGGACAAACTGGTACGGTCGGCGTGAACGATCCAGCGTATGGTCGAGCGCGGGTGGAATCGTCGGGATTCACCCTCGGATGGTCAGCTGCTTGATTACCCTGAGGAAGGGCCGTCTGTCCGGTCTCTTAGGGGTTCTTTCAGGCTTGTCTGAACCGAAGGATCGGGCCACGTAGGAAGGGCGGTGTCGTGTGGATCGTTGCGCGCTGTTCGTGGACGCCGGCTACCTGCTGGCCGACGGCGCGATGGCGGTGCACGGTACCCGCCACCGCGAGTCCGTCTCCTGGGACTACCCGGGGCTGCTCCAGCTGCTCAACAAGCTGTCGAGAGAGCGCACCGGCCTGCCGCTGTTGCGCTGCTACTGGTACGAGGCGACCGTGGAGGGCCGCCGCACCCCGGAACACGACACGCTGGCCGACATCCCCGGCCTCAAGCTCCGCCTGTCGCGCATCCGCCCCGGCCGCCGCGAGGGCGTCGACGCCCAGGTCCACCGCGACCTGATGACGCTGGCCCGCAACGGCGCGGTCTGCGACGCGGTCGTGGTCAGCGGTGACGAGGACCTGGCGCAGGTCGTCTGCGACGCCCAGGACCTCGGCATCCGGGTCACCGTGGTCCACATCAGCGCCGACGGCAGCTGGGCCGTCTCCCGCACGCTGCGCCAGGAGTGCGACGACCTGATCGAGATCGGCGCCGGTCATCTGCGCCCCCACGTCAGCCTGCTCAGCGGCGAGACGCCCGCCCTGGTGGCCAACGGCCACCAGCACGGCTCCGGCAACGGCCAGCCCGCCACCTCCCGCGGTGCCGGCGGGAGCAACGGCGCCCCGGCCACCAGCCCCATCCCCGCGGTCCAGACCTCCCGCGCGGCCCACGCCCAGCCCGCGCTGCCCTCCACCTACCCGAGCTACACCCAGGAGTCGCCGATCACCCCGGTCACTCCCGCCGCACCGCCGTCCCCGCCGTCCCCGCCCGCCTCCGCGCCCTCGCACGCGGCCGTCGGCAACCAGACCGGCCCGCTGCCGGCCGCGCCGCAGTACTCGCTGGGCAACACCGGCGGCATGCCGAGCTACCAGTCCCCGCAGATGGGCGCCTACACCGGTCCCCAGCCGGCCCCGGTCCCCCCGCAGAGCTCCGGAACCGGCACCGCGACGACTCTCTCCGACGCGGTGCAGGCCGCCCACAAGGAAGGTCACGACTTCGGCGAGTCCGTGGCCAAGGACGCGCCCGCCCTGTGGCTGGAGGCGGTCCTCGCCCGCAAGCCCCGGATGCCCTCGGACCTGGAGGCGCGCCTGCTCCAGGGCTCCTCCCTGCCGATCGACTTCCTCCTGCACGACGAGGTCCGCCACGCCCTGCGCCGCGGCTTCTGGGACGCCCTGGAGCGCGCCCGCCGCTGAGACGCGCACAGCGCTCCGGACCGCGGGAAAGCCCGTCAGGTGGCTCCGGACCGCAACCGCGGGAACGGTCCGTCAGGTAAGGGCGTCGAAGCCCGCGCGCAGGTGGCTGAGGCGGTTGGACAGCTCGGCCACCGGTCCCGCGAGGCCGGGGTCGCCGCTCTTGCGGGCCAGCTCGGCGACCCGGCCGAGCTCCTCCTCGACGGCGGCCAGGCGCCTGGACAGCTCGGGCAGCACGGCGGCCTGGTCGGACGCCTCACCGGGCGGCAGCTCCGCGCCGAGGCGCTCGCGGAGCATGGTGGCCTGCTCGGCCAGCCTGCGGTTCATGTTGTAGAGCTCCACGAACACCGCGACCTTGGCCCGGAGCACCCACGGGTCGAAGGGCTTGGTGAGGTAGTCGACGGCGCCCGCGGCGTAGCTGCGGAAGGCGTAGTCGGGCGCGCTGTCGACCACGGTCAGGAAGATGATCGGGATGTTGCGGGTGCGCTCGCGGCGCTTGATGTGGGCCGCCGTCTCGAACCCGTCCATGCCCGGCATCCGGACGTCGAGCAGGATCAGGGCGAACTCCGTGCCGAGCAGGGCCTTCAGCGCCTCCTCCCCCGACTTCGCCCGCACCGGTATGAGATCGAGCGAGCTGAGAATGGCCTCGAGCGCGATCAGGTTCTCCTCCCGGTCGTCGACCAGGAGAATCTTGGCTCTGTCCGGCATCGATCACACGCCTTCGTTGGAGTCGTCGGCCGGCTTGCCCCGCGTCAGCCAGCCGCGCAACCTCTCCAGGAGGCGGTCGACGTCCACGGGCTTGGGCACGTAGTCGGAGGCGCCGGACGCGATGCTTTTCTCCCGGTCACCTCGCATGACCTTAGCGGTTAGCGCGATGATCGGCAGATCCGCGAACTGGGGCATCCGGCGGATCGCGGAGGTGGTGGCCCAACCGTCCATCTCCGGCATCATGATGTCCATCAGGACGAGGGCGACGTCCTCGTTGCGCTCCAGCTGCTCGATGCCCTCGCGGCCGTTCTCCGCGTAGATCACCGTGGAGCCGTAGCGTTCGAGCACGCTGGTCAGCGCGAACACGTTGCGGATGTCGTCGTCCACGATCAGGATCTTCGCCCCGGTCAGCGGGTCGTCGCCCTTCCACGGCTTGCCCTCGCCCTGCGGGAACTGCGGCAGGGGCATGTCGTCGTTGAACGTCAGCTCCGGCAGGTCGTCCGGCTCCTCCAGCACGCCGACGAGCGCCGGGTTGCGGGGGGAGGAGCCGGAGGAGCCGGGGGTGCTCGCCCCGCCGTCGCGCGAGGCCAGCGGCCCGCCGTAGGACGGGGGCAGGTAGAGGGTGAAGGTGCTGCCCTCGCCGACCTCGCTGATCACGTGGATCTCGCCGCCGAGCAGGCGGGCGATCTCGCGGCAGATGGACAGGCCCAGGCCCGTCCCCCCGTACTTGCGGCTGGTGGTCCCGTCGGCCTGGCGGAACGCCTCGAAGATGACCTCCAGCTTGTCGGAGGCGATCCCGATGCCGGTGTCGACCACCTCGAAGGCGAGGATGCCGTCGGCGCCGCGCAGGGTGTCGTCCACGAAGGAGACGGCACGCCTGGCGTGGATCACGCGCAGCCGCACCTCTCCCTTGGGAGTGAACTTGATCGCGTTGGAGAGCAGGTTGCGCAGCACCTGCTGCAGGCGCTGCTCGTCGGTGCGGAGCTCCTGCGGGATCGACGGGTCGACCTCGACGGTGAACGACAGGCCCTTGTCCTGGGCCAGCGGCGCGAAGGTGGCCTCGAAGTAGTCGACGAGCTTGGGCAGGGAGATCTGCTGGGGGTGGATGTCCATCCGGCCCGCCTCGACCTTCGACAGGTCGAGGATGTCGTTGATCAGTTGCAGCAGGGCCGAGCCGGCGCCGTGGATGGTCCTGGCGAACTCCACCTGCTGGGCGGTGAGGTTGCCCTCGGCGTTCTCGGTAAGCAGCTTGGCCAGCACGAGGAGGCTGTTCAGCGGGGTGCGCAGCTCGTGGGACATGTTGGCGAGGAACTCGGACTTGTAGCGGGAGGAGACCGCGAGCTGCTCGGCGCGCTCCTCCAGCGTGCGGCGGGCCTGCTCGATCTGGAAGTTCTGGATCTCGATGGCCCGGTTCTGCTTGGCCAGCAGCGCGGCCTTGTCCTCCAGCTCGGCGTTGGAGCGGCGCAGCTCCTCCTGCTGGCGCTGGAGCTCGTCGGAACGCTCCCGCAGCTCGGTGGTGAGGCGCTGCGACTCGGTCAGCAGGTCCTCGGTCCTGGAGTTGGCGATGATCGTGTTCATCGTGACGCCGATGGTCTCGACGAGCTGGTTCAGGAAGTCGTGGTGGATCTCGCTGAACTCGCTGAACGAGGCCAGCTCCAGCACGCCGAGCACCTGCGTCTCGAACAGCACCGGCAGCACGACGATCTGCGCGGGCGTGGAGGTGCTCAGCCCGGTGTCGACGGTCAGGTAGCGGGCGGGCACGTTGCCGAGGATGATCCCCCTGCCCTCCATCGCGGCCTGTCCCACGATTCCCTCGCCGGTCGCGAACCGCTGCCGGGGGCCGTTGCCGGAGCGGGCGCCGTACCCGGCGATGAGGTGCAGGTCGCGGTCACCGGTGGGCTCGGCGAGGTAGAAGGCGCCGTAGTGGGCCGACACCAGCGGGGTCAGCTCGCTCATGATGAGCTTGGCGACCTCCATCAGGTCGCGGTGGCCCTGCATGAGGCGGGAGATCCTCGCCAGGTTGGACTTCAGCCAGTCCTGCTCCTGGTTGGCGGTGGTGGTGTCGCGCAGCACCGCCACCATCATGTTGATGTTGTCCTTCAGCTCGCCGATCTCGCCCTCGGCGTCGACGGTGATGGAGCGGGTCAGGTCGCCGGTGGCCACGGCGGTGGTGACCTCGGCGATGGCGCGCACCTGGGTGGTCAGGCGGGCGGCGAGCTCGTTGACGTTCTCGGTGAGGCGCTTCCAGATGCCCTCGGCGCCCTCGACGCGGGCCTGGCCGCCCAGCTTGCCCTCGGAGCCGACCTCGCGGGCGACGCGGGTGACCTCCGCGCCGAAGGACGACAGCTGGTCGACCATGGTGTTGATCGTGGTCTTCAGCGCGAGGATCTCGCCCTGCGCGTTCACGTCGATCTTGCGGGTCAGGTTGCCGGACGCGACCGCGGTGGTGACCTCGGCGATGTTGCGGACCTGGTAGGTGAGGTTGTTGGCCATGGAGTTGACGTTGTCGGTGAGGTCCTTCCAGACCCCGGAGACGCCGCGTACGCGGGCCTGGCCGCCGAGCTGGCCCTCGGTGCCGACCTCGCGGGCGACGCGGGTGACCTCGTCGGCGAACATCGACAGCTGGTCCACCATGGTGTTCAGGGTGTCCTTGAGCTGGAGGATCTCGCCCTGCGCGTCCGCGGTGATCTTCTTGGACAGGTTGCCCTGGGCGACGGCGGTGGACACCGCGGCGATCTGGCGGACCTGGGTGGTCAGGTTGTTCGCCATCACGTTGACGTTGTCGGTGAGGTCCTTCCAGGTGCCGGAGACACCGGGCACCTGCGCCTGGCCGCCGAGCTGGCCCTCCGAGCCGACCTCGCGGGCGACGCGGCTCACCTCGGAGGCGAAGGACGACAGCTGGTCGACCATGGTGTTGATCGTGGTCTTCAGCGCGAGGATCTCGCCCTGCGCGTTCACGTCGATCTTGCGGGTCAGGTTGCCGGACGCGACCGCGGTGGTGACCTCGGCGATGTTGCGGACCTGGTAGGTGAGGTTGTTGGCCATGGAGTTGACGTTGTCGGTGAGGTCCTTCCAGACCCCGGAGACGCCGCGTACGCGGGCCTGGCCGCCGAGCTGGCCCTCGGTGCCGACCTCGCGGGCGACGCGGGTGACCTCGTCGGCGAACATCGACAGCTGGTCCACCATGGTGTTCAGGGTGTCCTTGAGCTGGAGGATCTCGCCCTGCGCGTCCGCGGTGATCTTCTTGGACAGGTCACCCTGCGCCACCGCCGTGGAGACCGCCGCGATGGCGCGGACCTGGGTGGTCAGGTTGCCCGCCATCACGTTGACGTTGTCGGTGAGGTCCTTCCAGACCCCGGAGACGCCGCGCACCTGCGCCTGGCCGCCGAGCTGGCCCTCGGTGCCGACCTCGCGGGCGACGCGGGTGACCTCCTCGGCGAACGCCAGCAGCTGGTCGACCATGGTGTTGACGGTGTTCTTCAGCTCGAACATCTCGCCGACCGCGTCGACGGTGACCTTGCGGCTCAGGTCGCCTCGCGCGACCCCGGTGGTCACCGCGGCGATGTCGCGGACCTGCGCGGAGACGCGGCTGGACATGGTGTTGACGGCCTCGGTGAGGTCGCGCCAGCTTCCCGACATGCCGCGCACGTTCGCCCGGCCGCCCAGGCGGCCCTCGGTGCCGACCTCCCTGGCCACCCGCGTCACCTCGGAGGTGAACAGCGACAGCTGGTCGACCATGCCGTTGATCGCCTTGCCGAGGCGGCGCACCTCGCCCCTGGCACCGCGGTCGAGATCGATCCGGCGGGACAGATCACCCTTGGCCACCGCGTCGATCACGTCCGCGGCCCCGCTGACCGGGCCCACGAGCGCGTCGATCAGCGTGTTGACCGAATCGACGCTCTCGGCCCATGAGCCCACGCCGGGACCGGGGGTGAGGCGCTCGCCGAAGCGGCCCTCCTTCACCACCTCGCGGCGGACTCGGTGCAGCTCGTTGGCCAGGTGCTCGCGGCGATCGGCCACCTCGTTGAGCAGCAGGCGGATCTCGCTGAGGATTCCCGGCGGGGCGTGCGGCACCCGGCGGCGGAAGTCACCGTCGCGCCAGGTGATGAGCGTCTGCAAGATCGGTCGCAGATCCGATTCGCTGTAACGTCGCTCCTCGACGTCGGGCACGGTGTTGACCGTGGTCATATGACCTCCTTGACTCCCGGGGGCGCAGCCGTGAGTCACCCCAGTCTGTCACGGTGCGCAATGTGTAGTCCCACCTTCGATTCACCCCATGTCAACGGGAAGTGTGGTAGTCACGGAACAGTGACCAGTGCTCCACGCGCCGTCCTGGCGGCGACCTTCGCCCCAGGACACACGGCCGTTCCTGCCGCCAGGCGGTTCACCATCGAGGTGATGACCGCCTGGGCCGCCGCGCCCGTTCTGGCGGTCGCCGAGCGGCTGGCGGCCGACCTGTCGTCGCAGGTGACCGATGCCTCTTTTGAGATCGTTTGGAGCCATCTGGGCGACGGGCTGCAGATCGAGGTGCGCCAGAGGCGGGCCCCCGACGGGAGCCCCGGCGCCCCGTCCGTACCGGTGGAGGAATGGGGTGTCACCTTCGCCGGTCAGCAGCGCACGCACTGGGCCAGGATCCGGCTGCCCGGCTCCTCCGGGCGACCGTCCTCGGAGTGGACCGCCGAAGAACCCAGCCGCGGGCCGATCTGGATGGGTTTTCTCGCCGATGCCAGCGACCTGCTGGCGGGCACCCTCGACCCCGACATGGTGCCCGCGATCATCTCGCAGATCGTGGTGCCACGGCTGGCCACCTGGTGTGCCGTCTACACCTGGAGCAACGGCGGCGGCCCGCAGCGTCCAGCCTACCTCTGGCACACCGACGAACGGCGCATCGACGAGCTCCGGGAGGAGCTCGCCAGCGTCCAGATCCCGCAGGCCGGCGGCTCCATGCAGTTCGCCGACTCGCAGGTGCTGGTCATCCCGCTCCTCGCGCGCGGGCGCACGCTGGGCGCGATGTGCCTGGGGCGGCCCGACCGGTTCGCCGAGGACGTCTTCCAGTACGCCGAGGACATCGGCCGCCGCGCCGCGCTCGCCCTGGACAACGCCCTGCTGTACGCCACCCAGGCGGCGGCCAACCGGGCCCTGCAGCGCAGCCTGCTCCCTCCCGACGAGCCCGGCGAGATCCCCGGCCTGGACCCCGCGGTGGTCTACGAGCCCGCGGGGGAGACCAACGAGGTCGGCGGCGACTTCTACGACCTCTTCGCGGCCGGCGACGGCTCCTGGCGGTTCGCGGTGGGCGACGTCTGTGGGACCGGCCCCGAGGCCGCCGCGGTCACCGGCCTGGCCCGCCACACCCTGCGCCTGCTCTCGCGGGAGGGGTACGGGGTGGCCGCCGTCCTCGACCGCCTCAACCAGGCGATCCTGGAAGAGGGCGAGCGCGCCCGCTTCCTGACGCTGCTGCACGGGGAGATCAAGCCCGTGCCGACCGGCCTGGACGTGGCGATGGTCTCCGCGGGGCACCCGGAGGCGCTGCGGCTGCGGCCCAGCGGCGTCGTGGAGGCCGTGGTGACCTCGCAGTCGCTGCTGGGCGTCTTCCCCGAGGCGACCTTCAAGGCGGAGCTCGTCCATCTCGATCCCGGTGACGTGCTTCTCGCGGTGACCGACGGGGTCACCGAGCGTCGCAGGGACGGGCGGCTGCTCGACGACGACGGGGGGCTGGCCAAGCTGCTGGCCGAGTGCGCGGGGCTGTCGGCGCGGGCGGTCGCCGAGCGGATCCGCCGCGCGGTCCAGGACTTCGCCCCCGAGCCGAGCGCCGACGACATGGCGATCGTGGTCCTGCGAGCCCGCTGACGAGGGTCGTCCACCCGGTGGACGAGACCGTTGACGGGCCGCCCACCGGCTGGGCGGGCCGTGGACGGGGCCGTTCACCGGCCGGGCGAGATCGCCCGCACGACCTGGGGACCGTACGGGCGGAGACCGTCACCCCCTCATCGGGCGATGTGGGCTAGATATCGGTATTCACGTGCTTCCTGGCGAAGTCCAGCTGGGCCGACATCTGCGCGATCCGCTCGGAGACGACCAGGGAGCCGTGGCCCGCGTCGTAGCGGTACACCTGGTGCTCGTGGTCGCGCTCGGCGAGCCGGGCCACGTACGCCTCGATCTGCCCGATCGGGCAGCGCGGGTCGTTCTCCCCGGCGAGGATCAGCAGCGGGGCCTCGACTTGGTCGACGTAGGTGATCGGCGAGCTGTTCGCGTACCGCTCGGGCTGCTCCTCGGGCGAGCCGCCGAGCAGCGCGCGGTGGTAGGAGCGCAGCGCCTCCGTCTCCTCCTCGTAGGTGGCGACGTGGTCGGCGATCGGCACCGTGGCGATGCCCGCCGCCCACATCTTGGGCTGGGTGCCCAGGCCGAGCAGCGTGAGGTAGCCGCCCCAGGAGGCGCCGGACAGCACCAGCCGGTCGGGGTCGCAGACGCCGCGGTCGACCATCGTGTCCCTGACGGCGGCCACGTCGGCCAGCTCGATGTGCCCGACGTCGCCGTGCAGGGCGTTCCGCCAGGCCGAGCCGTATCCGGTGGAGCCCCGGTAGTTGACCCGTACGACCGCGAAGCCGAGATCAACCCAGGCGGCCACCTGCGGCACGAAGGAGTCGTCGTCCTGGGCGGTGGGCCCTCCGTGCAGCATGAAGACCGTGGGGAAGGGGCCCGAGCCGCGCTCGGGGCGGGAGACCAGGGCGTGGATGCGGCCGCCCGGCCCCTCCACGTCCACGTCCTCGACCGGGACCGACGGGGGTGAGATGGGGCCGCCGTGGTTCATCACCACGTGGCCGCTGGTCGACCGGATCAGCGGCGGGTGGGCCCCGCTGGACCAGGAGTACTCGACGGAGCCGTCGGGGCGGGGGGCGGCGGCGTCGATCACGCCGTGCTGGGTCTCGATCGGGAAGAGCCCGCCGCCAGGAAGGTCGTAGCGGGTCAGGTAGGTGCGCCCCCGGTTGCCGCGCACGACGAGCAGCGAGCGGCCGTCGTCGTACCAGTCGGCGGTGATCTCGCCCGGGTCGCGCAGCCAGATCTCCCGCTGGTCGCCGGTCTCGGGGTCCCAGACGAGGGGCTCGCGGCGGCCCCTGCGCTCGTGCAGGGTGAGCAGGCGGCGGTCCCCGGACAGCGGGGCGAAGCGCAGGCCGACGACCCCCTTGCCGGGGCCGTCGTGCAGGTCGCGGACGACCTCGCCGTTGCGCCGGAGCACGCGCAGCCCGGGGTGCCGGGCGTCGCCGTGCTCGCTGTGGCTGATCGCGATCAGCGAGCCGTCCAGGGAGACCGCGGAGACGGCGGCCGCCTCGGTGTGCTCGTAGATCGTCCGCGCGGGCTCGCCCGGCCGTACGAGATGGATGGTGAAACCCTGTCCCGGCCTGGCCATGCCGATGACCGCGTCGCCCGTCGCCGAGAGCCCGAGCCCGGCGGGGAAGCCGGGGGCGAGGTCGACCGGCTGGTCGGGGCCGCCGTAGAAGGGCTGGCGCATCCACCGGCCCCACTCGTCGCCGTCGGTGTCGTCGAACCACCAGATCCACTGCCCGGTGGGATCGATCGCGCCGTGCGAGGTGCCCTTGGGGCGTGAGGTCGCCTGACGGGCGGAGCCGCCCGCGCGGTCCCAGGCGTAGACCTCCCACGCCCCCGAGGCGTTGCTGCGGTAGACGGACCGGCTGGGAGCCTGGCTCGCCCACACGGGCAACGTCGCGCGCGGCGCACGGAACCTGGCCTGCCAGCGCTCCTCCGCCTTCATATGGCGCTTCCCTCCGTCAAGGTGTCAGCTTCACGCGTCCAGGCGTGGGCTCGCCGGATTGCGGTCCAGTATGTCGCCTTCATCGGCTAATTGCTTGAGTAATGTCAGGGAATTTCGGACTAAAAGTCACATCAGTAACAGGTGCCCCGAAGGGGCTGTCAAGCACACAGCTTGCTCAGAGGTGGTGCTTAAAGATAGACATACGGAAAGAAGCCTCCACGAGGCACATTTCTGGGAGTTCTGCGATCTTTCTTCGCATGACTTCCGTGTCCGTATGCCAGGCGCTGGGCCCCATTCCCACGACCGCCTCGACCGCATCATGCCCCAGGGCCATCTCGAACGCGAGAGTGCTCCGTCCGGTCTCGACGAAGTGCTCGTTCAGGCTCTCCGCCACACGCCGCTCCTTCGAGTCGTCCACCGACAGGAGCCCCAGCCGCTCCACCAGTGGCGATAGGTGCCGCGAGGTCGGTGTGACCACTACGAGTTCACCGTCCTCCTTGAGCACTCGTGCGAACTCTGCCCCATTTCTGGGGGCGAACACATTGAGAAGCACATCTATCGTGTCATCTCCCAGCGGCAGCGGTCTCCACACGTCGGCCACCACCGCCCCCAGCCGGGGATGGGCCCGCGCGGCCCGTCTGATCGCGTGTTTGGAGACGTCCAGCGCCACCCCGGCGGCCTCGGGCAGCCCGTCGAGCGCCCGCGCGAGATAGTGGCCAGTCCCGGCACCGGCGTCGGCCACCACCCTCGCGCCGGGACGGCAGGCACCGGCGACCGCCTCCGCCAGCGGGGCGTAGTGCCCGGCGGCGAGGAACGCGTCCCTGGCCGCCACCATGGCCGCGCTGTCGGCCGTTCCCGGCACCCGGGACCCCGTCAGCAGGCTGACGTATCCCTGCCTGGCCACGTCGAAGCCGTGCCCCAGGGCGCACCGCAGGACCCGCTCCCCGAGCTCCATGGAGCCGCGGCAGACCGGGCAGGCGAGGTGTTCGACGACATCGTCCAGCATCTCCCCATCATCTCGCGTCCCGCCGAAGCCGGATCGTCCCGACGGACGCGGACCCGCGGGGTCTGCAGGGGTCTGCAGGGATCTGCGGGGGCCTCGTGGGTCTTCGGGGGACGGCAGGTCAGGCGGTCTGCTGGATCTGCTGGAGGAAGGCCGCGTTGGAGGGAGTCTCGCTGAGCCTGCCGGTGAGGAGTTCCAGGGCCTGCTGCCGCTCGAGGCCGCCCAGCGTGCGGCGCAGCCGCCAGGTGAGCTGCCGCTCCTGAGGGTCGAGGAGGATCTCCTCGCGGCGGGTGCCGGAGGCGTCGAGGTCGACGGCGGGATAGAGGCGCTTGTCGGCGAGGGCGCGGCTGAGGCGCAGTTCCATGTTGCCGGTGCCCTTGAACTCCTCGAAGAGGCTGTCGTCCATCCGCGAGCCGGTCTCGACCAGCGCGGTGGCGAGGATGGTGAGCGAGCCGCCGTCGCGCAGGTTGCGGGCGGCGCCGAAGAAGCGGCGCGGGGGGAGCAGGGCCGTGGCGTCGATGCCTCCGGCGAGGGTGCGCCCGCCGCCGGGGGCGAGGTTGTTGTACGCGCGGGCGAGCCGGGTGAGGGAGTCGAGCAGGAGGACGACGTCGTGCCCGGCCTCGGCGAGGCGCTTGGCGCGCTCGACGGCGAGTTCGGCGACGGCGGTGTGGTCGCGGTCGGGGCGGTCGAACGTGGACGCGGCGACCTCTCCGTGGATGGACTCGCGCATCTCGGTGACCTCCTCGGGGCGCTCGCCGACGAGCACGACCATGAGGTGGCAGTCCGGATGGTTGGCGGTGATCGCGGCGGCCAGGTCCTGCAGGACCATCGTCTTGCCCGCCTTGGGCGGGGCGACGATCAGCCCGCGCTGGCCCTTGCCGACCGGCGTGAACAGGTCGACGACCCTGCCGGTCAGCGACCCGGTCTCCAGGCGGAGCCGGTCGCGCGGGTGGATCGGGGTCATGTCCGCGAAGTCGGGCCGGTGCCGCCAGGCGGCGGCGCCGTTCACGCTCTCCACCCCCTCCAGCCTCTCGTACGGGGCGCGTGCGGTGGCCACGACGTGGTCGCCGGGGCGCAGGCCGTACTCGGAGATCTGGGAGGGGGGCACGCGGACGTCGCGCGGGGACGGCAGGTAACCGCCTGTCCGCAGGTGTCCGGTCCGGTCGCGGACGTCGAGCAGGCCGGTCACGGTCTCGGCGGGGGCGTCGCGTCCGGGGGACCGTCCGGTCGTGGTCGCGTCGTTCCCTCGGGTCCCTCGGGGGGCCTTCCTGATGGTGCCCGAGTCGCTTCCACGGGGACGCGGCACCTTCTTGGCGGTGATCTTTTCGACGGTGGGTTCTTTGAAAACGGGTTCGGTGGTCATGAACGACCTTTCACGGGAGATCGGGAGATCGGGACCGCACGCCTGGGACAGGGGCGGCGCCGAGAGAAAAAAGCGGGAAACGGGGGCGGATCATCGCACGCGGCCTAGCCAGCGGTGCGTCACGCCCGGTATCACGGTAGCACCGTTGCCCCATCCCGAACAGGAGAGCGGATGCTACATCAACCCATAACGGTCGCCGGGGTCGAGGTGTTCCCGCTGTGCGACGCGGTGGGACCGATGGGCGACGCGATCCGGCGCCCGATGCCGCAGATGTTCCCCGGTGGCCGCCACGGCGAGTCGGACGAGTGGATCCTGCACTTCCACTGCTACCTGCTGCGCGACGCGGCGGGCCGCACGGTGCTGGTCGACACCGGCATCGGTCCCCGCGACTCGCCCGCGGCGAGCTGGGCGCCGGTGCCCGGCGTCCTGGGCGCGGAGCTGGCCCGGGTGGGGACGGCCCCCGAGGAGGTGGACGCGGTGGTCATCACGCACCTGCACAGCGACCACGCGAGCGGTGCGGTGGTCGCGGGGGCGCCGGTCTTCGCCAACGCCCGGCACGTCCTGCAGCGCGCCGAGATCGACGCGGCGGGCGGGGCGGTCCTCGACCACGTCGTCCGGCCGCTGGGCGAGCGGGTGCAGGCGGTGGACGGCGGGGCGGAGGTGCTGCCCGGCATCCGGGTGCTGCTCACCCCGGGGCACACTCCGGGCCACCAGGTGGTGCAGGTCGGCGATCTGGTGCTGACCGGCGACGTGGTGCTGCATCCGGTGCAGCTGGAGGACCCGCGGGTGCCCTACCTCTACGACGCCGACCCCGAGCTGGCCGCCACCACGCGCGTGGAGCTGCTCGACCGGGTCAGGGCGGAGGGCGGGATGATCGGCACCGCCCACTTCGCCGAGCCCTTCACCAGGCTCGCCTGAACCGCGAGGTCGTCCGAGCCGGAGTCTTCCGCGAGGCTCGTCCGAGCCGGGATCGTCACAGGCTCGCCTGGGCGGCCGGGAGCAGGCGGCGCCGGGCCTTGCCCCGGTAGCGGACGACCTGGACGGCGCCCAGCGCCCAGATCGGGTACTGGGTGGCGAGCGCCCACCGGAAGGAGTCCAGGCCGGTGTCGCCCAGGAGGTCGAGGGTGACGCCGATCAGGGCGATCACCACCACGGACGCGACGAAGCCGCCGCCGTTCACGATGCCGGTGGCCGCGCCGATCCGGGTGGCCGGGTTGAAGGTCCTGGCGTAGTCGAAGCCGATCATCGATCCGGGGCCGTTCGCGGCCAGCACCACCACGAGCGCCACCAGCAGCCAGAACGGCGCCCGTCCCGGCCAGAACAGCACGGCGGTCCACGCCCCGGCGGTGGTGCCGATCACGATGAGCACCATCCGGGAGCGGTGGAAGGGGAACCGCCCGGCGAGATAGCCGAGCAGCGGCCCGCACACCATGCCGCACAGGGTCAGCGTGGTCAGCAGCACGCCCGCCGTCGCGGGGGCCAGCCCCTGGCCCTGGACCAGGAACGGATATCCCCACAGCAGCAGGAACGCCGCGCCCGAGCACTGGGTGGCCGCGTGGGTCCACATGCCCAGCCGGGTGCCCGGCTCGGCCCAGGCGGCCTTCAGGCTCGGTGCCTCCCCCGTACGCTCGGGGCGGGGGTCGCGCAGCACCGTGACCAGCAGGAACGCGGAGACCACGCCCAGGAAGGCGGCGCCCAGGAAGGTCGGCGTCCAGCCGTACGTGTGCAGGGAGTAGATGAGGGGGACCGCGGAGGCGATCGCGCCGAGCTGGCCGAGCAGGCCGGTGAGCTGGACCATCAGCGGGTTGCGGTGGGCGGGGAAGGACAGGCCGACCAGCCTGATCACGCTGATGAACGTCATCGCGTCCCCGCACCCGATCAGCGCCCGCCCGGCGACCCCCGGCAGCAGCCCTCCGGCCAGGGCGAAGACGAGCTCGCCGCAGGCCATCACCGCGGCACCCAGGACCAGCATGCGCTTGGAACCGAGGCGGTCGACCAGCATCCCGACGGGCACCTGCATGCCCGCGTAGACCAGCAGCTGGCACATGGCCAGGACCGAGAGCCCCGCCGCGCCGACGTCGAGCCTCGCCGCCGCCTCGATGCCCGCCACGCCCAGTGACTGCCGGTGGAAGACGGCGATGACGTAGGCCACCACGCCCGTGGCCCAGAAGAAGATCGCCATGGACCGTGGTTTCATGGGGGAAATATTACTTTTTACGTATTTTAGGAATGCGATCGGGTCCGCGAGGGGCGCCGGGATCAGCAGCGCGGGTAGCGGATGAGCAGGCTGGCGTGGACGTCCCGGTCACCGAGGACGGCGTACGCGTGCGGGACGTCCGACCGCCAGGAGATGTGCTCGCCGGGACCGGCCCGCAGGGGAGCCCCGGCCGGTCCGGCGCTCAGCGTTCCGGCGAAGACGGTGACGTGCTCGGTGACACCCTCGTGGTGGGCGGGCGAGACCTGTGTCGTCCCCGCCCGGAGCACCAGCCGGTAGAGCTCGTAGGTGACCTTCTCGTCCTCGAAGACCTGGAGCAGCGTCCCCTCGACGGCCGTGCCGTGGACGACGGGCACCACCTGGGCACGCCCGCTCCCGCCCGCGTCCACCGGCGGCGGGGTGCCGACGGCCATCGCCAGGGGGACGCCGAGCTCGGCGGTGATCGCCCAGAGGGTCTCCAGGGTGGGGTTGCGGGTGCCGTTCTCCAGGCCGGAGAGTGTGGCCTTGCCGACACCGGCGGCGCGGGCGAGGGCGGACAGGGAGATGCCGCGCTCCTCGCGCAGCCGGCGGATCCGCCGCCCGATGTCGGGGGTGCCGCCGTCCACGGCGGGTTCGCCGGGCGCGCCGGCGTTCCCTGAGAGCCGGTCGAGCGCGTCGGTGTCCGCCGAGGGTGTGCTGGGCGCACGGGTGGCCGCAGCGGGCCGGTCGGGCGTGCCGGTGTCCTTGGCGGGCCTGGGGCTTTGTGCTCCGGAGTCCATGGGGTTATCGTGCAGCATGAGAGCCGTTCCGTTTACGGAACGGTCGGCGTCATCCCCCACAAGGACCGAACATGACACGCATGCTTCAACCCGTGCTGGCCGGGGTGGTGACCACGGTGGTCGGTTTCGCCAGCTCCTTCGCCGTGGTCCTGGCGGGGCTCAGGGCGGTGGGCGCCGACGAGCGGCAGGCGGCGTCGGGACTCCTCGCCCTCTGCGTGGCCAACGGCGTGGTGGCCGTCTGGCTGGGCCTGCGGCAGCGCGTCCCGATCGTCGTGGCCTGGTCCACCCCGGGGGCGGCGCTGCTGGTCGCGACCGGGACCGTACAGGGCGGTTTTCCCGTCGCGGTCGGGGCGTTCGCGGTCTCGGGACTCCTCCTCACCGCCGCCGGTCTCTTCCCCGTCCTGGGCCGGTGGATCGCGTCCATCCCCACGCCGATCGCCGGCGCCATGCTCGCCGGGGTCCTGCTCGACCTGTGCGTCGCGCCGGTCAGGGCGCTCGCCGAGATACCGCTGACGGCGGTTCCCGTCGTGCTCACCTGGGCGCTGCTGAGCAGGTTCGCCCGCAGGTGGGCGGTCCCGGTGGCCCTCCTCGTCGCCGTCGCGGCCATCGCGCTGACCGGTCCAGGGCTGGGCGCGGTGGACGTACGGCCGGTACTGGAGGTGACCGTCCCGTCCTGGAGCGCCCAGGCGATGGTCGGCATCGCGCTCCCGCTGTTCCTGGTCACCATGGCCTCGCAGAACGTACCGGGCATGGCGGTCCTCGCCGGGTACGGCTACCGTCCCCCGCTGCGCGGGATCCTCGTCTCCACCGGCCTGGCGAGCACACTGGGTGCCCCGCTGGGCGGCCACGCGGTGAACCTGGCGGCGATCAGCGCCGCGCTGTCCGCCGGACCCGACGCCGACCCCGATCCGGCCCGCCGGTGGATCGCCTCGGTCGCCTCGGGCGTCTCGATGATCGTCCTTGGGATCGGCTCGGGGCTGGCCACCGCGCTCGTGTTGCTCTCCCCGCCGCTGCTCGTCGAGGCCGTCGCCGGCCTCGCCCTGCTCGGCGCGCTCGCCTCGGCCGTCGTCTCGGCCGTCGCCGACCCCGAGGGCAGGGAGGCCGCGGTCGTCACCTTCGTGGTCACCGCGTCGGGACTGACGCTCCTGGGCGTGGGCGCCGCGTTCTGGGGGCTCGTCGCGGGCGGGCTCATGACGCTCCTGCACCGTCGCGGGAAATCCGCTCGGACCCCGGCCGACGAGGCGCCGGTGGACGAGACCGTGCCGGATCGGGATCAGGATCGGGGTCCGGACGCGGGCGAGGGAGGTCCGTACATGCCTCAGCCGGTGCGGCCTGCGGGGCGCACCGGCTGAGAGAGGACGTGACTAGCGGTGGTCCGAGCGTCCGTGGCGACCGGCCACGAGCTGGTCGGTGGAGGACTGACGGGGCACCTCGACCCGGGGGTGGGGCGCGGTGTCCTCGACGCGGTCGTCGACGCCGTCGCGGTCACGGTCGACCACGGGGGGCGTGGTCGTGGTCGTGGCGCTCGCGGGAGCCGCGGTCGTGGGGGTCTCTTCGAGCTTGCGCTCCAGCTCCCGCTTCTCCTCCTCCAGGCGGGTGACGCGGTCACGCGCCTCCATCCGCGAGGCGCGGAGGCTGCGACGCTTCGCGGCCGAGCGACGCATACCGGAGAACATCATCCCCAGGCCGAGCAGGAAGACCGCTCCGGTGGCCACGCCCGCGAAGAAGAGCTCCAGCTGGGTGAACTGGAACAGGCGGTCGAACACGGTGAACGAAGCGGTGGTGGTCGATGCTGCGGTCTCGTCCCAGGAGACCGCGATCACGGTCGCACCCGCGAGTACGATCAAGAGAAGTCCCAGCACTATCATGTGGCTACCACCTCAGGCTTTGGCTGTTGTGGTAGCCACTGCTGCCCTCGGCGAGCGGGATTATTCATCGGATCCCCATGGTTGCCAGGGAATGTGAAGGACGAGCTGCCGCGAAACGCCACGAACATCGACGTCGTCGTCATCGGCGCGGGGCAGGCGGGGCTCTCCAGCGCCTACTTCCTGCGCCGGGCCGGGCTGGACTTCACGGTGCTCGACCGCTCCCCCCGGCCCGGCGGCGCGTGGCAGTTCCGCTGGCCGTCCCTCACCCTCGGCGCCACCCACCACGTGCACGACCTGCCGGGGCTGCCGCTGGGCGCCGTCGACACGACCCGGCCCTCGGCCGAGGTCGTCTCCGAATACTTCGCCGCCTACGAGCGGGCCTTCGAGCTGCCGGTACGCCGCCCGGTCGAGGTGCGGGCCGTCCGGGAGGGCGCGGAAGGGCGGCTGCTGGTGGAGACCGGGGCCGGTGACTGGTCGGCCCGCGCGCTGATCAACGCCACCGGCACCTGGGACCGCCCGTTCTGGCCCCGCTATCCGGGCCAGGAGACGTTCCGGGGGCGCCAGCTCCACACCGCCGACTACGTGAGCCGCGAGGAGTTCGCGGGCATGCGCGTGGTGGTGGTCGGCGCCGGGGCCTCGGGCGTGCAGCTCCTGATGGAAATCGCGGAGGTCGCCACGACCACCTGGGTCACCCGGCGCCCTCCCGCCTTCGTCAGGGGTCCGCTCGACGAGAACCTCGGCCGTGAGGCCGTCGCCAGGGTCGACGCCCGCGTCCGAGCCGGGCTCGTACCGGGCAGCGTGGTCGGGGCCACCGGCTATCCGGTGACCCCCCAGGTGGAGGCGGCCATGGCGGCGGGTGTCCTCGACCGGCTGCCGATGTTCGACAGGATCACCCCCGAGGGCGTGGCCTGGGACGCCGGGCCAGGCGGGCCCGCCCGCCTGGTCAGGGCGGACGTGATCCTCTGGGCGACCGGTTTCCGCCCCGTCGTCGGCCACCTGGCTCCGCTGCGCCTGCGCGAGCCCGGCGGCGGCATCCGGGTCGAGGACACCCGGGCCGTCCTCGACCCCCGCGTCCACCTGGTCGGCTACGGCCCCTCCGCCAGCACCGTCGGCGCCAACCGGGCCGGCCGCACCGCCGTACGGCACATCCGCCGCCTCCTCGCCGCACCCGCCGTTTCCGGGCAGCCGGTTCCCTCCGCAGCGGCGTAGGGGATCACGGCCGGAGCGGGGACGTCGCTGGGGATGCCCAGAGGCGGAAATGCGGATTTCCCGGAGATTCCGGGCCTGTCGCGGCAGGTCTAGGGTTGACGCCCATGGACCGTACCCGCCTCTACCGCAACGGCGTCCTGGAGGCCGAGGGCTTTCCCATCGACGACATCTCCGAACACGTGGAGGACGAGTCCGCCGTCGTATGGTTCGACCTCTGCTCGCCCACGCAGGCGGAACTGGCGAAGATCAGCGAGGAGCTGGGCCTGCACCCCCTTGCGGTCGAGGACGCGCTGCACAGCCACCAGCGGCCCAAGCTCGACACCTACGACAGCCACCTGTTCGTCACCGTCTACGCGGCGAGACCGGCGGAGAAGGGGATCGACTTCATCGAGGTCTCGATCTTCGCGACCAGGAACGCCCTGGTCACCGTGCGGGAGAACCCCGAGTTCGACATCGACGAGGTGATCAGGCGCTGGGACGCCAACGCCGCCATGGTCAGGTTCGGGGTGCCGTACCTGCTGCACGGCCTGCTCGACTACATCGTGGACGGCTACTTCGAGGTGTTGCAGGGGGTGGACGACCGGGTCGAGGAGCTGGAGGACGACCTCTTCCAGGACAATCCCGGGGACATGCCGCACATCCAGCGCCGGACCTTCGAGATGCACAAGAAGCTGGTGCGCTTCCGGCGGCTGGCGGTGCCGACGCGCGAGGTCGTGGGCAGCCTGCTGCGCAGGCAGGACGTCCTGGACCCCAAGCTCATCCCGTACTACCAGGACATCTACGACCACACCCTGCGCACCGCGGAGTGGAGCGAGTCCCTGCAGGACCTGGTGAGCAACGTCCGCGAGGCCCACATGAACCAGCAGGGGTTCCGGCTCAACGACATCATGAAGAAGATCACCAGCTGGGCGGCCATCATCGCGGTGCCCACGATGATCACCGGTTTCTACGGGCAGAACGTGCCCTACCCCGGGTTCGCCCAGTCGATCGGGTTCTGGACGTCCACGATCCTGATCATCGTGGGCACGGTGCTGCTCTACCGGGCGTTCAAGAAGCGCAACTGGCTCTGACCCGATAGCCGTCCGCCGCCGCCCGCCGGGTCACCTGATCGGCCGGGAGACCGCCCGCCGTAGCCTGGCCTCAGGGGAGAACGGCCGGGTCCGGCCCGGCATCCGGCAGGGATTCGGCGATCGGTGAGGAACGAGCTGCATGGCACGCGGACGGCTGCGCGTCTACCTGGGGGCGGCCCCCGGGGTGGGCAAGACCTTCGCGATGCTGGCAGAGGGGCGTGGGCGCGGGGAGCACGGCACGGACGTGGTGGTCGGGCTGGTGGAGACGCACGGTCGCGAGCGCGTCGAGAGGCTGCTGGAGGGGATGGAGATCGTCCCGCGAGCGGCGGCGGAGCACCGCGGGGCCGTGTTCGGCGAGCTGGACGTGGACGCCGTCATCGCGCGGAGGCCGGAGGTCGTCCTGGTCGACGAGCTGGCCCACACCAACGTGCCGGGCTCGCGCAACGCCAAGCGCTGGCAGGACGTGGAGGAGATCCTGGAGGCCGGGATCGACGTGGTCTCCACCCTCGACGTCCAGCACCTGGAGTCGCTCGGGGAGGCCGTCGAGGAGATCACCGGGGTGGTCCAGCGCGAGACGGTGCCCGACGAGGTGGTGCGGCGGGCCGGGCAGGTGGAGCTGGTGGACATGGCCCCGGAGGCGTTGCGCCGCCGGATGGCGCACGGCGACGTGTACGCGCCGGAGAGAGCGGAGGCGGCACTGTCGACGTACTTCCGGCCGGGCAACCTGACGGCGCTGCGCGAGCTGGCGCTGCTGTGGGTGGCGGGAGAGGTCGGCGACAGCCTCGGCCACCACCGCGCCGAGCATCGCGCCGCCGGGGTGCGGGAGACCCGGGAGCGGGTGGTGGTGGCGCTGGCGGGAGGCCCGGAGGGGGAGACTCTGGTGCGCCGGGCGGCGCGGATCGCGGCCAGGTCCCCGCGGGCGGACCTGCTGGCGGTGCACGTGACGATGGCCGACGGCCTGGCGAACGCCGATCCGGCGCGCCTGGCCCGGCAGCGCGCGCTGGTGGAGAGCCTGGGCGGCGGCTACCACCAGGTCGTGGGCGACGACGTGCCGCGGGCGCTGCTGGACTTCTCCCGGCGGGTGAACGCCACGCAGCTGGTGCTGGGGGTCTCCCGGCGCGGACGGCTCGCGCGGGCCCTGTCCCGGGGGGTCGGGGTGACCACGGCCGCGTCCTCGGGGACCGTCGACGTCCACATGGTCACCCACGAGGAGGCGGGGAGGTCCGGCGGCCGCCGCCCGTCGCGCGCCGCGCTCACCCGCTCCCGCAGGCTCGCCGGCTGGGGGACGGCGCTGCTCGGGCTCCCCCTGCTCACCGCCGCCCTCCTGGGCATCGGTCACGCGACGTTGCCGAGCGTGATACTGCTGTTCCTGCTGATGGTGGTCTGCGTCGCGCTGACCGGCGGCATGTGGCCCGCGATCACCGCCGCGGTGGCCGGGTTCGCCCTCCTCAACTGGTACTTCACGCCGCCGTTCCACTCGCTGGCCGTGACGCGACCGGAGAACCTGCTCGCCCTGGTCGTCTACGTGCTGGTCGCGATCATGGTGAGCGCGGTCGTCGACCTGGCGGCCCGCCGCGCCAGGGAGGCCGCCCTCGCGGGCGCGGAGGCCGAGGTGCTGGCGACCCTCGCCGGATACGTGCTCCGGGGCGAGGCGGCGCTGCCGTCCCTGCTCTCCCGGCTCAGGGAGATCTTCGGGCTGACCTCCGTCACCCTGCTGGAACGCCGGCCCGATGGCCCGCCCGGCCCGCCCGGCCCGGACGGTTCGGGGGCTTCGGACGGACCGGACGGACCGGACGGTTCCGATGGCTCGGATCGCTCGGACGGCTGGCGGATCGTGGCGACCGGGGGCGGGGAGCCGTCCACCCGTCCCGGTGTCGCCGGCACCGACGTGGTCGTCGACGACGACCTGGTACTGGCCGTACGCGGGTGGCTGCCCGGCACGTCAGGCCGCAGGGTGCTGGAGGCGTTCGCCGCCGAGGCGGCGGTGGCGCTGCGCCACCGCCGCCTCGCCGAGCAGGCGGGGCGACTGCGCCCGCTCGCCGAGGCCGACAGGATGCGCACCGCGCTGCTCGCCGCGGTCAGCCACGACCTGCGCACCCCGCTCGCCTCGGCCAGGGCGGCGGTGGAGGGCCTGCGCGCCACCGACGTCGACTGGTCGCCGGAGGACAGGGAGGAACTGCTCGCCACGGCCGACGAGTCCCTGGTCAAGCTGGACCGCCTGGTCGTCAACCTGCTCGACATGAGCCGCCTGCAGGCGGGGGCGCTCGGGCTGACGCTCCAGCCGACGGCGCTCGAGGAGATCGTCCCCCGGGTCGTCGACGAGCTGGGCCCGCCGCACGACCGGGTGCTGAGCCGCCTGCCCGAGGATCTCCCCGAGATCGCCGCCGACCCCGCGCTGCTCGAACGCGTACTGGTCAACCTCGTCTCCAACGCCGTCCGCTACAGCCCGCCGGGCGTCGCCGTGCTGGTCGGCGCGAGCGTAAACGGCGACGACGGCGACCACATGGAGATCAGGGTCGTCGACCGGGGGCCGGGCATTCCCGAGGAGTCACGCGACCGGGTCTTCCTGCCCTTCCAGCGGCTCGGCGACCGCGACAACGCCACCGGTGTCGGTCTCGGCCTCGCGCTCTCCCGGGGGCTGGCGGAGGCGATGGGCGGCACCCTCGTACCGGACGAGACACCGGGCGGGGGCCTCACCATGATCCTGACCCTGCCCGTCTTCCCGCGGCACCGGGCCGCGCCCGCACCTGTGGAGGACCTGTGACGCGCATCCTCGTCGTCGACGACGAGCCCCAGCTCCTGCGGGCGCTGCGGATCAACCTGGCCGCCCGCGGGTACGAGGTGGCCGTGGCCGGCGACGGCGCCGCCGCCCTGCGCCAGGCCGCCGACCGGCACCCCGACCTGGTCGTGCTCGACCTCGGCCTGCCCGACATGGACGGGGTGGACGTCATCCACGGGCTGCGCGGCTGGACCACCGTCCCGATCATCGTGCTGTCCGGCAGGGCCGAGGGCCGCGACAAGGTGGAGGCCCTCGACGCGGGCGCCGACGACTACGTCATCAAGCCGTTCGGCGTCGACGAGCTGCTCGCCAGGATCCGTGCGGTGTCGCGTCGCGCCTCGGTCACCGAGGAGGAAACGGCCCGGTTCGTGATCGGCGAGCACGAGGTGGACCTGGCGGGCAAGACCGTCTCCGGCGGCGTGCGGCTGACCCCCACCGAGTGGCGCCTGCTGGAGATCCTGGTCCGCAACCCCGGCAAGCTGATCACCCAGCGCCGCCTGCTGAACGACGTCTGGGGCGCCGCCTACGGCAAGGAGACCAACTACCTCCGCCAGTACATGGCCCAGATGCGCAAGAAACTGGAGCGTGACCCCGCCCACCCGGTCCACCTGCTCACCGAACCGGGCATGGGCTACCGCTTCCAGCCCTGACCGCTTCCAGCCCTGACCGGCCGCCCTCCGGGTACGGTCTCAGCCGGCGGACACCCCCGTGTCAACCAGGGGATTACCGGGAATCGGTCAAGCACGAGCCCGTAGACGCTTCTGGAGGCATGGGTGAGCACGCGGGGGGTGGTCACCGTGATGCTCGGCGCCGCGGTGCTCTTCTCACTGTCGACGCACGACGACACGCGCGCGAGGGCCGCGCCGGCCCGGGTCGCGCCGCTGGACAACCCGGACGGTGTGGGCCCCGGACTGGCGCCCGTCAGGTCGACCGGAGACCGGGGCGTCGCCGTCAGGCTGATCGGGAAGCTCCGGGTCGCGCCGATGGGTTCCAAGGCCGGCTACAGCCGGGCCAGGTTCGGCGAGAACTGGGCCGACACCGCCAGAGGAGTGCCGTACGCGCGCAACGGCTGCCGTACCCGCGACGACCTGCTGGCCCGCGACGGCGAGGACGTGCGCTACCGCCGCGGATCCGACTGCGTGGTCGTCTCCATGAAGTTGCGCGATCCCTACACCGGCCGGATCGTCCGCTGGACCAAGAAGCGTTCCGACGAGATCCAGGTCGACCACGTGGTCCCGCTGTCCTACGAGTGGCGGATGGGGGCCTCCCGCTGGCCGCTGTCCAAGCGGAAGCGCATCGCCAACGACCCGCTCAACCTCCTCCCGGTGTACGGCGACGCCAACGAGGCCAAGGGCGGCTCGGGACCGGCGTCCTGGCTCCCTCCCGTACGCGGGGTCCGCTGCGCCTACGTCGTCCGCTTCGCCCAGGTGGCCCTGAAGTACAACCTGCCGGTCACCCGCGCGGACAAGACCGTCATGCTCGCCCAGTGCCGGTGACGCCCGCGCTGCCGCTCAGAAGCGGCGGAGCAGGGCCTGCTTGGCGGTGGTGAACTCCTCGTCGGTGAGAACGCCGTCCTTGTGCAGGTCACCGAGTTCGCGCAGGCGGCGCAGGAGCGAGTCCGGGTCGTCGCCGCCGGCGGGTGCCGCGGGTGTGGCGGCCTCGATCGCCGGGGACGCCGCGGCGGCGGACAGCCGGGCGTCCGAGGGGTGCGGCAGCCTGGCGAGGATCGCGGCGACGAGCAGCGCCGTCGTGCGGGTCTCCTTGTCGAATCCCCACAGGACCAGGCAGCTCGGGTCGTGCTTGGGAGCGAGTTTGTGCGGTGCCACGCCCTTCGGGTGGAAACGGAGGTAGCCGTTCTCCAGGCCCGCGGTCGGGAACCACTCCACGCCGTTCAGGTCCTTCAGCGCGATCCGCTGGGGACCGGCCGACTTCTTGGCCTCCTCGGTGGCCCAGTTCCATTCGAGGCGGATCGACTCGCCGTCGAACGTCGCCGTGCCGTCGCCCGCCGGAACCACCACGGGCAGGGCGGGGCCGGGCATGAGATAGCGCTCCGAGGGACCGTCCGGCACCTGCTCGATCACCAGCGCGTTGCGTACCTCGTCGACGAAGTACTCGGCGGCGCCGGTGCGGTCGGCGTCCACGACCAGCTGGTACGGGTCGGCGGCGTCGGCGATTCGCCCGCCCGCCGCTTGGTTGAACGGGTCGGCGCCCTCGCGCAGCCGCAGCCGCAGCCTGCCGCCCTTCTTGCCGGGCTCGTAGGCGATGCCGGCCACGGCCTCCAGGGGGACCCGCACCTCGCCCAGCAGCTGCCGCAGTTTCTTCACGCTCCGGTCGCGGCCGGGGACGATGCGCAGGATCTCACCGTCGAACGTCCAGGTTCCGTCACGCACCATGACCTCCGCCATACGGCGATCGTATGGTGAGCCGGTCATATGACGCGCATGATCGAGCGTTGAATCGTCCGGGACGGCGCGACGCGAACGGCCCGGCTTCCGATCGGGCGTCGTGGTCTTCTATTCTTCGAAGTCGACCAGGCCACCTTCGGAGCCGCTCCACAACCGTCTTCCCCGCCGGTCGCCGACCGCCTCCGGAGCCGATCACCAGCAGGCGAAGGAACTCCCGTGACCTCTCCGGCCCTGACCATCGACGAGCTGACCGCCCGGCGAGACGGTGCCCAGCGTGACTACGACGCGCTCGTCCGGCGCGGTCTGTCCCTCGACCTGACGCGGGGCAAGCCATCGGCGCGGCAGCTCGACCTCTCCGAGGCGTTGCTGGACCTGCCCGCCGGTCACACCGCCGCGGACGGCACCGACTGCCGCAACTACGGCGGGCTCCAGGGCCTGGCCGAGCTCAGGGAGATCTTCAGCGGCCCGCTGCAGGTGCCCGCCGCCCAGCTCGTCGCCGCGGACAACTCCAGCCTCTCGCTGATGCACGACTCGATCGTCCACGCCCTGCTCGGGACACTCCCCGGAGCCGAGCGCCGCTGGGCCGACGAGCCGCGGATCGCGTTCCTGTGCCCGGTTCCCGGATACGACCGCCACTTCGCCCTGTGCGAGCGGTTCGGCATCGAGCTGATCCCGGTGCCGATGAACGCCGAGGGACCGGACATGGACGTCGTGGAGAGCCTCGTGCTCGACGACCCCCAGGTCAAGGGCATCTGGTGCGTGCCCAAGTACAGCAACCCCGGCGGTGTCTCCTACGGTGACGAGACGGTGCGGCGCCTGGCCGCCATGCCGGCCGCCGCCCCGGACTTCCGGATCTTCTGGGACAACGCCTACGCCGTGCACCACCTGACCGACACGCCCGTGGAGATCGCCGACATCCTGGCGCTGTGCGCGGAGAACGGCAACCCCGACCGCGTCTTCGTCTTCGGCTCCACCTCGAAGATCACCTTCGCCGGCTCCGGCGTCTCCTTCTTCGGCTCGTCCCCGGCCAACGTGGCCTGGCTGCTCGGGAACACCGCCAAGCGCACCATCGGCCCCGACAAGCTCAACCACCTCCGCCACGTGGAGTTCCTGCGCGACGAGAACGGCCTGGCCGAGCACATGCGCCGCCACCGGGAGCTGCTCCGGCCGAAGTTCGACGCGGTCGAGACGATCCTCACGAAGGAGCTGGGCGGCAGCGGCCTGGCGACCTGGTCCAGCCCCGCGGGCGGCTACTTCATCAGCCTCGACGTGCTGGAGGGCTGCGCGCGCGAGGTGGTGCGGCGGGCGGGAGAGGCGGGCATCGCCCTCACCCCCGCGGGCGCCACCCACCCGTACGCGACGGACCCTCGTGACAGCACCATCCGCATCGCCCCCACCTACCCCGAGCTCGACGAGCTGGAACTGGCCATCTCCGGCCTCGCCACCTGCGTGCGCCTCGTCGCCACCGAGAAGCTCCTGGAGAGTGCCCGCTAGGCACCCACCGGGCCTTCGCCGACCTGTCGGCGAAGGCCCCGGGCGTCCCTCTGGCCGGTTCTCCGTGCCGGGGGGATGTTCCGCGTTGCCGATCTCACGCTTCGTGTCCGGCCGTCGTCCGGCCGTCAAGGAGGTGTCAGGGTAGGGCGGAGGAGCGTCAGGGTCCCGTCCGGAACCGTTCGATCCGCCCTTCGCCGACCTAGCGTCCCCTGTGTCCGGCCATCCGGCCGGGCCGCGAAAGCAGGAGGAAGCATGGGCGTCTCGCACGCGAGTGAAATCCCGTTGCCGTTACCCGTCCGCAGGGGTCCTGGGGCCCCTTCCACCGGTTTCCCCGAGCGAAGGGCGACCGCGCCCGGTGAGACCGCCGGCGCCCCGTGGTCGGCGACCACGCGCGTCACGGCCAAGGGAGACGTCACGATCGGCGGGGTGTCCCTCACCGAGATCGCCCACCGGTTCGGCACCCCTGGCTACGTGATCGACGAGGCGGACGTGCGGCTGCGCTGCCGCGCCTACCGGGCCGCGCTCCCGGGTGCCGAGATCGCGTACGCGGCCAAGGCGTTTCTCTGCCGCGCGATGGCCGACTGGATGCGGGCCGAGGGGATGAGCATCGACGTCTGCTCGGGAGGCGAGCTGGCGGTCGCCAGGTCCGTCGGGTTCCCCGCGAGGCGGATCATCATGCACGGCAACGCGAAGACGCCCGCCGAGCTGCGCAGGGCGGTGGACGAGGGCGTCGGCAGAATCGTGGTGGACAACGTCGCCGAGATCAACAGGCTCGCCGCGCTCGTCCCGATCGACCGTCGTCAGAAGGTGCTGGTCCGGGTGACGCCCGACATCGAGGCGGGTGCCCACCCCAAGATCCGTACAGCGGGAGAGGGCCAGAAGTTCGGCCTGTCCATCCTGAGCGGTGCCGCCGGGGACGCCGTGGCCAGGGTCCTGCACCAGCCCCGGCTGGAACTGGCCGGGCTCCACTGCCACCTGGGCTCGCAGATCGACGACGTCGAGCCGTACGAGCGGGCGGCCAGGGTCCTGGTCGGCGAGATGGCCCGGATCCGCGACGCCCACCGCGTGATCCTCCCCGAGCTCGACCTGGGCGGCGGGCACGGCATCGCCTACCTGCCGGGTGCGGGGGGACTCGACCTGAAGCGTTTCGCGAACGCGGTCGTCACCGCGATCACGGAGCGGGCCGCCGGGTTCGGCCTGCCGGTGCCCCGGCTCATCGTGGAGCCCGGCCGGGCGATCGCCGGTACCGCCGGGACCACTCTCTACCGTGTCGTCGCGGTCAAGCGCGGGGGCTCGCGGACGTTCGTCGCCGTCGACGGCGGGATGAGCGACAACCCCCGTCCCGCCTTGTACGGGGCGCGCTACACCGTACGGCTCGCCGGGCGCGTCTCCCGCGAGGGGCCGCGCTCGTTCACGGTCGTCGGCCACCATTGCGAGACGGGCGACACGATCGCGGAGGACGTCCCGCTCCCCGCCGACCTGCGCCCGGGTGACCTCATCGCGCTGGCGGCCACCGGGGCCTACCACCACTCGATGGCCTCGACCTACAACCTCATGGGCCGGCCCCCGGTCGTCGCCGTACGCGACGGCCGGGCGAGGCTGCTCGTCCGCAGGGAGATGGAGCAGGACCTGATGCGCCGCGACGTGGGCCTGTAGGAGGCCGGCCCGCGGAGACCTGCGGCGGGTGAGGAATGGCGTAAATGAACGTAGGGAAAAGGTGAAGAAAACACATCGACATTGGCCTGCGGGCATTTCCCGGGATTCCATGGAGGGGCAGAGGCCGGCCCCTTCGGCAAATGTCCGCTAGGCAACAAATGTCTGTTTTATAAAGGAGTGGTGGCGATGTTCGGGACCGAACCGGCGGGATTCTCGCTCGCCGGAGGATTCGTCACCGTCGTCGCCGCCACCGTGGCCGCCTCGCTGCTCCTCGCGCCGGCGGAGGTCGCCGGCCGCGTGCTGATCATGGCGATCGCCGTGTGCGCCCACGCCGCCTGCGGGGTCCGCGCCGGGGTCGCGCTGGCGACGGCCGTCATGGCGTGGTTCTTCGGTACCGGATTCCTGGTAAACGGCGCCGGGGAGCTCAGCTTCGGCAGGCCGGACCTGGTCCGCCTCGGCCTGCTCGTCGCCGTCGCGCTGGGTGCGAACGCGTGCACCGCCGCGTACCGGGTAGTCGCCGCAAGGCGCAGGCTCCGGGTCCCGCTGGCCGGAGAAGACCCCTCGCGACTGGTCCTCGTCCGGAACTGACGCGCCCCCTGACCCTCGTCCGGAACTGACGCGCCTCCCGATCCTCGTCCGGAACTGACGCGTCCCCCGGCCCGAGGGCCGCGTGGTCCGCGGACGTCCTCCGAACGGTTCCGCTGCCGTGCCCGGCTGGTGCCGGGCACGGCGTTCTCCGCTGTCCGGTGAGGCCCCGCAGGGGTTCAGGCCGACGGTGTCTCGTTGGTGAACTTGTCGCAGTTGGCGGGGTACGCGGGAGGCCCGAGAGGCGTTCCCGGAGCGAAGAAGCCTCCCGTCACCGGAACCGGGCGGCCAAGCAGGCATTTCGTCCAGGAGACCTGACCGGCCGAGTTCTGAACCGTGAGGTGAAGGTACGGAAGGGCGCCGTCATGAAGGACCGTCGCCGCGACGTCCACCACATCGGTGGGATGGCCGGGGATCGTCGAAAGGTCGTGCCAGCGTGGAGTCGTTCGCGGGTCGCGGATCCGCGCCGTCCCGTCGCTCCGAACCGACGCGGTGATCGGTTCGAGAAGCAGGTAGGCCACGGACACGGCGGACGTCGGCGCCGCGGGGCCCGCGGGCCCCGCGGGTCCCGCCGGGCCGGGTGCGCCGGGCGTGCCCGCGGCTCCCGTGGCGCCGGTCGGTCCCACCGGTCCGGCGGCACCCGGTTCGCCCGCGGGGCCGACGGGCCCCGCCGCGCCCTCCGCGCCCGCCGGTCCGGGGGCGCCGGTGGCTCCCGCGGGTCCTGCCGGTCCTTCCGGTCCGATCGGTCCGACCGGCCCGATCGGACCGGCGGGTCCCGCCGGCCCTTCCGCCCCCGCCGGTCCTTCAGGTCCGATCGGGCCTGCCGGTCCCGCGGGTCCGACGGCCCCCGCCGCTCCTTCCGGTCCGATCGGTCCCGTGAGCCCGTCGGCTCCTGCCGGGCCGATGGGTCCTGCCGGGCCCATCGGCCCGGCCGGACCGATGGCGCCCGTCGCGCCCATGGGCCCCAGCGCGCCCGCGGGGCCCGGCGCTCCCGGTGGCCCGGGGGCGCCGGTGTCACCCTTCGCTCCCGTGGCTCCCGTCGGTCCGGCCGGACCGGCCATTCCCTTGGCGCCCACCGGGCCTGCCGGTCCTTGGGATCCCATCGGTCTCGTCGGCGCGAGTGGGCCGTCCGGAAGGCTCGCCTCTACCGGGTCCGCCGGGTCAGCCGGTTTCGCCGATTTCGCTGGGTTCGCCGCGTTCGTAGGGTTCGCAGGGTTCGCGGACTCCGACGGCAGCCCGAGGTTCGACGGTTTCCTTCCGCTGTCGCGGCCCTCCCTGTTCTTTCCGCCGGCACGGCTGTGCTTGCCGGGACGGTCACGGTCACGGTCACACGCGCAGTGCCTCCCCTGGCACTTGCAGTCTTCCCGCTTGAGGGGCCTCATCAGGGACACCCGCGCGTCGTCCAGCGGGCTGGTCAGCCTCCGAACCGGAACGGCCTCGCCACCGGGGTCTCGCGTATTGGGGGGACTGATGCCTGTGGTGTCGGTCATGGCGTTGGCCGGCGTCTGGCAGGAAAGCGCCAGGACGGCACCGATCGCTGTTGTTGTTACGGACCAGTTTCGAGCACGTTTGCCGGAATCAATAATTTGAGCCCGTCTTCTACCGCTAGAAGTCATCGCATTCCATGTCTTTTATGATTCCAGGGAATCGGATTTCTTGAACCGCGACGGTGCGGCAAGCAGGAGCTACCCGATGATCGACACGGCAAAGCGCAACCCTCGTTAACAAGGTTTAAACGGATTCGTCAACGGCTGGGATGTGTCCAGGTTGTTGAGCTTGAAAACCGTGTGCTCCAGAGATTTCCTGTCCTGTGGGCAATGACCGGAATTTAGGGTTCTTGGATATCGAGAGAATTTTGGTGCGATTCACCGGCCGTGGCCCGCGATAAGGTCTGTGCGGTTTTCGCCAATGACTTTCCGATCCGGACCCGGCGTCCGCCGCCGCTTTCCACGCTTCTTACGCAGGTCCGACACACGAGCTGGAGACCGTCACAGTGGGCTGGAGCGCTCCGCCGTTGGCGAACGTGACGCTCCACCGGTTGCCGATCACCGACTCGGAGGCGATCACGTCGACCCCCAGGGCACTGCCACTCCATTCTCCGGCGACGACGAGCGTGCCCGCAGGGCATACGCCGCCGAGAACGGTCACCGTCGTGTCGGCGGGAACGAGAGTCGGCGTCCCCGCGGCGACCTGCCTGGTGGCCAGGGCGCTCGACCCTGCGGGACCCGCGGGCCCCGCCGGTCCTGTCGCTCCGTCCGTGCCCGCGGGTCCAGCAGGCCCGGCAGGTCCCGCAGGTCCGGCGGGACCCGGCGCGCCGTCGGCGCCCGCGGGTCCGGTCGTTCCGGCGACTCCGGTCAGGCCGATGGGTCCTATCGCGCCGTCCGCTCCTGCGGGTCCTGCGGGTCCTGCGGGTCCTGTCAGGCCGTCCGTGCCCGCGGGTCCAGCAGGCCCGGCAGGTCCCGCAGGTCCGGCGACTCCCGGCGCGCCGTCGGCGCCTGCGGGTCCTGCGGGTCCGGCGGGTCCTGCGGGTCCTGTCAGGCCGTCCGTGCCCGCGGGTCCTGCGGGTCCGGCAGGTCCCGCAGGTCCTGCGGGTCCTGTCGCGCCGTCGGCGCCCGCGGGTCCTGCGGGTCCTGTCAGGCCGTCCGTGCCCGCGGGTCCAGCAGGCCCGGCAGGTCCCGCAGGTCCGGCGACTCCCGGCGCGCCGTCCGCTCCTGCAGGTCCCGCCGGTCCTGGGGCTCCGTCCGCGCCCGCCGCGCCTGCCGGGCCTGCCGGACCCGAGGGGCCGCGCAGCCCGATGCCCGGCAGTCCGTCCTCGCCGTCACGGCCGTCACGACCGTCGCGGCAACAGCAGCGCCTTCTCCCGCACTTGCATTTCTTCCGCGCGACGGTTCCCACCCCGTGGACACGCGAGCGGTCGCACCTTCCGGCCGCCTCGCGAACCGGAGCGACCACGTCGCCGACGGTCCTCGTTTCGAGGAAGGGGATTCCCGTGATGCCGGTGACGGCGTCAGCCGGAACCTGACAGGAAAGCGCCAGAACAGCGCTGATCGTTGCCGCGACGGGCCAGTTTCGAGCACGTTTGCCGGAATTGATAATAGAAATCCGTCTTCTGCCGCTAGAAGTCATCGCTTTCCATGTCTTTTGTGATTCAAGGGAGTCGGATTGCTTGAACCGCGATAGTGGCGGCAAGCAGGAGTTACCCGATGATCGACATGGCAAAGCGCAACCCTCGTTAACGAGGGCTAAACGGATTCGTCAATTGGAGGAATATGTCCAGATTATTTGATTTTCCCGTCACATGTACTCGGCGGATGGTCGTTCTCTGGACTCGCGCCTCCGGGACGATGGTCATCCATTATCCGTATGGATTTTTCAGATGATTGTCCAGGTAACCATCAATATATGGATTATCTAGTTTTTGCTGCCCTTTTTTCGGTGCATCGCCCCATGCCTTCTGGTGCCCTCGCGCCGTCGGACCCGAACCGGCCGGCCCCCGCGTGCTCCGGCCGTCCTCCCGGCTAGCTGGACTCCCTGACCACGAGCTGGGTCGGAAGGGTCACCGGGGCGGCGGGCTCGCCTCGCAGCAGGCCGAGCAGCAGGCGGGCCGAGGCGGCGGCCTGCTCGCCCATGGGGCTGCGTACCGTGGTGAGCGGGGGATCGGTGTAGAGGGCCGCCTCGATGTCGTCGTACCCCACCACCGCCACGTCGTCGGGCACCCGCCGGCCCGCCTGGCGCAGCGCCCGCATGGCGCCGATCGCCATCAGGTCGTTGGCGGCGAACACCGCGTCCAGCGCGGGGTCGTCCTCGAGCAGCTGCGCCATGGCCTCGGCTCCGGAGATCCGGGTGAAGTCGCCGATGGCCACGATCGAGCGCCGTCCGGTCTCGCTCAGGACCTCGCGGTAGGCGCCGATCCTGTCCTGGGCGGCGGACATGTCCAGCGGGCCGGAGATCGTGGCGATCCGGCGCCGTCCCCGTTCCAGCAGGTGCCGCACCGCCTGGGCGGCCCCTCCGGTGTTGTCGTTGTCGACCCACGGCACGTCCAGCCGGAAGGTGGGCCTGCCGTGGGAGACGAGGGGGACGCCCGTGGCGGCGAGCGCCGCCGGCAGGGGGTCGGCGCCGTGCATCGACACGAGCATGACCCCGTCCACGTGGCGGGCGGCCACGAACTGCCGGGCCCGTACGCGGGCGTCGTCGGAGCCGGCGAGCATGAGCATGACCTGCTTGCCCGCCGCCTCGAACTCGCGGCTGGCCGCGCGCACGACGGTGGAGAACATCGGATCGTCGGAGACGAGTCCGGCCGACGGGTCGGAGACGATCACCGCGATGGAGTCGGTGCGCCGGGTCACCAGGCTGCGCGCCGCGGGGTTGGGGATGTAGCCCAGGTCGTTCACCGCCCGCATGACGAGGTCGCGGATGTCGGAGGCGACCGTCGGCTCACCGTTCACCACCCTGGAGACCGTTGACTTGGACACGCCGGCCCGGGTGGCGACAGCCTCCAGGGTGGGTCGTCTCATGTGGTTCTCCCGCAGTTCGTACCGCCCGCTGACCGGTGGTGCCTGAACGTGCGGTCCCACCCTTCCCCAGCTTAATCGATGATCATGAAGAGAGCGCTCCCTCACAAAGGGTGACCGGAAGGAGGATTTCTGTCAATGTCCCGAACTTGACCGGATTTTCCCTCGGGATGGCCGCCGGAGGAAATCCGAGAAATCGCTCCCCGAAAAGGATCTTCTTCGTCCCAGTTCACAGCCCGTTGTAACGGTGCAAACGATTATCCGGGAGCGCTCCCTGAGATGCACGGTTGATTGCCGGATCATGTGTGGCCCGTTTCGTCCTGGTTAAACGGACACTTGACAGCCCGTGTCGGACGAGAGCAATCTCTGGTTGAGAGAGCGCTCCCCGACCCGATACCGGTACGCACCCCCCACTCTCCGAGGAGACGCGATGCCCTCGTCCCGAAGTCCCGGCCGCCGCATGGCCCTGCTGATAGCCGCGGCCGTCACCCTCGTCACGTCCTGTCTCGCGATCATGCCTGCGGCGGCCGCCGACACCCTGCTCTCCCAGGGCAAGACGGCGACCGCCTCGTCCTCGGAGAACGTGGCCTTCCCCGCGTCCGCGGCCGTCGACGGCAACGCGGGCACCCGCTGGTCCAGCGGGTTCAGCGACCCGCAGTGGATCCAGGTCGACCTCGGGGCCAGTGCGACCATCACGCAGGTGACGCTGAACTGGGAGGCCGCCTACGGCAGGGCCTTCCAGATCCAGACCTCGCCCAACGGCACCACCTGGACCCCGATCCACTCCACGACCACCGCCACCGGCGGCAACCAGACGCTGGCCGTCAGCGGCACCGGCCGCTACGTGCGCGTGTACGGCACCCAGCGCGCCACCCAGTACGGCTACTCGCTCTGGGAGTTCCAGGTCTACGGGACCATCGGGGGCACCGACCCCACCCCGACTCCCACCCCCACCCCCGACCCGGGCGCGCTCAAGCTGCTGTCCTACGGCAGGCCCGGCGCGGCCTCCACCTCCCAGAGCGACGGGAACTGCTGGGAGTGCACCCCGGCCAGGGCGTTCGACCGCGATCCCGCCTCCCGCTGGGCGACCAGCTCCACCACCGGCTGGGTCGACCCGGGCTGGATCTCCGTCGACCTCGGCGCGGCCGCGCAGATCAAGCAGGTCGTCCTCCAGTGGGACCCGGCCTACGCCAGGGCCTTCCAGATCCAGGTCTCGGACAACAACACCACCTGGACGCCGATCTACTCCACGACCACCGGCACCGGTTTCAAGCAGACGCTGACCGTCAACGGCACCGGCCGCTACGTGCGCATGTACGGCACCCAGCGCGCCACCCCGTACGGCTACTCGCTGTGGGAGTTCCAGGTCTGGGGCACCGGTGGCGCCCCGATCACGCCGCCGCCGCTCCCGCCGGACCCGGCCGACCCGCCGACGACGCTCGTCTGGAGTGACGAGTTCAACGGTGGCGCGGGCACCAGGCCCGACGCGGCCAAGTGGACCCAGGACCCGGGCACCGGCCCGAACAACGAGCTCGAGTACTACAAGCCCGAGAACACCGCCATGGACGGCAACGGCAACCTCGTCATCACGGCGCGGCAGGAGACCACCGCCGGATCGTCCTGCCCCGGCGGACCCTGCCAGTACACCTCCGGCCGCATCAACACCGGCGGCAAGTTCACCTTCACGTACGGCAAGGTCGAGGCCCGCGTCAAGGTCCCGAAGGGCAACGGCCTGTGGCCGGCGTTCTGGATGATGGGCGCAGACTTCCTCACCGGCAGGCCCTGGCCGTACAACGGGGAGATCGACATCCTCGAGGTGCTCGGCAAGGACGTCAAGACCTCCTACTCGACCATCCACGCCCCCGCCTACAACGGCGGCGGCGGCATCGGCGCCCCGTACACGCTGCCCAGCGGCGCGGACCTCTCGGACGACTTCCACGTCTGGGCCGCCACCTGGAACAGCAAGGGCATCGTCTACACCCTGGACGGCCGGACGGTTCTCACCCTGAGTAAGGAGCAGGTCGAGGCGACGCGCGGGCCGTGGGTCTTCGACCACCCGTTCTACATCATCCTCAACCTCGCGGTGGGCGGTGACTGGCCCGGCCCGCCGGACGCCAGTACCGGCTTCCCCAAGCAGATGCTCGTCGACTACGTGCGCGTCTACAAGTGATCCCCCCGCTCCGGCACGGCTCGCCCGAGCCGTGCCGGAGCCTCCCCGGAACCGGAGTCCCAACAGTCGAAAGTCCCCCCAAAAAGGAGTCCATCCATGCACCCGGCACTCTCCCCGGCCCGCCTACGACGCCGGTTACGCCCGCTGACCCTGGTGACCGCCATAGTGGCGCTGCTGGGCACGTCCCTCGTCATCCACACCACCCAGGCAAGCGCGACGTCGAAGGCCCAGGCGGGGGGTTCGTCCGCCGCGGTCGTACGGGTGGCGGAGTTCCTCGCCGACTGCCCCTTCAGCCACCGGCTGCCCGACGACCCGATCATCTTCCCGGGCCTGCCCGGCGCGTCGCACATGCACAGCTTCTTCGGCAGCACCACCACCAACGCCCACACGACCCTCGCGTCCCTGCAGAGCTCCCCCACCAACTGCAACCCGCGCACCGACCTGTCGTCGTACTGGGTGCCGACCCTCTACAACGGCGACACCCCGGTGGAGCCGACCATCACCACGTTCTACTACCTGGGTGAGGGCGTGCGCGACGACATCGTCGCCCGGACCCAGCCGCTCCCGCTGGGCCTGCGGATCGTCGCGGGCAACGCCAAGGCGACCACCCCCGACGACCCGACCAGCAACGCCCGCTGGTCGTGCCTGCACGCCGGTCACGTCCCGCCGTCCAAGGACTTCGTGACCTGCCCGGCGGGCACCATGATGGAGTCCTACCTGGACTTCCCGCAGTGCTGGAACGGCAGGGACCTGGACTCGGCCGACCACAAGAGTCACATGGCCTACCCGGTCAACCAGGCCTGCCCGGCCTCGCACCCGGTGCCGGTGCCGAAGCTGCGCCAGGTGCTGCGCTACCCGGTGAACGGGAACCCGGCCAACTTCCGGCTGGCGTCGGGCCGCGGATACACGATGCACGGCGACTTCTTCAACGCCTGGCCGGTGGCCGAGATGGAGCGTCGCGTGCGCGACTGCATCCGCCCGGTCATCAAGTGCGGCGCGGACGGTACCCCGTCCTGACGCCGGAGTGCCGGATTCGCGTTCCGTCCTGACGACGGTGTGCCGCCCCGGTGCCTCGTTGACGACGGTGTGCCGGACCGGCATCCCGTTCCGACGGCACCGGTGCGGGAGCCGACCTCCGCACCGATCCCCCGTCGTGCCGTCCCCGGCGGCGGGACCCGGAACATCGGGTCCCGCCGCCGGCGGGCATCGCGAGAAAGCTCGAAAAGGGGGAGCCGGCTCGAAAGGGAAACCCGAGAGGAAGGCGAAAGGGGGGCGACGGGGGGACGGGGAGGCTCGAATACGCCTACTGGCTCTCGCCCTCGCCGGCCTGCGCCTGCTCGTCCTGCTCGGCGAGCGTGCCGCACTTGTAGCCCGCCTCCCGCTCGGGCTGGAGCTGGATGCTGCCGAGATTCGTGGTCTCGATCGGACGCCGGAAGGTGTCCAGCTTGTCGCAGTCGTAGAAGACGTACGTGCCCTCACTCTCTCCGAGCAGCATCATCCACCGGCCCTCGTAGAGGGGCTTGTCGTCCTCGGCGTTCTTGATGACGGTCCACTGGTCCTGGAACCCGACGTAGGGCAGGAGGTCGTTGGCCTGTCCCGTCTCCTGGACCTCGATCGCTCCCGTGACCATCTGCAGGATCAGCAGGAACCCCAGGCCGATGCCCGTGAGGGCGCCGGTGAGCACCTTCATGCCGGTGCGGCCGACGGGCTTGCGGCGCAGCAGCCGGAACGGCACCAGGAACGTCAGCACGCCCAGCCCCACCGCCACGACGACCATGGCGGCGATGTCGAGTTCGCCGACGAGGCTCAACAGGCCCCAGTAGGTCGCGCCGCACCACAGCGCGGCGATCAGCGCGGCGATCCAGGGGCGTTGCCGTACGGTCGCCGTGAACCTTCCGACCGCGCCGCGGGTCACCTTGTCGATCAGCCAGCCGAGCCCGACGACGAGGCCGAGAAGCGGCACGACGATCAGCAGGAGCAGGATCAGCGTCCCCATCAACCTGCCGAGCAGGACGGACTGGTCGATGCCCGCCTGCTGCGGGCTGATGTTGAACACCCCGTACATCTGCTCCACGCCGAGGTAGAGGACGGCGTAGAGCGCGACACCGATCGGGACGATGATCGAGCCGATGCGCTCGATCATCGCCAGGACGCCGGTGTTCTCCTCCTCGACGGGAGGTTCTGCCCGCACGGAAGGTTCAACGGGGGGTGCGGGGGGAATGTACGTAGATCGCTCTGAAGTATCCTGACTTGTCACGAAGGACGATGGTAAGTCATAGCGGTTGACGCGACGTTGACTGAACATAAACGCGTCGAGTCGCGCCACCGGCTGGGAGCGCGAGGATCGGTGCCGTCCCCGGAGCCGCCGCCGAAGGGCCCTCCCGCCACCCGGGCCCTCCCCGATCACCGTGTCCGGTGGGCCGGAGTGTTCCCATTAACACCCGTGATGTCCTCCTGATCTGTGAAAAGTAACTATAAGTTTTTGCTGCGCAACCCAAAGTAATGGGGTTAGCCTGCGTACCGGCACAGGCTGACGGCGGCGAGAACTGCGAGCACGGCGGGGACGGCGAGGACATGGTGACGGAAGGCGCGGTGGCCATGGTCACCGGTGCGGCACAGGGCATCGGCGAGGCGGTGGCGCGAGCCCTGACCGCGACGGGCACGCGCGTCGCCGCGCTCGACGTGAACGCGGAGCGGGTCGAGCGCGTCGCCGCGGAGCTCGGCATCGCGGTCGCCTATCCCTGCCAGGTCACCGACAGCGTCGCCGTCGACGACGTGGTCGCACGGGTCGAGGCCGATCTCGGCCCGATCGGGCTGCTCGTCAACGTCGCAGGAGTGCTCTGCTCAGGACCGGCCGTCGCCATCAGCGACGACGACTGGGCTCGCACCTTCGCCGTCAACACCGGCGGGGTCTTCCACCTGTCCCGCGCGGTCGCCCGCCGGATGATCCCCCGCAGATCCGGGGCGATCGTCACCGTGGGTTCCAACGCCGCGGGCGTGCCACGGATGAACATGTCTGCCTACGCCGCCTCCAAGGCCGCCGCCGCGCAGTTCACCAAGTGTCTCGGCCTGGAGCTGGCGCCGTACGGCATCCGCTGCAACGTGGTGTCGCCCGGCTCCACCGACACTCCCATGCAGCGCGCCCTGTGGACCGGCGACCACGACGCCCGGACGGCCATCGACGGGTCGCCGGCCACTTTCCGGGTGGGCATCCCCCTCGGCAGGCTGGCCGATCCCGCCGACATCGCGGACGCCGTCCTCTTCCTGGCCTCCGACCGTGCCAGGCACATCACCATGCAGGACCTGTACGTCGACGGGGGCGCCACGCTCCGGTCGTAGCGTCGCCCCCTCCCATTCCTGGATCCCTCTCGACAGGAGACCTCTTCACCATGCCGTCGAACGACACCCTCACAATGTCTCGAATGCCCGACCTCCTGGGAGATTACGAGCCCGGCACCTTCTTCTTCACCTCGCCGACCCGTACCCTGCTCGCCCGGGGGGTGTTCCGGGAGGTCCCCGATTCCGGGACGACGAGCCTGCAGGGACGCGTCGCCTCGGCCCTGCGCGACGCGCTGGACTCCGGCCACCCCAACCCCGTCGTGGTGGGCGCGATTCCCTTCCGCGACGACCGGCCCGCGCGCCTGCTGGTGCCCGCCGCCGTCTGCTGGACGAGCCCGCCGGCCGGTCTCTCCGCCGCCCCCGAGCGGATCACGGGGACGTTCACCGGATTCTGGCCGGTCTCCGACCCCGGCGACTACGTGCGCGGGGTGGAGAAGGCGCTGGTCAAGCTGACCGCCGGAGAGCTCAAGAAGATCGTGCTCGCTCGCACCATGGACATCACCCTGGGCGCCCCCGTCGACGTCGGCCGTGTCCTGCGCAATCTCGTCCGGCGTGACCCGCAGGCCTACGGCTACGCGGTCGACCTGCCGTCGAGCGGCGACACGGCCCGTACCCTCCTGGGAGCCAGCCCCGAGCTGCTCGTCTCCCGCTCGGGCCGCCGGGTCACGACGAACCCGCTCGCGGGGTCCGCGCCCCGCCACCCGGACCCCGTCGTCGACCGCGAACGGGCCCGCGCCCTCCTCTCCTCGGACAAGGACCTCCGCGAGCACGCCCTGGTGATCGAGAGCATCGTGGAGGCGCTGCGCCCGTACTGCCGCAAGCTGTCGGTCCCCGCCGGGCCCTCGCCGCTGTCCACCGCCTCCATGTGGCATCTGTCGACCCGGATCACCGGCGTGCTGGACGACCCGGCGGTCACGTCGCTGGAACTGGCCACGGTGCTGCACCCCACCCCCGCCGTCTGCGGTACGCCCGCGGGCGCCGCGCGCGAGGCCATCGAGGAGATCGAGTCGTTCGATCGCGGCCTGTACGCGGGCCTGGTCGGGTGGGGCGACGCGACGGGCGACGGCGAGTGGGTCGTGACCATCCGCTGCGCCGAGGTCGCCGACCACACCCTGAGGCTGTTCGCGGGCGCGGGGATCGTCGCGGGGTCGGTGCCGGAGACCGAGCTCGCCGAGACCACCGCCAAGTTCCAGACCATGCTCCGCGCCGTCGGCCTGGACCAGGACCGCTGACCCGCCGGTACGGGAGACCGCGCGCCGGCACGGGAGACGACGTGTGAACGCGGGCGGCGGCCCGCGAACGCGGGGACGGCCCGCCGCCGTAGGAAAGCTTCGCCACCGCGGGAAAGACCCGTCACCACAGGAAAACCGCAGGAAAACCGCAGGAAAGGAGACAGTGCCCGTGGCCCTTCCCCAGATCGCCCCCTACCCGCTGCCGGGGGAGGGCGATCTTCCCGAGAACCGGGTGAGCTGGCGCCCTGATCCGTGCCGCGCCATCCTGCTGGTCCACGACATGCAGAACTACTTCCTCGCCCCCTTCGCCGCCGGCGCCTCGCCGCTGAACGGGCTCATCGCCAACATCGGCCTCCTGCGTGCCGCGTGCGCCGCGCGGGGGGTTCCCGTCGTCTACTCGATGCAGCCCGGAGGCCAGAGCGAACGCGAGCGCGGCCTGCTCCAGGACTTCTGGGGCCCGGGGATCCCCGGCCTCCGGGAGAGCGAGATCGTCGCGAGCCTTCTTCCCGCGCAGCCCGACATCCTGCTCACCAAGTGGCGCTACAGCGCCTTCTGCAGGACCGACCTGCGCGCCCGGATGGAGGCCATGGGACGCGACCAGATCATCGTCTGCGGTGTCTACGCGCACATCGGCTGTCTCATGACCGTCTGCGACGCCTTCATGCAGGACCTCCAGCCGTTCCTCGTCGCCGACGCCGTCGCCGACTTCTCCCCGGAACACCACACCATGGCCCTCACGTACGCAGCGCAGCGCTGCGCGGTCACGGTCGTCACCCAGGGTCTGCTGCGCGACTGGGAGCTCGCGCCGCCGCCCGCCGAGGTGGTCGGTGGCGGGTAGCGGGGATCCGGTTCGCGAGGCTGCCTCAAATACTGTCGGGGGGTATTCTTCAACAGGGGAGGCCGAGCGGAGGGGGAGAGATGCACGGATACACCGCCAACAAGCAGGACCATCTACGGCGGCTGCGCCGGATCGAGGGGCAGGCGCGGGGCCTGCAGCGGATGGTCGAGGAGGACAAGTACTGCATCGACATCCTCACCCAGGTGTCGGCGGCCAACCGGGCCCTGCAGTCCTTCGCGCTGTCCCTGCTGGAGGAGCATCTGGCGCACTGCGTGGCCGAGGCCACCGCCAAGGGCGGCGCCGAGGCCGAGGAGAAGGTCAGGGAGGCCACCGACGCCATCGCCAGGCTCGTCCGTTCCTGAGCGCGCCGCGACGGGCGTCGCCGTTCCCGAGCCCGATGCGGACGATCACGCGCCGATCTTCTCGGCCAGCATGCGCTGGAAGTGGGCGCAGCCGGTGAAATCCTCGTGGTCGCAGTCCAGGGCACATTCGATCAGGTGGAGCGACGACCGCGCCTGGGCGACGCGTCGTGTCAGCTCCGCGTGCCTGCGGCGCAGGATGTCGCGTCGCGCCTCCGGATCAGAGGTGGAGATCACCTCCCGGATCTCGGCGAGGGAGAACCCGGCTTCCTTGGCGCGCAGGATCATCGCGACGCGATAGAGATGGTCACGGTCGTAGCGACGACGGTCGGCCCTGATGCGGGCGGGGGTCAGCAGTCCCATGGACTCCCAGTGCCGCAGGACATGGGTGGGCAGGCCGAACCGCTGGGCGATCTCGCCGATGCTCATCATCGCGCCGTCGTCGCTTGACTTCATGTCGACATTAAGTCGCATCCTCGATGACATGTCCAACAACACCACCGCGAACCGAGCGGACCATGCGGGCGACGCAGACCGAGCAGAGTGGGAAGGCAGGGAGGAGCCGGGAGGCGACCCCGTCATCGCGCTGATCCGGGTGCTCGACGCGCTCGACGCCCTCCCCGATTTCGTCCGGTTGCGCGCCCGCTCCTACGACCTGCTCAACCTCACGCCGGGGGCGTCCGTGGTCGACGTCGGCTGCGGGACCGGCCTGGCCGTCGCCGAGATGGCCGGACGCGGCGCGCGGGTGACCGGTGTCGACCTCAGCGAGCTGATGATCGCCGAGGGCCGACGGCGCGAGCCCGGCGCGGATCTCCGCGTCGGCGACGCCCGCGAACTGCCGTTCCTGGACGGGGAACTGGCCGGGTATCGCGCCGAGAAGCTCTACCACGAACTCGACGATCCCGCCGGGGCGCTCGGCGAGGCGCGACGGGTGCTCGCCGCGGACGGGCGCGTCGTCCTGATCGGGCAGGACTGGGACACCTTCGTCATCGACTCCGACACTCCGGCACTCACCCGGACCATCGTGCACGCCCGCGCCGACCTCATCCCCACCCCCCACGTCGCCCGCTCCTATCGCGCCCTCCTGCTGGACGCCGGATTCGACGACGTCACCGTGGAGGTCCACACCGCTGTCCTCACCGACCCGCTGGTGCTGCCCGTACTCGCGAGAACCGCCGGTGCCGCCCGTGACGCCGGCGCCATCACCGCGGATGACGCCGACGGGTGGACAGCGGAACAGGCCGAACGCGCGCGTACCGGACGGCTCCTCCTGGCCATGCCGCTCTTCGTCGCGGCCGCGCGCCGCCCCTGACAAAAAGCGCTGGACAGCCAGTTACGGGGCTGGGGAAGCGGGTGATACCGGTATAGGGCTATTCCGTGGGATCCGCCTCGTACGCGTCCCGATGGTCGGGATCGACGGCGAGCACGACATGGAGCAGGTCCTCGATGGCATGGGCGAGGCGCTGGTCGGACAGCTCGTACCGGGTCTGGCGCCCCTCGGGCACCGCGACCACCAGGCCGCAGCCGCGCAGGCACGACAGATGGTTGGACACGTTCTGGCGCGTCAGTCCGAGCTCGTCGGCCAGGCGTGCCGGGTAGGTGGGTCCCTGGAGGAGAGCGATGAGCATCCGGCAACGGTTGGGGTCGGCCAGCGCCCTTCCGAGACGGGCCATCGCGTCAAGGCGTGTCGCGGCGGTGAGCATGGTTATCACAATACATCAGTTGCTGTATATACAGTGATTGCTGTATAAACACTGGGAGCTGTACCGACGGGGATGGAGCGTCATGGGGCACGGGCACGGGCACACGAAGCCGACGGCGACCGCGGCACACCGCGGGCGCCTGGTCGTCGTGCTGCTGCTGACCATCGGCGTGCTCGTCGTCGAGGTCATCGGCGCGGCGCTGTCGGGCAGCCTGGCGCTGCTCGCCGACGCCGGGCACATGGCCACCGACGCCGCGGGCATCGCGCTGGCGCTGTTCGCCGTCTGGATGGCCGGCAAGCCGGCCAGCGCCCGGCGCACCTTCGGCTACCAGCGGGCGGAGATCCTCGCCGCCGCGATCAACGCGGTCGTCCTCCTCGCCCTGAGCCTCTACATCCTGTACGAGGCCGTCCGGCGCTTCGCCGATCCCGAGCCGGTCGGCGGAACGGTGATGCTCGTGGCGGCCGCGATCGGCCTGGCCGCCAACGCGGTCGGGCTGTGGCTGCTGCGCCCCGGCCAGGCGGAGAGCCTCAACCTGAGGGGCGCCTACCTGGAGGTCCTCGGTGACCTGCTGGCCTCGGTCGCGGTGATCGTCGCCGCGGTCGTCATCGCGCTCACCGGCTGGACGACGGCGGACCCGATCGTCTCCGTCGTCATCGCCCTGCTGATCGTGCCGCGCAGCTGGAGCCTGCTGCGCGAGGCCGTGGACATCCTGCTCGAAGCGGTTCCCCGGGGGGTCGACCTGGAGGAGGTCCGCAGGCACCTGCTGGAGACACCGGGTGTCATCGACGTCCACGACCTGCACGCCTGGACCATCACCTCCGGCCTCCCCGTCATGTCCGCCCACGTCGTGATGGCGGACGGCGTCCTGGTGGACGGCTCCTTCGGCCCGGTGCTGGACCGGCTGCACGAGTGCCTGGCCGGTCACTTCGACGTCGAGCACTCCACCCTGCAGCTGGAGCCCGCCGGTCACGCGGACCACGAGGGCGCCAGGCACCGCTGAGAGGGCACCCGGCCGCGGGTGTCATGGCCGCTCAGGGGTCTGGAAACCGGCTTTGGCCAGCACCTCCGCGCCCTGCCGCGACAGCACGAGGTCGACGAACCGCCTGGCCGCCTCGGGGGCGGGCGCGCCGGACAGGACCGCGATCGGGTAGTCGTTGACCGCTTTTTCGGCCTCGGGGAAGTCGATGCCCCGCACCTTGCCGCCGGAGGCGATGACGTCCGTCCTGTAGACCAGGGCGGCGTCGACCTCACCGAGCTCGACCTTGGTCAGGGTGGCCTTGACGTCCTGTTCCAGCGTGACGGGGGTGACCTTGAGCCCGGCCGCGTCCAGTGCCCTCACCGCGGCGGCGCCGCAGGGCACCTGCTCGGCGCACAGGGCGACCTTGACCTTCGGGCCGGCCAGGTCCGCCAGGTCGTCGACCTTGGCCGGATTGTCGGCAGGGACGGCGATCTGGAGGGTGTTGCGCGCGAAGACGGCCGGGCCGGTGGCCATGGAGGCGTCGGTGACGGTCTTCATGGTGGCGGGACTGGCGGCGGCGAAGACGTCGGCGGGGGCACCCTGGACGATCTGCTGAGCCAGGGTGGCGCTGGAGCCGAAACCGAACCGCACCGTCGTGCCCGGATGCGCGGCCTCGAAGGCCTTGCCCAACTCGGTGAACGTACCGGTCAGCGACGCGGCGGCGAGCACCGTCAGCGTCGTGGCATCGCCCTTGGAGGAGGCAGGGGCTGACGCGGGAGCCGGATCGCCGGCGCCGCAGCCGGACAGGACGGCGGCCAGGGCGAGGGCGAGGGGAACCGTGACGGCCCGCCGGGAAAGACGCCTGGACAACGAGGGCTCCTTACTGACTCACCGTGCTGATCCGGAACGTCACCGGGAACAGCCACCATACCTCGCACATTCATTCGCAAAGAAGATGATCGCTGGCAAACAAGCCATATATTGCCATTTTTCCCAGCATCTGCGATGTCTGGAAACCTTCCGCGCGGACCGGTGCACCGGCCGGACCGGGAGCGCGGGCGACCCCGGACCTCGGTGGTGTGTGGACGGGGTGCGCGAGAGGAGGCATGCTGCACTTCGCGTCCACCGAATGCCGGAATGAATGGATCGGGTATGGATCTGCTGCCCTTCGCCGCGGCGCACGCGACCACGGTCGCGGGCTGGCCCGCCTCGCCGCGAGAGGTCGCGATGTGGTGCGGACGGCACGAGTTCCCCCTGCCGGCGCGGGTCGTCGCCGACTGGCAGCAAGGAGAGGACGTGCGCTCCCACCTGCTCTTCGCGCAGGGGGACCCGCTCGGCTACGGGGAGCTGTGGGTCGACACCGAGGAGGGAGAGATCGAACTCGCCCGGATCATCGTGGCCCCCGGCGCCCGGGGCAGGGGGATCGGGCGGGAACTGGTGCGAGGACTGGCCGCGCTGGCTCGGGACGCGGGCTACGCGAACGTCTTCATGCGCGTGCACCCCGACAATGACCGGGCCCTGCGGTGCTACCGGGGAGCCGGTTTCCTGCCGGTCGACGCCCACCTGGCGGCGGAGTGGAACGTCTCCCAGCCGGTCGACTACGTCTGGCTGCGGCACATCGGCCCCGGCGAGCCCGGTTTCCCCTCCCAAGCGGGCTGATCTTCGCCGAGCCTTCATCGTGAACCGGGCGGATTGATTTCACCAGAACAGGTGAAACATTTAAGTCACGTGATTTAAACAATTTTCCGAGGTGAGGGCCGCGCGGCCGGGGTCATGCCGGCGCGGCCTCCGCGGCGCTCCCGTGCCGCCACCCAAGGGGCCCGATCGGCCTGCTCGGGCCGCTGAACCGGCTCAGGGCCGAGGAGTGGCCCGGTACCGCTCGTCACCGGCGATGCCGCACGAGTGTTCCCCGGCCCACGGTGGAGGAAATGGCCCGAGCTCAATAAGGAGTGGCTCTCGGGCCCGATAAGCAACCCTAATGACACATCCGTTGTCCCAGCGGTATTACCACACCTAGCGTAAATATAAGCCGTGGCCGGACCGAGCGGAGGAGGACACGTGAAATTCGGGATATATCCTGCCTATATTGGAGGCCGAGATGTCGCCGGCGACAACGCGCGGTTCGTCCACACACTCACCGCTCGGGCCCTCATGGAGGACACCTTTCCCAGCCTGCGGCTCAAGCGCGACCTCGATCTGGGAGTCGCCGATCCACACGCGGCAGGGGAACGTGTCGTGGGGGCGTGCGTCGTCGCCGACGAGAGCATGACGGCTCTGGCCCTCGAATCGGCCGCCCGCGCCGCTCCCGAATGGGGCCGTGTCCCGCTCACCGAGCGGATCGAGATCGGACGTCGCATCGCGGAACGGATCCTTGAGCACCTCGATCCTCTCGTCGAGATCCTCGTCGCCGAGGGCACACCGCGCTCCGCGGCCGAAGGCATGATCGGCGGGCTCCCGTCCACCAGTTGGAGCCGGGAGACACTCGAATGGTGCGCCGGGCAGATGGAGTTCCGCCGGCAGGACGGCGAACGCGAGATGATCCTGCGCCGCGTTCCCGACGGCGTCGTCTGCATCAACCCTCCCCAGAACGCCGCGGCGGTCAACGCGCTGAACGGCCTCACCGCTCTCCTGGCCGGCAACGCCGTGGTGGTGCGGGCGCCCCGCGGGGTCGCGCTCAGCTGCATGTACGCGATGCGGGAAATCGCGGCGCCGGTGCTCGAGGAGGCGGGAGCGCCGCGAGGAACGCTCAACGTCCTCTGCGGGCCGCCGATGCTCGACGCCTGGATGGCCAGCGAGCACGTCGACGACGTTCTCTACTTCGGGGGCAGCAAGAAGGGGCTCGAGTTCGAGACCGACTGCATCGCCGCGGGCAAGAAGCCGATCCTGGAGCTCGCGGGCAACGACTGCTGCGTGGTGTGGCACGACGCCGACCTGGACGCCGCGGTGGAGACCCTCACCCAGTTCTTCATGAACTCCGGCCAGATCTGCAACGTGCCCAACCAGGTGATCGCCCATCCGGAGATCGCGGACGAGCTCATCGAGCGACTGGTCACGGCCACCAGGAGGATCCAGCCCGGATACCCGGACGAGGCCGGTGTGGTGCTCACCCCGGTCCTCGGGGTCGACTGGTTCTTCGGCTGCCTGGCAGAGGCACTCGCCAAAGGCGCGAAGCTCGTCCACGGCGGCCGTCGTCTCGAAGTGGACGGCTCGCCGTCCGACACCGGTTTCTTCGTCGAGCCGAGCATCGTCCGGGTCGACGGCCTCCGGGACGCGAGGTCGCTGTCGGTGGTCCGCGACGAGACGTTCTTCCCGCTGCTGCCGATCATCGTCCCCGAGACCGGCGCGACGGACGACGCCCTGCTGGAGGAGGTGCTGACCTTCGTGAACGGCAACGCGTACGGCCTGCGCAACTCCTTCTGGTCCACCGGGAACCCGACGATCGAGCGAGTCCTGGAAGGGGTCACCAACGGCGGCAATCTGAAGATCAATGATTCGCACACCGCCTTCCTCCCCTTCCTGCCCAACCAGGGCGGCCCCGGCCTCACCGGCGGCGCCTTCGGCGAGGCGAGTCACCCCATGCTGCGCACCACCCATCTGCAGGGCGTCAGCGTCATCCGCCCGGCGGGCTGACGCGGACCGATGTGGACCGACGGCGGACCAACGGCGGACTGACAAGGAGCACCCGTCATGACATCTCGCATTCTGAAGGCCACGGTGCCGGCGACGGCCGCCGAGGTGATCGAGCGGCTCGGTGACGAGCCGGCATTCCCCGCGTACGCCCGTGACATCGTCTCCGTCTCCGACACCGGCGACGGGCTCCGCCAGTGGGTGCTGGCCTTTCGCGGCGGTACGGCGAGGTGGGTGCAGCGCAGCCGGGGGCCCGGAGGCGGCCCGCAGCCGTATCGCATCGAATTCGAGCAGGTCAGTGGGGATTTCCAGCACCTCAGGGGCGCCTGGACGAGCACGGACCTTCCTGACGGCTGCGAGGTCGTGTTCGATGTGAACTACAGCACGAGCGTTCCCCACCTCGCGGGGGCGATCGACTCCGCCGTCGGGCGGGTGCTGGTCCGCAGCGCCCACCAGATCATGTTCGCCGTCGGAGGCGCGGTACGTGTCACGGCCGGCGACCGGCACCTTCGGGACCTGCCGGAGGGCTTCACACCGGAAGGGATCATGGGCGACGCGCTTCGGTGACGTTCAGGGTGCCCGCGACCAGGACGCGCAGGGGCGGGCATCCACGTTCGTCCGCCCGGTGTCACCGGCGACCCGATGTGGCCGGGTGAGGATGAATTCCTGCCGCGAGCCGATCGTCCGCGTCGAATCCCCTTTTTGGTCGAGTCACCTTTTCAAAGGAACAGGCGTGACCGCTCAGAGGATCCTGAGGATGCGATTCGCGGAAATCCGGATTGTCACGGCCGGTGGCGTGCCCGGCGACCCGGTGCCGATCGCGTCGCCCTTTGAATGATCTTGACGCCCTCATGGCGCACGACCGCCGAATCCGGGAAAGCGAAAGGCCGTTCCTGATTTCTCAGGAACGGCCTTTGACCTCGGGACTTTACTCAACGTCGGGGTGACAGGATTTGAACCTGCGGCCTCTTCGTCCCGAAGCAAATCGAACTCATGTTCCCATCGTGTTGGGCATGTCCCTGACCTGCTCCAGGACGTACGCGAGCGTCCGCCTGCGTCCGTGATCGTCCGGCGCGGTTGTCACGCAGTTGGTCATGCACGGGACGCCAGCAAGAAGGCGCTTCGCACCCCCATCTAGGGCCGTGCTCCGCACGACATGCGGTGGCTGCAGATCATCCGCAGAGGAATCGGGCCGGTGGCGACCTAAGGAGCAGAGGCAGACCGTCCTAGCGCAAGACTTCGCCACGCCTGGCGATCTTATGACTGCGAAGGGGCTGCCATGGGACCGGCGTTGGGGTGGAAGGGTTGTACGAGGTCGAAGAGGTGATTGAGATCCGGCAGGGGGGTCCCCGGTGGAACCGTCCAACCCCATTCGCGCTCGGTAGGAGTCCAGACATCCTGCAGATGCGGATAAGGGTTGGTGAGGTTGAGTTCGGCTGGGGGTGCGGGGAACTTCGCCGCCAGTCGTGGTGCCTTATTCCAGTACACGTCCACCACGAGCACGTTGTAGCCCCCCGTCCGTTGAATCGCGACGTATCCCTTATTCATGACAGGCTGCCAGGCCAGCCCGCGCGATTCGATCACATCCATGATCGAATCGACGAGACATCTGCCGACATCGACCCGTTCGCGCGGGACACGCAGCTCATCGGCGTAAGCATCCCAAGTCCAAGTGGTTGCCTGGGTACGGTTACGGCGAGCGTCTTTGATCACGTCGTTGGGCCTGACCACTACCTTGAAGTTCGGCGCCGGAGCGGAGTCGCCGATGCGAAGCACGTCGACTTCCACGGCGAAGAATCCGGTCTCGGCGACGGTGTTGGCGTTGAGCCACTCCAGCGCCGCTGCGTGCTCCTCGGTCACCGATTTGGCGATCCAGATCACGACCTGGGCCTGGGTTCCGGCGCAGTACGTGAGCAACTGGCCTAGGTGTCCATGATCTGTCTGTTCAAGCTGGTTCTCGACCACGACCACGCGCCCTTGGGCGTCTTCGAGTAGCAGATCAAGGGCGTATCGGCCAACTGCGTACTCCCGGTGCCGCAATTCGAGCGCGAGCCCGACCGCTTGACCGAGGACATCGAGATTGTCGGCTAGCCACGGAGTGAAGTCTCTGGCCTCGTTCGGCCACACGGAACGCAGTGGCATCGATTCCAGCCTGCCCAGATTCACCATGCTTCTCATCTACCACCTGTATCCGATCGACGAGGCAAAACAGTGAGGAAGATTCTTCGCCGGACGTCGCGATCACAGCCGACTGCACGCTCCTCCATCGAGGCCGTCTTTGGCGAGCCCATTTGCGGCACGGACCGGCAAACACCTGGCTGGAGCGGTTGTCGCGCACTTGGTCAAACACTCGCCAACCAGTAAGAAGGCGCTGTGCACGGACAAGCGCTGCAATATTTGGGGGGCGCTGACCCCACAGTGTTTCAGCATCTCTTCTGGTGGTGGGCGGGGGGATATGAGGGACGGCTGAAGCGTCGGCTGTCCCTCATCGATGAATGCGTACGTGCAGGTCGTGTCCGACCTAGGGACATGAGGGACGCTAAGGACGCTGGTCGCCACATAGTGGCGACCAGCGTCGAGGGGTAACAGGTTCCATGCCCTGTAGTTCCATCACCTCTGTGACTGCCAGCGCCCGAGGGTGGTAGCGGTACGCGTCCCATGGGATGAAGACGTTGTGCGCTGTGGGGATGGGTTCACGGAAGATCCCCGGCCGGTAAAGGTCGGTCAGCACTCCCGCAGTCTCGACGGCCGCCACGGTGTAGACCGTGAAGTCAGTGTGCGCCCGCCTTTTCTCATTTGTTCTGATATTGGCGAGCATCGCACTTACCATCGGCCTGTGGCTTCAGGTCAGGTCTCCGTCTGGGTACCCATCGCCGTGGCAGTGCTCGGCATCTTCGGCGTGATCACTGGACAGCTTGTAAGTGCTTGGCGAGAAGATCGCCGATGGCAACGGGAGTTGGCGCGTGAAGACCTTCGGTGGGAACGCGAACAGGTACGAGAGGGAGACAAGCGCAGCCATGAAGCTCAGCTTCGGTGGGGAGAGGAGCGACTCTCCGTCTACGTCGATTTCGCCAAGGTCATGGGGGAGTGGAAGGAGATCTTGAATGAGGTCGAGACTCTGGAGCGCGAGGGCCTTCAAGCAGCGTCCAGTCTCTTGGATCGCCAGAGGGATCTGAACAATGAAGTCGCTCTGATCGTCGCCAGGATCTCCCTGGTTGGCTCGGGTTTCGTCCAGGCGCGTTGCCATGACCTGTGGCTCTTCTATGAGTCTGCATATCGTGAACAGCTAGAAGGCAACGCGGCATTAACGGCGGAGGGCTGGAAGAATGATCAGTATGCGAATGAGTACTACAGGGTGCTAGAGATCATAAGAGACGAACTGGGAACGCCAGCGAGGTCAGAAGGTGAGCGGCCGGGCTACGGTTCGGCTGCACTGGGTCTCCCTCCGCGTCGTTGGCGGGTCAGCAAGAACGAAAACCAGTAGTCACGCAGTTAGACACTCAGGGAAAGCGAAAGGCCAGCTCTGATTTCTCAGAACTGGCCTTCTACCTCGGGACTATCAACGTCGGGGTGACAGGATTTGAACCTGCGGCCTCTTCGTCCCGAACGAAGCGCGCTACCAAGCTGCGCCACACCCCGGTCACACGCCCGGTCTTGCTCGTGCTTGGAAAAGTCTAGCGGACTTCGTGGGTGCTTGCGTCGCCGCGACGGCGGGGCATCAGGGTCAGGAGGCTGGCCTCGGGGTAGCAGGAGAAGCGGACCGGAGCGTATGGGCTGGTACCGAGGCCGGCGGAGACGTGGAGGTAGGCGGAGTCGTGGCGGCTCATGCCCTTGACGCGGGCCCGGTCGATGCCGCAGTTGGTGACCAGGGCGCCGTAGAAGGGGACGCAGAGCTGGCCGCCGTGGGTGTGCCCGGCGAGCAGCAGCTGGTAGCCGTCGGCGGCGAAGCGGGTCAGGTTGCGGGGCTCCGGCGAGTGCATCACGCCCAGGCGCAGGTCGGCCGCCGCCGGGGCGGGACCGGCGATCAGGTCGTAGCGGTCGAGGTTGATGTGGGAGTCGTGGATGCCGCCCACGGCCACGTCGAGATCGCCGACCTTGAGGCGGGCGGTGGTGTTGTTCATGTCCAACCAGCCCTCGGCGGCCATGGCGGCGCCCAGCTCCTCCCAGGGGAGGGTGGGGATCTTCTGGCCGTAGTCGGCCTTGGAGGTGCGCCAGAGGTAGCGTGCGGGGTTCTTCGGCCGCGGCTCGTACATGTCGTTGGAACCGTAGACGAACAGGCCCGGGCGTGACAGCAGGGGCTCCAGGGCGTGCATGAGGGGCGTGATCGCGTCGGGGTGCGAGATGGAGTCGCCGGTGTTGACCACCAGGTCGGGGTTGAGGGCACCCAGCGAGCGCACCCAGTCGATCAGCCTCCGCCTGCCGGGAGTGAGGTGCAGGTCGGACAGGTGGAGGATGCGCACGGGCCGCTGCCCCGGCTCCAGCACGGGCACGTCGAAGCGGCGCAGCCGGAACGCGTTGCGCTCGACGACCGAGGCGTACGCCAGGCCGGCCAGGCCGACGCCGAACAGGGACAGGGGCACCGCGGCTGCTTTCCTCACCTTCTCATCATGCCCGAGATCGGGCCCTCGAACGGAAACTCGGGATACAGCGAGGCTGGTGAGGCGGCAAGATGGACGCCATGAGCGCATTGAAGGACAAGCTGAAGGCCGATCTCACGGCCTCCATGAAGAGCAGGGACGAGATCCGCACCCGTACGATTCGCATGGCCCTCGCGGCCGTGAACGTCGAGGAGGTCTCGGGCAAGACGGCACGCGAGCTCAGCGACGACGAGGTCGTCAAGGTGCTGGCCAAGGAGGCCAAGAAGCGCCGCGAGGCGGCCGAGGCGTTCAGCGGTGCCGGCCGGGTGGAGCAGGCCCAGGCGGAGGTCGACGAGCAGGCCGTGCTGGAGGCGTACCTGCCCGCGCAGCTGTCCGACGAGGAGCTCGCCGGGCTCGTGGACGAGGCCGTCGCCGAGAGCGGTGCCACCGGGCCGCAGGCCATGGGCCAGGTCATGAAGCTCGTGAACCCGAAGGTCGCCGGACGCGCCGAGGGCGGTCGCGTCGCGCAGGCCGTACGGGCTCGCCTGGCGTCCTCCTGATCCGATCGGTCTGGTTGATCCGACCGGTTCGACTGATCCGGACTGATTCAACCGATCCGGCCGGTCCGAGAACGAGCGCGAGGTGGCGCCCACCGGCTCGGCCCGGTCCGGCCCGTCGGGACGCGCGACCCCTGCCATGGGGCCCGCACGGCGAGAGCCCTCCTCGCCGGACCTTCGAAGGTCCGGCGAGGAGGGCTCCGGCGTTCCGGAGCCTGGTGTCCCGGGGTTCCGTGCGTTCCCGGGGCCGGGGCTCCGGTGTCGTTACGGGACGGGCGGGGCGATCGGGGCACCACCGTTCGGGCCGAACGGGAAGCCGTTGTTGACCTCCCGGTTGTCGCCGCCGTCCGGCGGCCCGAACGGGCCGTCGCCGTTGTCACCCCGGTCGTCGCCCCGGCCGTCCCCGGGCCCGTCGCCGTCGCCGTCCCCGCGCTTCGGCGGAGGCTTGGGCGCGCACCGGCCGGCGGAGCAGCCGCCGAAGCGCTCCATGTTCACCGGGGTGAAGGAGGTCGCCTCGACGCCCTTGAGCGCGCCGAGCATGGAGTCCTTCCAGATCCGGCCGGAGATCGAGGCGCCGTACACGTAGCTGTAGTAGCGCCCGCCGATGGTCACGCCGGTCAGGTCGTACTTGAAGGCGCCGCGCGGGTCGCCGAGGCTGACCGCGGAGGCGAGGTCGGGGGTGAATCCGGCGAACCAGGCGGCGGTGTAGGCGTCGGTGGTGCCGGTCTTGCCCGCCGCCGGACGGCCGATGCCGCCGACCTCGGTCATCGTGCCCTTGGTGAAGACCCCGGACATGATGTGGGTGGCCGCGTCGGCGACCTCCTCGTCCAGGACCTGCTTGCACTTCGGCTTGTAGGAGGTCTTCTTGCCGTCGCGGTCGGTGCTCTCGGTGATCACCATCGGGCTGCAGTAGGTGCCGCGGGCGGCGATCGTCGCGTAGGCGGCGGAGACCGTCACCGGGTCCATCTCGTTGATGCCGAGCGTGAAGGTCTCGAACTCCTTCAGAGCCCTGCCGTCGGCGCGCTTGATGCCCAGGCTCTTGGCCATCTTGACCGTCTCGCAGAGGCCGACCTCCTGCTCCAGGCGCATGAAGAAGGTGTTCACCGACCCCAGGGTGCCGGTGGTCAGGGTCTTGAAGCCACCGCCGCCCTCGCTGGAGTTCTTGACCTCGTGGTCGGGCTCGCCGACCGCCTTGCCCTTGCAGTTGCGGAACGCGCTGTGGCTGGGCGCCCGGTAGCCGGAACCGGTGCCGAAGCCGTCGCCCAGCTTCATGCCCTGGTCAAGGGCGGTCAGCAGGGTGAAGGGCTTGAACGTGGAGCCCGCCTGGAAACCCGCTCCGCCGCCGTGCTCCCGGTCACCGACGAGGTTGTAGCTGATCTCGTTCTTCTTCTTGTTCCTGCCGAAGTTGCGGCTGGCGGCCATCGCCTTCACGGCGCCGGTGCCGGGAACGATCATCGCCTGCGAGGCGACCGGCTTGTCGCTGGTCTTGACGTATTCCTTGATCGCCTTCTCCGAGGCCTTCTGGACCTTCGGGGTGAGCGTCGTCTTGATGACCAGACCGCCCCGCTGCAGCAGCCTCTCGCGCTGCTTGCGGGTCTTGCCGAAGTCCTCGTTGGTCGCGATCTCCTGCCGCACGTAGAGGCAGAAGTACGGGTAGGCGCTCTCCTCGCAGCCGCCGGGGGCCTCGATGTTCTTGAACCCGAGCTTCTTCTTCTTGGCCTCCTCGGCCTCCTGCGGCGTGATCTTGCCGAGCTCGGCCATCCGGTTCAGCACGATGTTGCGCCGCTCCAGCAGCCGGTCGCGGGCGGCCTTGCCCGCGTTTGGGTCGGTCACGCTCGGGTTCTGCACGGCCCCGGCGAGGGTTGCCGCCTCCCACAGGGTCAGCTTCGAGGCCGGCTTGTTGAAGAAGCGCCGGGAGGCGGCCTGGATGCCGTAGGCGCCCGCGCCGTAGTAGGAGATGTTCAGATAGCGCTCGAGGATCTCCGACTTGGTGTACTTCTCCTCGAGGGCCAGCGCGTAGCGCAACTCGTTGAGCTTGCGGGGGAGAGTGGGCGCGATCGCGGCGGCCTGTTCCTCCTTGGTCTCCGCGGCGTTGACGAGCACCAGCTTGACGTACTGCTGGGTGATGGAGGAGCCGCCCTGGACGACCCCGCCGCCCGAGACGTTTCTCACCGCGGCCCGGAAGGTGCCCTCCAGGTCGATCGCGCCGTGCTCGTAGAACCGGTCGTCCTCGATCGCCACGATCGCCGTCTTCATGACGTCGGCGACCTCGTCCAGCTTCACCGACTCGCGGTTCTCGAAGTAGAACTGGGCGAACTGCTTGCCGTTGGCGTCGAGCAGGGTGGTCTTCTCGGCGAGGGGGGGCTCCTTGAGCTCTTCGGGGAGAAGGCGCAGCTCGTTCGTCGCCGCGTTCACCGTCATCCCCGCGCCACCCACGGCCGGAAGCGCCACCGCGGCGACGAGCACGCCCGTGACGGCGGCCGCGCCGAGCAACTTCAGCACGTTACCGGCAGCGCCGATCACAGACCTCTGGTCTTTGCCTTGAGCTTGCACAGGACCCAGGGTACGTCGGACGGATGACGCGAACGGTAACGGAACGCCATCTTAGCTTGGCTTTGTCCTGTTATCTCAGGCAGGTGACTAGTCATTCCCGGCCAGATGGCCGTGGATGACCATGTGAGAATTTGGTCCCGCCGGGGTCTGTCGGCCCGAACGTCTGGTTGCGTACGTTCTCTTTCTGCAGCAATTGAATACCGAGGCCCGACGCCCGCGCCCGTCGGCCCAAGTCACGACTGACCACCTAAAGGGGAGTGGGGTCGAATGTGGATCACGGATTGGACCTCCCGTGCGGCCTGTAAGGGTGCGGATCCTGACGCTTTGTTCGTTCAGGGTGCTGCCCAGAACCGAGCGAAGCTGATCTGCCGAGGATGCCCGGTCCGGACCGAGTGCCTCGCCGATGCGCTGGACAATCGCATCGAGTTCGGGGTGTGGGGCGGGATGACCGAGCGCGAACGCCGAGCGCTGTTGCGCCGGCGACCGGATGTCGACTCCTGGCGGGACCTGCTGGAGTTGGCCAAAGAGGAATACGAGCGGACTAATGAGCTGATCGCCGGCTGAGTTCGCGCCCATCCCGTACGGCTGGCGCCGAGCGCCAGCCGTACACGCATGTCACGGGCCGGAGAGAGCGCGCGTCGCGCGTGTTCTCCGGGTCCGTCCGACGGAGGCTTCTCCGGGTCGCCCGACAGGCGGGTCACCTGGCAGCGGGTCGCCCGGCGGCGGCGTCCGGAGCGCCACCCGGGCCCGGCGACCCGGGGTCACACCGCCGTACGGCTAGCGGGCGGCCAGGAGGTCGCCCACCTCGCGCAGCCCCTCCAGGTCGTGCACGTCCTGCGCCATGGCGGGGACCCGCGCCACGGGCACGGTGGGGTGGGCGGAGATGAAGTGCTCCTCCTCGCGTCGCTCGCGAGCGGCCAGCTGCATCCGCCCGGCGTGCAACCGCAGCACGGCGGAGGTGAGCTCGTGCTCGCCGCGCGACTCCAGGTCCTCCGCGGCGGCGGTGCTCCGCGCCCCGGACAGCATGGACGCGGGCGAGCGGTGCACCCGGTTGACGACGAGACCCGCCAGGGGCATGCGCTCCTCGGCCAGCCTCTCCACGAAGTAGGACGCCTCGCGCATCGCGTCGCGCTCGGGCGAGGCCACGACGACGAACGCCGTCCCCGGGGCCTGCAGGAGCCGGTAGGTCTGATCCGCCCGCGCCCTGAAACCACCGAAGACGGCGTCCAGCGCGGACACGAACGTCTGCAGGTCCTTGAGCACCTGCGCGCCCAGCAGCTTGGTCAGCGCCCCTGCGACGATGCCGAAACCCGCGTTGAACAGCTTGAACGCGCTGCGTCCCCCGGCCTTGGCGGGAAGCATGAGCACCCGGATCAGCTTGCCGTCGAGGAAGCGGCCGAGCCGCTCGGGAGCGTCGAGGAAGTCGAGCGCGGAGCGGGACGGCGGGGTGTCGACGATGATCAGATCCCATTCGTCCGACCGCCTGAGCTGGCCCAGCTTTTCCATCGCCATGTACTCCTGCGTGCCGGAGAAGCTGGACGACAGGGACTGGTAGAAGGGGTTCGTCAGGATCTGGCGGGCTCGCTCGGGGTCGGCGTGCGCCTCGATGATCTCGTCGAAGGTCCGCTTCATGTCGAGCATCATGGCGTGCAGCCGGCCGTCCCCCTCGACCCCCATGACGGGCCTGGGGGTGTTGTCGAGTTCGGTGAGTCCCATCGACTGCGCGAGCCGCCGCGCGGGGTCGACCGTGAGCACCACGGCGGAACGGCCGCGCTCGGCCGCGCGCAGCCCCAGTGCCGCGGCGGTGGTGGTCTTCCCGACACCGCCGGAGCCGCAGCAGACGACGATCCGGGTGTTCGGATCGTCGATGATCGCGTCGAGGTCGAGGAACGGAGGGGTCTTCACGCTGCTCCCTGGGTGCGGATCGATTCCGCCAGCTCGTACAGCCCCGACAGGTCCACTCCGTCGGCCAGCAACGGCAGGTCGTAGCGGGGACGGGCGGACTTGTCCAGCGACAGCCTCTCATCCCGCTCCAGCTCGGTGCGGCGGGCGTGCTCGGCGATCTCCTCGGTCAGGGCCTCGGCCATCGCGACCGCGGCGGGGCCGCCGTCGGTGAGTCCGGCGGCCTTGAGGCCGAGCACCAGCTCGGCCGGGTCGAGCCTGTCCTCGGCGGCGGCGTCCAGTACGGCGGCGGGGAGCAGTGACTCGCGGATCATGTTGACGAAGATCCCGCCAGGGGGGAGCCCGGCGGCGCGGAGCTCGCGCAGGCCGTCCAGAGTCTCCTGGACCGGCATCTCCTCCAGGAGCGTGACGAAGTGCACGGCGGTCTCGGGTGAGGAGACGACGCCGTTCACCAGGTCGGCGTGGTTCTTGATCGGACCGACCCTGGCCAGCCCCGCGACCTCGTTGGTGACGTTGAGGAAGCGCGCGATCCTGCCGGTCGGCGGCGCGTCCAGCACGACCGCGTCGTAGGTCCTCCTGCCGTCCTTGCCCTTGCGCCGGACGGCCTCGCTCGTCTTGCCGGTGACCAGGACGTCACGGAAGCCGGGGGCGATGGTGGTGGCGAAGTCGACGATGCCGATCTTGCTGAGCGCCCGGCCCGCCCTGCGCATGCCGTAGAACATCTCGAGGTACTCGAGCATGGCCTCCTCGGCGTCGATGGCCAGCGCGTAGACGTCCCCGCCGCCGGGCGCGACGGCGATCTTGCGCTCCTCGTACGGCAGGGGCGGCAGGTCGAAGACCCGGGAGATCCCTTGGCGGCCCTCGACCTCGACCAGCAGGACCTTTCTGCCACCCGCCGCGAGGGCGAGCGCGAGTGCGGCGGCCACCGTGGTCTTGCCGGTGCCGCCCTTGCCGGTGACGACGTGAAGGCGTACGCCGTCCCAATCGGTGTCGCGAGCTCTCACCCTTCGAAGGCTACCCAACGGCTACTTGACAACTCCTCGGCACCTTCCCCCGGAGGGCCCGCACCGGCACGCCCCTCCGGCGGGCGAGGGCGGCCGCGCCCGGTCGCGGGCGCCCGTCCGGAGAGCAGTCGAGATGCCTTCTTTGGGGGCATTTGCTGCGAATCGCCCTGTTCAGCGCGGTCGTGTGGCCTGTACGCGCCGGGGCCGGGCCCGCCGGGGAGCCGGCGCGCGGTCCGGGAGACCGTACGTGTTCGTGTCGCTAATCGATCGGACTCGCAAAGTAAATATGCAGATTCTCACAGCGGGCCGTCCCCGCGTCCGACGCTTCGAGGTGGGCCGCTTGCCGGGGGCGGTCTCGCTAATGTGTCCCGCATGACGAAATGGGAGTACTCGACGGTGCCGCTGCTGGTCCACGCGACGAAGCAGATTCTTGACAACTGGGGCCAGGACGGCTGGGAGCTCGTCCAGGTCGTGCCGGGCCCCAACCCCGAGCAGCTGGTCGCCTACCTGAAGCGGCCGAGGCAGTGACGGCCGAGGAGAGACTGGCGGAGCTGGGCCTGACCCTGCCGGAGGTGGTGCCGCCGCTGGCGGCGTACGTCCCGGCGGTGCGTTCCGGGAACCACGTCCACACGTCGGGGCAGCTCCCGATCGTGGACGGCAAGCTGGTGGCCACCGGCAAGGTCGGCGCCGAGGTGGACGTCGAGGACGCCTACGAGCTCGCGAGGGCGTGCGCGCTCAACGCCCTCGCCGCCGTCGCGTCGGAGGCCGGAGGACTGTCGAACATCGTCCGCATCGTCAAGGTGGTCGGTTTCGTGGCCAGCGCTCCGGGCTTCACCGGCCAGCCACAGGTCGTCAACGGCGCCAGCGACCTGCTCGCCGCGGTGCTCGGTGACGCGGGCAGGCACGCCCGCAGCGCGGTCGGCGTCGCCGTCCTCCCGCTGGACGCGCCGGTCGAGGTCGAGGTGATCGCCGAGGTCCGCTGAGGTCGTCCGGGCGCCCCGGTGGATCGGCTGAGGTCGCCCGGGTGCCCCCGGTGGATCGGCTGAGGTCGTCCGGACGTCTCCGGCGGATCGGTGAGGCCCTGACGGCCCTGACGGCCCCGGGGCCGTCGGAGGCGGGAGGGCCCCTGGTGGCCGTTGAGGCCCGTCGGCTGCGGCTGAGGTCTGAGGAGCGGCCGGGCTCGCTCGGGGCCGCACGGGTGCCGTGGGGGCCCGCCAGGGGCCGTACGGGCGTGCCGTGCCACGGGGCGCCGATGTGGACCCGCTGTGGACCCGCGATTGTCCGCGACGGTGCCGTGCCACATGATTGACCTGCAACCGAGTGATGTTCTGGTGGAGGGTCTCAATGGGCGGTATCCCGCTTCCCGGTGAGTTGGGCGAGCGCGCACGCGACATCCTGGCCGGGCGGGTCGCCCCCGTCCCGGCCCGGGACGCCGCCACCGTGGTCGTCCTCCGTGAGGAGGCCGGCGGGCTGGAGGTGTACCTGCTGCGGCGCAAGGCGAGCATGGCCTTCGCCGCGGGGGCCTACGTCTTTCCCGGCGGGTCGGTCGACCCGCGCGACACCGACCATGAGATCGACTGGGCGGGTCCTCCGCCCGCCGCCTGGGGCGAGATCTTCCGCGCGGACGAGCGGACCGCCCGGGGCCTGGTGTGCGCCGCCGTACGGGAGACGTTCGAGGAGTCGGGGGTGTTGCTGGCCGGTCCGTCCGCGGAGACCGTGGTGTCCGACACCACCGGCGACGACTGGGAGGCCGACCGGCTCGCCCTGATCGGCAAGACCCTGTCCTTCGCCGACTTCCTCGGCCGGCGCGGCCTGGTCCTCCGCTCCGACCTGCTCCGTCCCTGGGCGCACTGGATCACTCCCGAGGTCGAGACCAGGCGCTTCGACACCCGGTTCTTCGTCGCGGCGCTCCCGGCGGGCCAGCTCACCCGCGACGTCGGCGGCGAGGCCGACCAGGTCGTCTGGATCCGGTCCGTCGACGCGCTCGACCAGGGCGGGACGGGCCGGATCTTCCTGATGCCCCCGACGTACCGCACGCTCACCGAGCTGAGCGCCTACGAGAAGGTGGCCGAGGTGCTCGCGGCCGATCGTGAGATCGTGACCTTCATGCCGAAGATCGCGGAGGTGGACGGGGAGATGCGCATCGTGCTCGACGACGACTACCGGTTCGGCGCGCGGTGAGTGGGCTGCGGATCCCCCTGGAGGGACCGGACGGGGCCGGTACGGACCACGCGCTCAACCTCCTCGCCCCGAACCCCTCCGAGATGACCCTGGACGGCACCAACACGTGGGTGATCGGCCTCCGGGAGCCCGGGGGGCCCGGGGAGGCCGGGAAACTCGGGGAGTTCGGGGAGTTCGGGGAGGAGGTGCTGGTCGTCGACCCCGGACCGGACGACGACGAGCACCTCGCGCGCCTCGCCGGGCACCTGGAGGGCCGCCGCGTCGTCGCGATCCTGCTCACCCACGGACACCACGACCACAGCGGCGGCGCCGCGAAGTTCGCCGGACTGGTCGGGGCACCCGTCAGGGCCCTGGATCCCGCGCACCGGCTGGGTGAGGAGGGGCTCGGCGACGGCGACGTGCTCACGGCCGGGGAGCTGGAACTGCACGTCGTGGGCACGCCCGGTCACTCGTTCGACTCGCTCTGCTTCTGGCTGCCGCGGGACCGGGCGATCCTCACCGGTGACACGGTGCTCGGCCGCGGCACCACCATGATCGCCCCGGACGGCGACCTGGCCGACTACCTGCGCTCCCTCGACCTGCTCCGGGCGAGGGCCGAGCGGGTCGGGGCCGAGGCGCTGCTGCCCGGCCACGGTCCGGTGCTGCCCGACCCGATCGGCGCCCTCGACGGCTACATCGCGCACCGGCGGCAAAGGCTCGACCAGATCCGGGAGGCCAGGCGGCGGGGGGCGGCGACGCCCCGGGAGATCGTCGAGATCGTCTACGCGGACGTGGACAGGTCCCTCTGGCCCGCCGCCGAGATGTCGGTCCGCGCGCAGCTCGCCTACCTCGACGGGTAGACCCGCCTCCGGGGCGGCCCGCTCCTCGGAGCGGCCGCCTTCGGAACGGTCCTTTCCCGGCGCTCGTCCTGCCGGGGCCTCCTGGGCTTTCCCGGGGTTCCCCGAGGTCTCCGGGATCTCCGGGGTCCTGGGGGTTTCTCGGGAAGGCGGCTCAGCGCGAGCGGTTGTGCAGCCGCTCCAGGTCCATGATGACCACGGCCTTGGCCTCGATGCGCAGCCAGCCTCGCTGGGCGAAGTCGGCCAGCGCCTTGTTCACGGTCTCCCGCGAGGCGCCGACCAGCTGGGCCAGCTCCTCCTGGGTGAGGTCGTGGTGGACCCGTACGCCGTCGTCGATCCGCTGGCCGAAGCGCTCGGCCAGGTCGAGCAGGGCCTTGGCCACCCGGCCCGGCACGTCGGTGAAGACCAGGTCGGCCAGCACGTCGTTCGTACGGCGCAGGCGCTGGGCCAGGGCCCGCAGCAGGTGGAGGGCGACCTCGGGCCGGCCGGTCAGCCAGGGCCGCAGGTCGTCGTGTCCGAGCCCGGCCAGGCGGACGTCGGTCAGCGCGGTGGCCGACGCCGTACGGGGACGGGGATCGAACAGGGACAGTTCGCCGAACATCTCGCTCGGACCGAGCACGCTGAGCAGGTTCTCCCGGCCGTCTGGCGAGGTTCGGGAGAGTTTGATCTTGCCTTCGAGCACCACGTAGAGGCGGTCTCCGGTCTCGTTCTCGCTGAAGAGGGTCTGTCCCTTGGACAGTTCCACCTCGGAGATGCTCGTGCGCAGCGCGGCGGCGCTCTCACGGTCGAGCGCGGCGAACAGAGGGGCCTTGCCCAGCACGTCGTCGGAGTTCACAGTGCCTCCTGTTTCACGGCTCACGCAGTCATTGTGACCCATCCCATCGTGCCGCTCTCCGGGGGGCCTTGAGCGTAGGCTGGCGGAGTGCTCCGCAACGTCAGCCCCGGTGGTGAATCCCAGCTTGCCCTGGTTCGTCGAGCTCGTCGAATGGACCGGATTCTGGTGGAAACTTATCCTGACGCCCACTGCGAGCTCGACTTTCGCAATCCCCTCGAACTGCTGGTCGCGACGATCCTGTCCGCCCAATGTACGGACAAAAGGGTTAATACGGTTACTCCTACCCTTTTTGCCAAATATCCCACAGCGGAAGACTATGCCGGTGCCGACCGGGCCGAGATGGAGGGGATCATCCGGCCCACCGGTTTCTTCCGCGCCAAGACCAACAGCATCATCGGCATGGCCCAGGCCCTGTGCGAGCGCCACGGCGGCGAGGTGCCCGGGAAGCTGAAGGACCTGGTCGCCCTGCCCGGAGTCGGCCGCAAAACGGCCAACGTCGTGCTCGGGAACGCCTTCGGGGTGCCCGGCATCACCGTCGACACCCACTTCCAGCGGCTCACCCACCGCTTCCGCTGGACCTCGGAGACCGATCCGGTGAAGATCGAGCAGGTCGTCGCCGAGCTCATCCCGAAGCGCGACTGGACGATGATGTCCCACCGCCTGATCTGGCACGGCCGCCGCGTCTGCCACGCCCGCACACCGGCCTGCGGCGTCTGCCCGCTCGCCGCGCTCTGCCCCTCCTACGGCCTCGGCCCCGTCGATCCGGCACGGGCCGCCAAACTGGTGCGCCCCGGCCCCTTCTCGTGATTCTCCCTGATCGTCACCGGGTGACCGTCCGGCCGGTGTTTCCGTGTCCCGCGGATCCGCGGACACCGGGAAGCGCGGGGCGGAACACTGCGTTGCAGAGAACCGGAGGTGTGCCCGTGGAAGAAGTCCCTGGGTGGTTGGAAACGCTGGCGGAGCGGGTCACGGGAATGCCGGTGACCCCGATGTTCCGCCCTCCGGCGTCCGGGGGGCGGGCGGCCGCGGTGCTCCTGCTCTTCGGCGAGGGGCCGTTCGGCCCTGACGTGCTGCTCATCCAGCGGAGCTCGCGCGGGCGCACGCACGCGGGGCAGCCCGCCTTCCCCGGCGGCGGGGTGGATCCCGAGGACGACGGCCCGATCGCCGCAGCGCTGCGCGAGGCGAGCGAGGAGACCGGTCTCGACCCGGCGGGCGTCCGGGTGCTCGGGACCATGCCCGAGCTGTACCTGAGCCACAGCGACAACCGGGTGACTCCGGTGCTGGGCTGGTGGCACACGCCCTGCGTGGTGCACGCGGCCTCGCCCGACGAGGTGGAGTCGGTGGAGCGGGTCCCGGTCCGCGAGCTCGTCGACCCGGCCAACCGGATCAGGCTGCGCCACCCGAGCGGTCACATCGGACCGGCGTTCCGGGTGCGCGGGCTGCTGGTGTGGGGGTTCACCGCGGGAGTGCTCGACGGGGTGCTCGGCGGTTCGGGCTTCGAGCTTCCCTGGGACCGGTCACGAGTCGAGGACATCCCGCCCGACGTCCTCAACCTCGCGTCCCGTTGACAGGGCGAGGCCGAGGCGGGCCCAGTCGGCCACGTCCTCGTCGGGGTCGAGGGTGAGCCGCCGCAGCGCGGCCAGGCCCGTCGGGTCGGGCGGGCTGCCCATGATGTTCGGCAGCGCGTAGGCGGCCCCGTACCTGATCCGGGGATCGCCGTGCTCGGCGAGGGCGATCACCGACGGCAGCGCGCGGCGGTCCCTGAGGTGACCGAAGGCGATCAGCACCGAGTAGAGCACCAGGCAGTCGTCCTCCTGGACGGACAGGGCGCGGAGCACCGGCAGCGTCCGGTCGACGAAGCCGAGCCGCCCCAGGATGTCGACCCCGAGCATCCGCTCGGCGGTGGTCCTGCCCGAGCACAGCCTCCGTGCCGCGGTGAAGGTCTCCAGATCGCCGCGTTCCTGCAGCTGGGTGATCGCGCGCCAGCGGGCCGCACCCTCCTGGTCCCGTTCTCGCAGTGCGGTCTCGATGAGAGACTCCACGGCCGCCGCCCCTCCGATCATCGCCATCCGGCCACGATAACCGCAGAGACCTCGCAGAAGGTGTGCACGCGCGGGGCGGCGGCTGGATACCGTAAGGGAGTGAGCGGTGATCTCCTCGATCTCATCCTGATCGCCCTGATGGTGGCCTTCGCGGTGTCGGGATACCGCCAGGGGTTCATCATCGGTGCCCTGAGCTTTGTCGGTTTTGTCGGTGGCGGGCTGCTGGGCATGTTCATCGCCCCGCCCATCGCCGGAGCCGTGGTCGACGGAGAGACCGAGCGCGCCCTGCTGGCGATCGTCATCGTCTTCCTCTCCGCCACGGTCGGGCAGTTCGCGTCGTCCACGATCGGCGCGGTGGTCCGCAGCCATGTCACCTGGGAGCCCGCCAAGGTCGTCGACGCGGTCGGCGGCACCTTCGCGAGCGCCTTCTCCGTGCTGATCATCGCGTGGCTGATCGGCTCGCTGCTGGCGTCGTCGCAGTTCACCCTGATCAGCGAGCAGGTCAACAGGTCCCTGCTGCTGACCACGGTCGACCAGACGCTGCCCAGCGCGGCCAAGGAGCTGCAGGTCCCCTTCAAGAACTTCATCGACACCTCCGGTTTCCCCAAGGTGTTCGACGCCATCGGAGGCGGCCAGCTCGTCGACGTCTCGCCGCCCGACCAGAGCGTGGCGGCGAAGGGCAACCGGCAGCTCGATCGCGCGCGCCGGGGCATCGTCAAGGTCCAGGGCGTGGCCACGAGCTGCCGCAAGCACATCGAGGGCACCGGCTTCGTCTACGCCCAGAACAAGATCATGACGAACGCGCACGTGGTCGCCGGGGTCAACCAGGGGCTGCAGGTCACCGACTACCTCGACAAGACCCACCCGGCCAAGGTCGTGCTCTACAACCCCGACCGCGACATCGCCATCCTCCACGTCCCCGGGCTCAACATGCCCATCCTGCGCTTCGACGGCAGCGCGAAGAAGGGCGACGACGCGATCGTCGCCGGATTCCCGCACGGCCACGGCTACACCATGAACGTGGCCCGCATCCGGGTGCAGCAGAAGGCCAAGGGGTTCAACATCTACGAGCGCAAGAGCGTCGTCCGCGACGTGTACGCCATCCGCGGCCTGGTCCGCCAGGGCAACTCCGGCGGCCCGCTGCTCACCCCCGACGGCAGGGTCTACGGTGTCGTCTTCGCCGCGGCCCTCAACCAGCAGGAGACCGGCTACGTGCTCACCGCCGCCGAGGTCGCGCCGGACGCCGAGGACGGCTCCAGGCTCTTCAACCGGGTCGACACCCAGGAGTGCGACCAGAACTAGCTTTATGGTGCCTGGTCCTGCTCCGTGGTGCCCGGTCCGGTTTTGTGGTGCCCGATCGGGTCGCCTGACGCGCTCCCGGCCCGCGAACCCGCGCGAGCACCGTCCAAGCATCGTCAGGGCGCCTTCAGGGCGCCTTCAGGGCATCGTCAGGGCATCGTCAGGGCGCCGTGCGAGCGCCGTCCGCGCATGTCGTCACGGGACTTCTCGCCGGCACGTCCGGACGGCGGGGGCGAAGCTCAGAGGAGTTCCTCGATCCTGGCGATGGCCGCCTCGGCCTCCAGGGTGTCGAGCTCGTGGGCGGTCCTGGCGATCCGCTCGTACGGCATGCCGTAGCGGCTGATCCGGTCGGCGCCCCGCGCGAACAGCGTCGCGGCCCCGCGGCGGTTGCCCCGTTGCAGGTGGGTGAGGCCGACACAGATCTGCGCCAGTCCCTGCCACAGCTCGCGTTCCTCCTCGGGAGAGGTCTTCCAGCGGCCCTCCAGCACCTCGTGGGCGTGGAACGGCCGCCTCTCGCCGAGCAGGCGGCGCGCCTCGGAGAGGGCCTCCTCGGTGCTCGGCGCGTAGTCGTCCGGAATGCGTTCCACGCCCTCGGCGCCGCGCGGCAGCGGGCGCCCGAACGCGTCGCGGGGACGCTGGTTGCGCGGCCTCCCGTCAGGATCCCGGTCCCGCCCGTTCACCGGTCGGGCTCCGGGTCGGCCAGCCAGGCGACGAGTTCGGCGTCGAACTCATCGGGGCGCTCCTCGTGCGGGAAGTGCCCGGCGCCCTCCATCAGCCGCCATCGGTAGGGGGCGGCGACGTAGCGGCCGGAGCCCTGTGCGGTGCGCGGCAGGATGTGCCTGTCGAGCGCGCCGTGCAACTGCAGGGTCGGCACGTTGATCTGGGTACGCATGGTCCTCGCGTAGTGCCATCCGTCCGGCCGGAGCTGGGAGCGGCCGAACCAGCGGTGGTACTCCAGCGCGCAGTGCGACACGTTGCGAATGCGGAACGCGTCGCGGTAGGTCCTCGCCACGTCCTCCTCGGGCCAGCCGGGGCCCGACCACTGGTCGAGCAGCCGCCCCACCCTGGCGCCGGAGTTGGCGGTCAGGCGCCGCTCGGGAAGCAGCGGCAGCTGGAAGCCCAGCGCGTAGCGGGCCGCCCTGAGCTGGCCGAAGGGCTCGGTGAACAGCGTGGCACGGAGACGGCGGGGGTGCGGAGCCGAGACCGGGACCAGCCGCAGGACCGCTTTGGGATCCGTCACGGCCATGGTCCAGGCGAGCAGCCCGCCCCAGTCGTGGCCGACGACGATCGCACCGGTCTCGCCCAGCGCCCGGATCAGCCCGGCCGCGTCGGCGGCGAGGGTGTGCAGGTCGTAGCCGCGCGGAGGCTTGTCACTGGCTCCGTATCCCCGCAGGTCGACGGCGACGGTGCGGTAGCCCGCCGCCGGGAGCGAGACGAGCTGGTTGCGCCAGCTCCACCAGAACTGCGGGAATCCGTGGAGCAGCAGCACGAGGGGGCCCGTACCGGCCTCCACGACGTGGAAGCGGGTACCTCCGGCGTGGACGGAGCGGTGGGTCCACGGCCCCTCGATCTTGACCAGGGACTCGTCGGGCCTGCTCACTGGCCGGGTCTCGCGGGGTCGCGACGGCCGTCCGCCTGAACGGTGGGGAGCGGAGCCGTGCCGGGAGCGGGCTCGGGCTCGCCGCTCCTGATGGTCTTGAGCGAGCGCAGCGTCCGCTTCATCCCGGTCAGGCCCTTGAGCCGCCGCATGCCGATGAAGACCAGCAGCCCGGCCGTGAGCAGGTAGAACACGGTGACGATCAGGAAGGCGGCCCAGGGCCACAGGCCCGCGCCGATCAGGGCGTAGGCGATCGTGAACGAGGCGAGGATCAGGCACAGGTGGGCCATGAACGCCGCGGCGCCGAAGAGCCCCGCCGCCGTGCCGACCCGTTTGGCGTCGAACCTGAACTCGGCCTTGGCCAGTTCGATCTCGGCGCGGACCAGGGTGGATATGTGGTCGCTGGCGGCGGCGACCAGCGCGCCCAGTGACTCCTCCTGTGGTTCCGCGGGCGGGATATGTGTCATGGACGATCTCCTATCGAGGGCCTTTGTCGAACATCATGCTGCGCGTTGAGGCGGTCGCGCACGCACACCCGCAGCGGAATCGTCGCCGGAACCGGCGTCGCGAGCACGCCGGTGGTCATCGCGTACCTGTCATCAAATATCTGCGTCGTCAAGACTTCAGACTTTAGTCCCGGAGAGGAAGAGAGGCGGGGGACTGCACCGGTTTGGTGAGGTCTCGGCTGTCCGGTGGGGAGAACCTGCACCACAGCCCCACCGCCGGGCGGGTGGGATGTGTGGGATGTGAAGTCTGTACGGGACCGTTGGCTCCTTGGTCGGGACCGTTGGGCTCTTGGCGGGGACGGCGGGCGCCGGGGCGACTCCCGGCCCGTGCGGGCGGGAGCTCCCCGTTTTCTGCGACCTTTGGCCCCGAAGAAGATGTCAACGGGCCGAGAGCTACCCCGGCGGCGGCCCGGTGAACGTCGCAGGCCCGTGAGACCGGACTCGTGAGACCGCGACCCGTGAGACCAGACCCGTGAGACCGTGACCCGTGAGACCGGACCGGTGAGATGGGCCTCCCGAGCGGCGAGTCCCCGTCATCGGAGACGCGACCGGAGGTGTCTTCGAGGACTTCCTCGAAGACACCGACGGAGAGGTCGCCGGAAAGCCGTTGGCGGTCCGGCCTTCGGACGGTCCCGCCTTCGGAAGGTCCGCCTTCGGCGGAACCGTCCGAAGGCCCCCCGTGAGCTCGCACGAGCCCACGGAGTTCGTGGGCCGGCGGGGGTGCTCACGAAAGGACGTGCGCGGAGGGTTTCTCGCGGGGACTCGGAGTGATCAAGAGGTTCGGCCTCTCCGGGCGGGCCGTGTCTCCGGCGTCTCCGGCGTCTCCGGCCCGCCCGGGTGTCCCGGCTCGCTCAGTCCTCGCTCTTGGCGCTGGGCAGTTTCTCCGAGATGAGGTTCATCACCGTGCTGTCGGCCAGGGTGGTGACGTCGCCGACGCTGCGGTTCTCCGCCACGTCACGCAGGAGACGCCGCATGATCTTGCCGGAGCGGGTCTTGGGCAGCTCGGGGACCACCAGGATCTGGCGCGGCTTCGCGATCGGGCCCAGCGCCTTGGACACGTGGGCGCGCAGCTCGGCCGCGATGTCCGCGCCCTCCTCGGCGTTGCCGCGCAGGATCACGAACGACACGATGGCCTGCCCGGTCACCGGGTCGGTCGCGCCGACCACGGCCGCCTCGGCGACCTTCGGGTGGGAGACCAGCGCCGACTCGACCTCGGTGGTGGAGATGTTGTGCCCGGAGACGAGCATGACGTCGTCTACCCGGCCGAGCAGCCAGATGTCACCGTCCTGGTCCTTCTTGGCACCGTCGCCCGCGAAGTACATGCCCTCGAAGCGGGACCAGTAGGTGTCGATGTAGCGCTGGTCGTCGCCCCAGATCGTGCGGAGCATCGAGGGCCACGGGTCGCGGATCGCGAGGTAGCCGCCACCGCCGTTGCCCACGCTCCGGCCCTGGTCGTCGACCACGTCGGCGGTGATGCCCGGCAGCGGGCGCATGGCCGCGCCGGGCTTGCCCTCGGTGACGCCGGGCAGCGGGCTGATCATGACGGCGCCGGTCTCGGTCTGCCACCAGGTGTCGACGACCGGGGTACGGTTGCCGCCGATGTGCTCGCGGTACCAGACGTACGCCTCGGGGTTGATCGGCTCACCGACGCTGCCCAGGATCCGCAGCGAGGACATGTCGTACTTGGCGGGGATGTCGTCACCCCACTTCATGAACGTGCGGATGGCCGTCGGGGCCGTGTAGAGCAGCGTGACCCCGTACTTCTGCACGATCTCCCAGAACCGGCCGCGGTGCGGGGTGTCCGGGGTGCCCTCGTAGATGACGCTGGTCGCGCCGTTGGCCAGCGGGCCGTACACGATGTAGGAGTGGCCGGTCACCCAGCCGATGTCGGCGGTGCACCAGTAGACGTCGGTGTCGGGCTTGAGGTCGAACACCGCGTTGTGGGTGTACGCGGCCTGGGTGAGGTAGCCGCCGGTGGTGTGCAGGATGCCCTTGGGCCTGCCGGTCGTCCCGCTGGTGTAGAGGATGTAGAGCGGGTCCTCGGCGTCGTTCGGCAGCGCCTCGTGGACGTCGGACTGCCGGTCCACGACGTCGTGCCACCAGACGTCCTTGTCGGTCTGCTCGACGTCCTGGCCGGTCCGCCTCACGACGAGGACGTGCTCGATGCCGGGGCACTCCGCGACGGCCTCGTCCACGGTGGGCTTGAGCGCGCTGGGCGCGCCGCGGCGATAGCCGCCGTCGGCGGTGACCACGAGCTTGGCGTCGGCGTCCTTGATCCGGCCGCTGAGCGCGGCGGAGGAGAACCCGCCGAACACCACCGAGTGGATCGCTCCGATGCGGGCGCAGGCCAGCATCGTGATCGGCAGCTCGGGGATCATCGGCATGTAGATCGCGACCCGGTCGCCCTTGCCGACCCCCAGCTCCTGGAGCGCGTTGGCGGCCTTGGAGACCTCGCGCAGCAGGTCGGAGTAGGTGAGCGTACGGGTGTCGCCCTCCGGCTCGCCCTCCCAGTGATAGGCGACCTTGTCACCGCGGCCCGCCTCCACGTGGCGGTCGACGCAGTTGTAGGCGATGTTGAGCTCGCCGCCGACGAACCACTTGGCGAAGGGCGGGTTCCACTCGAGGGTGGTGTCCCAGCGCTTCGACCAGGCCAGACGGTCGGCCTGCCGTTCCCAGAAGGCGAGGCGGTCCCGCTCGGCCTCCACGTAGGCGTCGGCGGTCACGTTCGCGGCCGCGGCCAGCTCGGCAGGAGGTGCGAACCGCCGGGTCTCGTGCAGCAGGTTCGACAGCGTCTCCTGGGTCTCACGCGACTCGGAACCAGGGGTCTCCGGGGCCACTACGCACTCCTCACGTACTGCTATCGACTGGTCGTGTCCCACTTCACCAGGCCACCCGTGTCCGCCACAAGAGGTCTAGACAGGTCTGTACCAATCGGTGATGAGGGACCATATGTATTCAAAACGCCTTAATTTTGGGGATAATTACCCTCGAAACGTTGCGTTTTCGACACCGTAGGAATGTAGACGGCGTTATTCAACGCGCAGCGGCGGCGCGGTGCGCTGGGCGGTGGCATGTGCTCGGTGAACGGTTCGACCGCTGTCACCCGGGGCGACCTTCCGGGAGGATTTCCGGGAGCCGGATTCCCGCGGCCGGGCCTTCGGCCGGCTTCCCGGTTTCCCGGCTTTCCGACCTCCTGAGGGAGGGCTTCCCCGGGCGCCTCCGCCGGTCTGGTCGGGGCCTCGCCGAGCGGTCCCGATAGGGTCGGGCAGCGTGAACGACCCATTGGCTGTCATCGCGGGAATGCCCGGAGTGTCCGAGGCGGTCACTGACGCGCGCAAGGCCGTCGACCGGCTCTACGGGCACCGCGTGCTGCGGCGCAAGAGCCCGGAGGTGTCGGCCAGGTCAGCGCTGCGCGGTGCCCGCGCGTCAGCCGCCCTGGAGGGTGTGGACGTGCCCCTCGACGTCATCCCCGAGGTCACCGATCCCGTGGTGCAGGGCGCGCTGCGCGTCTCGGCCGAACTGGGGCGGCTCGGCGCCACCTGGCGCACGGCGCCCCGCCAGGTGCTGGCCAGGCTGCACACGCTCGCAGCCTCGGGACTCACCGGAGAAGGCGGCGCGGGAGACCTCGGCCGCCCGAGGGCCACCGCCGCGGCCCCCGACCCGCTCGGCCTGGGCGCCGCCCCCGGGCCACAGGAGGCGGTGGCACGGGTGGACGGGCTGGTCCAGTTGGTGACGGCCTCCTCGAAGGCCCCCGCGCTGGTTCTCGCCGCCGTCGTACACGCGGAACTGGCCGTGCTGCGCCCGTTCGGGACGGCGGACGGGGTGGTCGCGCGCGCGGCGGAGCGGCTGACGCTGGTGGAGTTCGGCCTGGACCCGAAGTCGCTGGTGGCCGTCGAGGTGGGCCACCTCGAACTCGGCCCGGCCTACGGGGAGGGGTTGCGGTCGTATCTGAGCGGAACCCCCGAGGGTGTCGCCGCGTGGGTGCGGCACTGCGCGTCGGCGGTCGCGCTGGGCGTGCGTGAGGCCACGGCCATCTGCGAGGCCATGCAGCGAGGCTGACCTCGGGCGGGTCACCGCTTGCCCGCGTCCCTGGGCGACGGCTGATCTCGCTCGTGCCCCTGGGACGCGGCTGACGTTGCTCGTGCCTCTGGGTGACGGTCGGCCGCGTGTTCGATCACCGAACGTCACTGATTACGGACATCCCGAGTGGCCGTCCTCACAAACCGACGGCGCCCCTGGTGTGGGGCGCCGTCGCCGACACGTTCCTACCGGGTTACCAAGCGTGCACCTGATAATCGCTGGAGCGGGACAAGCCCGCTCGAGCGCGCCTCCCGCGGCTGACGGCGCGTGGGTACTCGGCGGCCGTGCCCGGACAAGTGGTCCGTGAAACCTTTGTACGTCCGATCCGCGCTGATGGGAACCCCTAGGGGCAAGACCTTTACGGATCGGGGGACATTAATGGACGAACCATCTGTTATCCCGTTTTATCCTCCGAGAGGCCTGGGCGGTATGGCGCCCGGCGGATGGTCGGACACCCTGACGATGATCACTGAGTGTCACCGTCGCCCGCCCGCGCGCAGAGCGCGTCTCGGCAGGGCCGTATCCAGAGACTGGACCGTTACATTAAAAAAAGTAGTGGAAATCGGGGATTACTCCTCGACGAAGCTTGAGTTGATCGGGCAGCATGAGGTGGTATCTCCCCAAACCGGAGTAACTGCGCATGGGTTGCATCGCACTCCCCTCGCCATGCTCTGGCAGCTGTTGAAAGCTTTCTTCTGAAACGGGACCGGCTCTACCCCCCCAGAGCCGGACCGGTTGGCGACCCCCGCTCTCCCCCCCGGCGGGGGTCGCCCCTTTTTCCGGTCGCCCTCTGCCCGGTTTCTCCGGCCGCTCTCTGTCCGGGCGGCACGCCTTCCCTGTCTCGTTCCCGGCGCGGTGGCCTCCTCGGTACGCCCCTTCGCCTTCCGGTGACGGACTCTCCCCTTCCGGATACGGCCTTATATGGGTGTTCTAGCTCGTACAGGCTTATAGGTGGACGCTCCTGTGCGTACGGGTGTGCGCGTGGACGTACCGGCCGCGGGTTTTCCACAGGACGCGCTGTGGGCGGCCGGTTGTCCACAGTGCGGCGTTCGGTATCCCGAGGAGGGGCGGTCGTCACGGAGAGTGGGGCTCCCGCACCTCAGGGAGGCATCCGTGGACCGCCCGCTGGTCATCACCGAAGACCACGATCTGCTCGACGACCTGCTCCGTGTCGCCGCCGCGGCCGGAGCCGAGCTCGATGTCGCCCACGTGCCCGCGCACGCCCGGCCCTACTGGAACCGCGCCCCGCTGGTCGTCATCGGTGGCGACGTGGCCGACGCCCTGGCCGCGACCGGTCCGCCACCTCGCCCCCGCGTCTTCCTGGCCACCCGTGCCTCCGAGGATCCCGACACATGGCGCAGGTGCGTCGCGGTCGGAGCCCAGGGCGTGTTGGAGTTGCCCGCCGCGGAGCGGCGGCTGGCCGACGAGTTCGCCGACGCCGTCGAGCCGCCCGCGAGACCCGGATCCGTGGTGTGTGTCGCGGGCGGGCGGGGAGGAGCGGGAGCCAGCGTCCTGGCGGGTTCGCTGGCACTGGCCGCGTCCCGGCAGCGCGTCCGCACCCTCCTCGTCGACGCCGACCCCCTCGGCGGAGGTCTGGACCTCCTGCTCGGGCAGGAGGAGTCCGACGGAGCGCGCTGGTCCGACCTGGTCGCCCGTGAGGGCAGGGTCAGCTACACCGCGCTCCAGGCGGCCCTGCCGACCTACGGCGGGCTGACGTTGCTCTCCTTCGACCGGGGCAAGGCCGACCCGATCCCGGCCGAGGCGATGCGCTCGGTCCTCGAGGCGGGCCGCAGGGGCTTCGACCTGGTGGTCGTCGACCTGCCGCGCCACCTCGACCAGGCCGCGGTGGAGGCACTCGGACGAGCCGCCACGACCCTCCTGGTCGTCACCGCCGACGTGCGTGGCGTGCTCGCCGCGGCCCAGGTGCTCGCCGGGCTGTGCGGGCACACGGGCGAGGTGCGGGCCGTCGTGCGCAGCGGGGTCCTGAACGGCGACGTGGTGGCGACCTCGCTCGGCATCCCGTACGGCGGCAGCCTCCCCGACCAGCCACGTCTCGCCGCCGCGCTCGATCGGGGCGACGTTCCCCCACTCGGCCGCCGCACCTCTCTCGGCCGGTTCTGCGCCGCGTTCCTGCACGAGCTGTTCGGACCGGACGCGTGAAGCGGGCCGAGAGCGCCGTGACGGTCTCGCCGGAGCTGGTGGAGGCGGTCCGCGTACGGCTGGCCAGGACAGGTGTCGAGCCCAGCGCCGCGCACGTCACGGTCGCCCTGCGGGCCGAGCGGGCGATGCTCGGCGACGCGGAGATCCTGGCGGTGGCCCGGGTCCTGTGCGCCGATCTCATCGGGGCGGGTCCGCTGGAGCCGTTGCTGGCCGAGGCCGAGGTCACCGACGTGCTGGTGAACGGCCCGCGCGAGGTGTGGGTCGACGACGGCAGCGGGCTGCGCCTGACCTCGATCGTCTTCCCGGGCGAAGACGCTCTCCGGCGGCTCGCGCAGCGACTCGCCTCCGCGGCGGGCAGGCGCCTCGACGACGCGTGCCCGTACGTCGACGCCCGCCTCGCCGGAGGCGTCCGGCTCCACGCCGTCCTTCCACCCGTGGCGCCCAACGGCACCTGCCTCTCCCTGCGGCTCCCGCCCAGACGCACCTTCACCCTTCCCGACCTGGTCGAAGCGGGCGCGATCGGGGCCGGCAGCGTCGCCGTTCTGACCGCGGTGATCGAGTCGAGGCTCGCCTTCCTGGTCACGGGCGGCACGGGTACGGGCAAGACGACCATGCTCTCCGCCCTGCTCTCCCTCGCCCACCCCGGGGAGAGGCTGCTGCTGGTCGAGGACTCCGCGGAGCTGAGACCGCTTCATCCCCACGTCGTCCGTCTGGAGTCGCGCCCGGCCAACCTCGAGGGCGCCGGTGGTGTCGGCCTGCGCGACCTCGTCCGCCAGGCCTTGCGGATGCGCCCCGACCGGCTTGTCGTCGGAGAGGTCAGGGGGGCCGAAGTCGTCGACCTTCTCAGCGCTTTGAACACCGGGCACGAGGGAGGTTGCGGCACCTTGCACGCCAACACCGCGACCGATGTGCCACCCCGCCTGGAAGCGCTGGGATGCGCGGCGGGTCTCAGCAGGGAGGCGGTCCACAGCCAGATCGCCGCCGCCCTGGACGTCGTCGTCCACCTGGTCCGTGACCATGCCGACGGCCGCCGCCGGGTCGCCGAGATCTGCATGATGGTCCGCCGCCCCTCGGGGCTGGTCGAGGCCGAAGCGGCCCTCACCTTCACCCAGGACGGCCAGGTGATCCCCGGTCCCGGCCTGCCCGCTCTCGCGGCCCGAGCACCCGGCATCGCGGATCCGGGGCCGATGATGTCCGCGCCCGATCGCCACCGGGAGCCTCGACCGGATGTCCCCGGCCGGCCGAGCTCCGACAAGCCGGTGTCACGGTCGGCGTCGTGGCCGGCGTCGTGGCCGGCGTCGTGGCCGGTGTCATGGTCGGCGTCATGATGGCGACCGCCCTGGTCCTCGCCGCTCTGGCGGCGTGGTTGTGGGCGGGAGCGGATCCCGGCACCGCCCGCCTGCGCCGGATGAGACGTCGAAGCCTGGTCGCCGTCGCCTCGGGTTCTCTCCGCGAGAGATTCACCGCCCGGTCGCGGCCCTCCAAGCGCGTGGATGCCTGGCGAGCCGCGTCGATCGAGCTGTGCCAGGGCCTCGCCGCGGAGCTCGCGGCGGGGCGGACGGCGGGTGAGGCGCTGGCGCGGGCCGTGGGGGCGGCGGGGTTTCCCGATCCCGTCGCTCTGCGCCCGCTGGTCGCGGCCGCGAGAGACGGGGGCGACGTCCCCGCCGCTCTGCTGGCGGTGGCGCCCGAGCACGGAGGAGAGGCGTTCCGCGGGCTGGCCGCCTGCTGGAAGGTGAGCGTGACCGCCGGGGCGGGTCTGTCCGTTCTCGTCGATCGTGTCGCCGATTCCCTGCGAGAGGCCGAGGCCCATCGTCACGACGTCGCCGCCCAGCTCGCCGGTCCCCGGGCCACGGCCCGGCTGCTCGCGGGTCTGCCCGTTCTCGGTCTGCTGATGGCGGCCGGTCTCGGCATGCGCCCGCTGCACTTCCTGTTCGGCAGCCCGGCGGGTGCCGGTTGCCTGGTCGTCGGCCTCGCGCTCGACGCCTGCGGGCTGTGGTGGACCCACTGTCTGGTCGCTCGTGCCCGGCAGGGCCGATGATCGCGCGGCCAGGTCAAAGAGGCGGCCAGGTCAGAGAGGATGAGAGACAGTGATCATTTTGCTTGCCGTGGTGTTCGCCGGAATCGCCGCTCGGCTGTGGAGCAGCCGGAGAGAACCCGCCGACCGGCTCCGCCGTGTGCGGCGCTCACCCCATCCGGTCAGGTTCCCGGAGATGTCGCAGGAGGTCGAAGCGTCCGCGTTCTCCCTGTCCGCGTTCTCCCTGTCCGTGGGGGTGGCCCGCGATCCCTCCGCGCGCGTGGTTCGCGACGCGCCGGCGCGCATGTTTCGCGATACCTCCGCGAGCACGGCTCGCGGCACGGCCGGGAGGAGGGGCCGCGATGTGTTCGGGGGACCGGCTTGTGGGCCGGTGGGGCGACGGCGGCCGGGGCGGGGTGAGGTCGCGGCCGCCGTCGCTCCCGGGCTGGCGGCGTTCCTGGCCGTGGGGGGCCTGGCGGGGGCGGTCGCGGGTGTCGCCGGTTTCGGGATCGCGCTGGTGGTCCTGCGAAGGCGGGAGCCCCCCGAACTGCGCGGGGAACGCCGGAGGGTGACGGCGGATCTGCCACTGGCGGCCGATCTCATGGTCGCCTGCCTGCGCGCCGGCCAGCCGATCATCGGAGCCATCGACGTGACGGTGGAGGCGATCGGCGGGCCGCTGGGCGAGAGGCTGGCCTGGGTGAGTGGCCGGCTGAGACTGGGAGCGGCGCCGGAGAGCGCCTGGCAGGCACTGGACTCCGAGCGCTCGCTCGCCCCTCTGGCTCGGGCCATGAGCCGGGCCGCGCTGAGCGGCGCACCGGTGGCCGATGTCCTCATCAGGCTGTCCGACGACTCCCGCCGCGCCGCTCGCGCCGCGTCGTCGGCAGCCGCCCAGCGGGTGGGGGTCCAGGTCGTCGCCCCCCTGGGATTGTGCTTTCTCCCCGCCTTCGTCCTTCTGGGAATCATCCCCGTCGTGGCCGGTCTCGCCGGTGAGGTGCTGCTTCCCTGAGTTATCCACAAGGTTTTCCCCGACAGGGCAGGGTTATCCACAGGAAAACGACGATTCCTGTGGACAGAGCTCTGGAAATTTCCCCATCTGGCCCCTGAAACGGCTCTCTTCGTTCGAAGAGGGTCGTTTCATGCTTTTCGCCGACATTCTCTGCTCCTGGCCTGTGGACAACCCGAGGTTCTCCACAGAATGCAGTTCGAGCCCACGGGGCCGCGGGCGTATGGAGAACCCTGGCGTCACCGATGCCGGGCGGTGGGTCCGGTGGAGATCTCCAGGAGGAGCAGATGGCTCGAACCAGTGCCGTTCACGCGCGGCGCGACTGGTCGCGGTGGCCGCGTGCCCGGTGGGCACTGCTGACCACCGGTGCGCACCGTGACCGAGGCATGTCCACGGCCGAGTACGCGGTCGGAACGATCGCCGCCTGTGCTTTCGCCGCCCTCCTCTTCAAGGTGGTGACGAGTTCCGATGTCCAGCAGATGATCACAGCTTTGATCAACCGAGCGCTCAACGTGGCCGGATGATCCTCCCGGCGTCGGTGACCTCCTCTCGCCGGTCGAGGGGTTCGGTGACCGCGGAGACGGCCGCTGCGCTACCTGCCCTCATGGTCGTGCTGGGAGCAGGGCTGTGGGCCGTGGCGGCGGTCGAGGCGCGACTGGAGTGTGTGGACGCCGCGCGGGCCGGGGCTCGGGCCGCCTCGCGCGGCGAACCGCTTGAGCGGGTCCGAGGCGGCGTCCTGTCGATGGTTCCGGCGGGCGCCCTGGTCACGGTGACCCGGAGTGCGGAGACGGTGCGGGTGGAGGTGTCCGTGGACGTCAGGCCTCGCTGGGGCACCTCGCTCCCGAGCGTGACCGTTCACGCGACCGCCGTGTCCGTCACCGAGCCGGGGCTGGAGCGATAGGTCGTGGCTCGTGCTCGGGACCGGGGATGGAGGGGTGGGCCGTGGTTCGTGGTCGGGACCGGAGCTGGAGGGGTGGGCCGTGGCAGGGACCGGGACCGGGACCGGAGCGGTAGGGCATGGCTCGTGGCCGGTTTCGCAGGGGTCACACCACGGTCACCCCCGGCCGGCCATTCCCGTGGCGGCGGCGCGCGTCAGGCGTCGACCAGAGCCGTGTGCCGACCGGGAAACCGAGAAACCGAGAAACCAGGCCGGGAGAGAAGAGGAGGGGACGTGTCCGCGGCAAGGCGAGAGGCCGGTACGGGGATGAGCGGAGAGAGCGCGCAGCGAGGGTCGGCGACGATCTGGACGGTCGGGCTCATGGCGCTGGTCTTCGCGGTCGCGGCGGCGGTCGTGTTCGCGGGTGTGGCCAGGGTCACGCGCCACCGGGCACAGAGCGCCGCCGACCTGAGCGCGCTCGCCGCCGCCCGGCTGGCCTTCGCGGATCCCGGCCGAAGCTGCGCAAGGGCCTCCTCGCTCGCCGTGGACAACGAGGCCAGGGTCACTCGCTGCTCTCTCCGTGACGGCGGCATCGCGGACATCGAGGTGACCATGGAGGTGTCCCTGCCCCTGAAGGGGCCGGTGGCGATCACCGCCAGGGCGCGTGCGGGCCCCGTGCACATCGCTGATCCCGGCCCTTGACGGCGGTCTGATGAGAGATGAAACCGGGCCGTCACGTTCGCGGCTCGTCCTGGGAGAGCAGGACGGCGAGAAGCCGGAGGGCTCCGGCCTTGTCGAGGGGTTCGTTGCCGTTGCCGCACTTGGGAGACTGGATGCACGACGGGCAGCCGCGTTCGCACTCGCAGGAGGCGATGGCCTCGCGGGTGGCCGTGAGCCAGTCGCGCGCGCGGGCGTAGCCACGTTCGGCGAAACCGGCGCCGCCCTCGTGGCCGTCGTAGACGAAGACGGTCAGCAGCCCGGTGTCGGGATGGAGTTCTGTGGAGACACCCCCGATGTCCCAGCGGTCGCAGGTCGCGAAGAGCGGCAGCAGGCCGATGGAGGCGTGTTCGGCCGCGTGCGCGGCACCGCCGAGGTCCACGCCCTCCTCGGCGAGGGGAACGATCGCCGAGATGGGCAGCGTCCACCAGACGGCGCGGGTCCGCAGCGTGCGCGGGGGCAGATCGAGGGGTTCGTCCCCCATGAGCTCGCCGCTCTGGGCCCGGCGCTTGAGATAGGCCACCACCTGGCTCGTCACCTCGACCGCGCCGAAATGGAGCTCTCCCTGCCCGAGGGGGTGCGAGCGAAGGGACTCGATGACCGAGATGTCGGTGACGTCCCTGGCGAAGGTCGTGTAGTCGGGAGTTCCGGCCTCGACCAGCGCGACCCCCGCCTCCAGATCGAGTTCGGCCACCAGGAACGTCTCTCCCTGGTGCACGTAGACGGCGCCGGTGTGCACGGTCGAGTGGGCCGAGGGCTCGTCCACGGTGCCGAGCAGCCGCCCGGTGGACATCTCGACGACGTGAACGGGCGCGGCGCCCGCTCCCCGGATGTCGGCGAGGTCGGTGGCGCGTCTCCGGCTGGTCCAGAACCAGCCTGCGGAACGTTCCCTGAGCAGGCCGTTCCCGACCAGGTCCGCGAGGACCTCCTTGGTGGTCGGGCCGAAGATGTCCAGCTCGTCGTGGGTCAGCGGGATCTCGGCCGCCGCCGCGCACAGATGGGGCCCCAGCACGTACGGATTGCCGGGGTCGAGCACGATCGACTCCACGGGACGGCCGAACAGGGCCTCCGGATGGTGAACGAGATAGGTGTCCAGGGGGTCGTCCCTGGCGATCAGCACCGCCAGCGCGTCCTGCCCGTCCCGCCCGGCCCGCCCGGCCTGCTGCCAGAGGGAGGCGCGGGTTCCCGGCCACCCCGCGATGAGCACGGCGTCCAGCCCGGAGATGTCGACGCCGAGTTCCAGCGCGTTGGTCGTCGCCAGGCCGAGCAGTTCGCCGGAGCGCAGTGCCCTTTCCAAACCCCTGCGATCTTCGGCCAGGTATCCCGCCCGGTAGGCCGCCACCTTGCCGGACAGGTCCGCGGGCGCCTCCCCGTCGGCGATGAGGTCCTGGAGTTTGGCCCGCGTGGTGAGGGCCACGGTCTCGGCGGCCCGGCGGGAGCGGACGAAGGCCAGGGTCCGCACGTCGGAGGCGACGAGGTCGGCCAGGATGTCCGCGCTCTCGGCGGTTGCCGGGCGGCGGACCGGGGCCCCGCCCTCGCCGCGCAGGTCGGTCAGGGGTGGCTCCCACAGTGCGAAGGTGGTCGCGCCCCGGGGAGAGGCGTCCGCGGTCACCTCGGCCATCTGGAGGCCTGTCAGGCGCCTCGCGAAGATTCCGGGCTCGCTGGCCGTCGCCGAGGAGAGCAGGAAGGTCGGGCTGGAGCCGTAGCGGGCACAGATGCGGCGCAGGCGGCGCAGGATCTGCGCGACATGCGAGCCGAACACGCCCCGATAGCCGTGGCACTCGTCCACGACGACCATCCGCAGCCGCCGCCAGAAGAGCGACCACTGAGCGTGACGGGGCAGCAGGCCGCGATGGAGCATGTCCGGGTTGGTGAGGACGTAGTTGGCGTGCTTGCGCACCCAGACCCTCTCCTCGAAGGAGGTGTCGCCGTCATAGGTGGCGGCCCTGAGGCCGGGAGGATCGAGCTCGCGCAGCGCGCGAAGCTGGTCGGCGGCCAGCGCCTTGCTGGGCGACAGATAGAGGACCGTGCCGCCGTCGAGCGTCGAGGAGAGCGCCGGGACCAGGTAAGAAAGGGATTTGCCCGACGCGGTCCCTGTGGAAATGATCACGTTTTGGCCACGGTGGATCAGGTCCGCGGCCTCGGCCTGATGTGGCCACAGACCGGAAATACCGTGGTTCGCCCAGCGCGTAACCAGCCGCTGGTCGACCCAGTCCGGCCAGCGGGTCTCACCGGCCTGACGTGCGGGAACGCGCTCCACATGGGTGACACGCCCATGACGTGCGGGAACGTCGAGAAGACGGCTGAGGGCGGTGCCCGCGCTGAGGGGCGAGGATGAGGGCGGGGTCACTGGTTTCCAGTCTCACATCTGTGGGCAGAGTCGCCGGGAATCGTGATTTCGTATAGACACTGAGCGTACGCATGGTTGAATGCCGCGCGTCGGGGCTTGTCGTCCGGGGGCCACCCGGTCCCAGGAGGGCACGCCCGAATCGGTACTTTCGCAGGCAAGGCGCTGGAGGATCTGTGGATCTGAAGTTGGACCACCATTCCGAGGACCGTCTCACCATCGTTGAGGTCGAGGGTGAGATCGATGTCTACACCGCGCCCAGATTGCGTGAGCTCCTGATCGACCTGGTCAACAAGGGGAATTTCCACCTGCTCGTCAACATGGAGAAGGTCGACTTCCTTGACTCCACGGGCCTTGGTGTCCTGGTCGGCGGGCTCAAGCGAGTTAGGGCGCACGATGGCTCACTGGAGCTTGTCTGCACCCAGGAGCGCATCCTGAAGATTTTCCGGATCACCGGGCTGACAAAGGTCTTCGGGATCTACGCCTCGGTCGACGAGGCCAAGGAAGCTCACGGTCGAGACAAGTAGTCGTGGCTACCGTCGAGCTGACGTTCAGCGCTCTCCCCGCGCATGTGCGGACGGCACGTCTGGTCGCCACGGCCATTGCCAGGCGCACCGGCGTGCAGGAGTCGCTGCTGGACGAGGTAAGGCTTGCTGTCGGTGAGGCATGCTCGCGGGCCGTGGAGGCACATCGCCTCCACTGCCCGGGGGAGCCGATCCGGATCGAGCTACGTGATGACTTAGGGCGTTTCGAGGTGACAGTCACCGACTCCGCCCCCAGTGATAGCGACGAGCTGGAGCATGATCGCGCCCTTCTGGGGTTCGACGATCCGTTCGGGCAGCTTCCCGATGACCTGATGGCCGGCTTCGGCATCGCGGTCATCGCGGGGCTGGCCGACGACGTTCAGGTCTATCCGAGCCAGAAGGGCATGTGCATTCGCATGAGCTGGCCGGCGGCGACGAACGGAATGTCTCCGGTCTGACAGAGAAGACTTCGGCGACCGGGCGTGTCCGTACGGGCACGCCCGGTTGTTCGTTGAGGGTCGAGTGGCCCCGCGGGGTGTGGTCCGGGTAGAGGATCCGCGCCGATGGTGTCCCCATCGAGTGGCCCCGCAGGACGTGGTGCGGGCAGAGGATCCGCCGATGGTGTCCCCGTGAAGAGGGCGTTCCTGTGAGAGCGCCCGGTGGTTCGGGGCGTGGATCTCAATTTCGGCCTAAACTTAATTTAGATGTTTCTTGTCCGAAACTAGGAAGAAATAGGGGTGGGCGGGACAGGTGTGACGGGTGAAATGACCTCATAAGCAGGTCGGTCGTCAAGAGGCGCTGGTCGTGTCGCCAAATGGGCGTGGGCGGAGGCTTCATATCCGCGTCGTCGCTGCGTAGACTCCCGGAACCGGCCAAGGTTTATCCTTCGGAGCGGCCCGCACGCGAGCCGCCCTCCGTGGGGGTCTGCAACTGGAAGCGGCACTGCCAACCATCCCGGATGTGCGCCGCTTCAGCCGCCTAATCTCACCGCAGCGCACTCCGGGCAGGACGTGTTCCCGTCTTGCCAAGGAGACTCGGATGTCTGTGCTCCATCTCGCCGCTGCAGAGCCAGCGGTATCCCTGAGTGGTCACCACTTCACCATCGTGATCGTGGTCGCCGCCGTCGCCCTGCTCGCACTCGCCGTCGCCGGCACATTGGTGCGGGAGGTGCTGGCCGCCGACCAAGGCACCGAACGTATGCAGAACATCGCGCGAGCCGTCCAGGAAGGGGCTTCCGCGTACCTTACGCGGCAGTTCCGGACGCTCGCGTTGTTCGTCATTCTGATCCCGTTCCTGCTGTATCTTCTCCCGGCCGAGACGACCAGCGTGAGGATCGGCAGATCGGCTTTCTTCGTCGTCGGCGCGCTGTTCTCCTCGCTGACCGGATTCATCGGCATGTGGCTGGCGGTCCGCGGCAACGTCCGCGTCGCCGCCGCGGCCCGCGCGTCCGGCGAGAAGATCGCCATGCGGATCGCCTTCCGCACCGGCGGCGTGGCCGGAATGATCACTGTTGGCCTCGGCCTCCTCGGCGCGGCCGTGGTGGTGATCATCTATCAGGGCGACGCCCCGGCCGTGCTGGAGGGCTTCGGCTTCGGCGCCGCGCTGCTCGCCATGTTCATGCGAGTCGGCGGAGGCATCTTCACCAAGGCCGCCGACGTCGGCGCCGACCTGGTCGGCAAGGTCGAGCAGGGCATTCCCGAGGACGATCCGCGCAACGCCGCCACCATCGCCGACAACGTCGGCGACAATGTGGGCGACTGCGCGGGCATGGCCGCCGACCTGTTCGAGTCCTACGCGGTCATGCTGGTCGCCAGCCTGATCCTGGGCCGGGTGGCCTTCGGCGTCGAGGGACTGGTGTTCCCGCTGATCGTGCCCATGATCGGTGTGATCACGGCGATCATCGGCATTTTCGTCACCGCCCCGCGCGCCGGCGACCGCAACGCGATGGCCGCGATCAACCGCGGTTTCTTCATCTCGGCGGCCATCTCGGCGATCCTCGTCGCCGTCGCGGCCTACCTCTACCTGCCGGCCAGCTTCTCCGGGCTGACCAACGTGAGCCCGGAGATCGCCGCGGTCACCTCGGACCCGCGCCTGATCGCGATCGGGGCGGTGCTCATCGGCCTGGTACTGGCGAGCGCCATCCAGGTCCTCACCGGCTACTTCACCGAGACGAACCGCCGTCCGGTGCGGGACATCGGCGAGAGCTCCCGTACGGGTCCCGCCACGGTCATCCTGTCCGGCATCAGCGTCGGCCTGGAGTCGGCGGTCTACTCCGCGCTGATCATCGGAGCCGCCGTCTACGGGGCCTTCCTGCTGGGCTTCGGCAACGTCACCATCGCCCTGTTCGCCGTGGCGCTGGCAGGAACCGGCCTGCTGACCACGGTCGGCGTGATCGTGTCGATGGACACCTTCGGTCCGGTCTCCGACAACGCCCAGGGCATCGCCGAGATGTCCGGTGACGTCGAGGGTGAGGGTGCCCAGGTGCTCACCTCGCTGGACGCCGTCGGCAACACCACCAAGGCCATCACCAAGGGCATCGCGATCGCCACGGCCGTGCTCGCCGCCACCGCGCTGTTCGGCGCGTTCCGTACGGCGGTCGAGACCCAGCTGGCCGGCGCGACCGAGAGCGTGAAGACGGCGCTGGGCTCGTTCAGCTCGTTCAACCTGAGCGTCGACTCCCCGAACGTGCTGGTCGGCCTGATCATCGGCGCCGCGGTGGTGTTCATGTTCTCCGGCCTGGCGATCATGGCGGTCGGCCGCGCGGCCGGGCGGGTGGTCTTCGAGGTGCGCGAGCAGTTCCGCACCAAGCCGGGGATCATGGCGGGGACGGAACTGCCCGACTACGGCAGGGTCGTCGACATCTGCACCCGCGACTCGCTGCGGGAGCTGGCCACGCCCGGCCTGCTGGCCGTGCTGACCCCGATCGCCGTCGGTTTCGCCCTCGGGTACGCCCCGCTCGGCGCGTTCCTGGCCGGTGCCATCGCGTGCGGCACGCTCATGGCGGTGTTCCTGGCCAACTCCGGTGGTGCCTGGGACAACGCCAAGAAGCTGGTCGAGGACGGTCACCACGGTGGCAAGGGCTCGCCGGCCCATGAGGCCACCATCATCGGTGACACCGTCGGCGACCCGTTCAAGGACACCGCCGGACCGGCGATCAACCCGCTCCTCAAGGTGATGAACCTCGTGGCGCTGCTGATCGCCCCGGCCGTGGTGACCTACGCCGACAACACCGCGCTGCGCATCGGCATCACGGTGCTGGCGGTGGGCATCGTCGTCGCCGCGGTCGTCATCTCCAAGCGTCGTTCGGCGGGCATCGCCCCGACGGAGGAGAACAACTCCGACCGGGAGCCGGAGCAGGTCTCCAGCTGAGCAATGTTTGACGAAAATGTTTGACGGAGGGGTGCACGGGCCGCGTGCACCCCTTCGGCGTGTGCGGGCCACCCCAGTGGGAAACTGGCCGGTATGGAACAGCAGCCCTCCGGAGGCAAGACACTCGTCCTCATCCTGCTGGCGATGGCCGCGGTGTTCGCGGTGATCGTGGGTCTGGCCATGTGGGCGTCGCGATGACGGCGCGCACGCTCGTCGTCCTGCGCCACGCCAAGGCGGTTCACACCTCCGGCCTCGCCGACCGCGAGCGTCCTCTCACCGAGGTCGGCGAGCGCGACGCCCTCAAGGTCGGCGCGGCCCTCGCCGGCATGGACCTCACCCCCGACCTGGTGCTCTGCTCGCCGTCGGTACGGACGCGGCAGACCGCCGACCTGGCGCTCCCCGGCGCGGACATCCTGATCGAACCGGCCATATACGAGGCCTACCCCGACGAGCTGCTCACGCTGATCCGGCGGAGCGACCCGGAGGTCGGCACGCTGGTCCTGGTCGGTCACAATCCCGGGGTCCAGGAGCTGGTCACGCAGCTCACCGCCGCCGACGGCGACGCCGGGTTCCCGCCCGGCGCGTTCGCCGTCATCGAGGTCGACGGCGAGTGGGCCGGGCTCGACACCGGCCGCGGGATCGCCCGCTGGAACCCCAAGAAGCACTGAGACGGAACCTCCGGAAACACCGGGACGAGGCCTTCGGGAAGCACTGAGACCCGGCGCGGTTCCGGGAGGGGAGTCGCGAGGGGCGCGATCGGGGGTGGCATGCGAGGGCTCACCGGCGCGCTGCGCGCCGACTTCTGGCTCTCCGGTCGTCCGGCCTGGGGCTACGGCCTGCTGTGCGCGCTGGTCATCTGCCTCCCCCTGATGTCCGGTGTCCTCCTCGGTCAGCTCCGGGAGGGCGCCTCGGTGGCCCTGGGCGGCTATCTCACGCTCTTCGGAGACGCCCCGGGGACAGCTGTACGGTGATCGTGTCCGCAGGCTGCTCGTCAGCACGACCACGGTCACGCTCGGTGGCGGTCTCGGAGCGCTCGTCCAGCCCGGTCCCTGGCCGGTCGCCGCCGTGGTGGTCGGCCTGGTCGCGGCGGCGGGCGTCTACTGGCCGGCGGCCAGGGTGGGACTCACGGTCGCGGGCGGCGCGCTGGCGCTGATCTTCGCCCGGCTGCTGTGGCCCAGGGGACACCGGGCCCGGCTGACCGCCGGGATCGCGGAGATGCTCGACAGCCATGCCGTCCTGGTGCGGTCGCTGATCGACCGGGACCCCGCCCAGGTGGATCTCCGGGGCTTCGCCGCGGCCGACGCCGCAGGGCGGCTCACCGACTCCCTGGACCTGCTGGACAAGGAACCGGGCGGGCAGCACGCCACGGCGGCTCAGGGAGTCGCTGACGGCGGCCGGGCGGCTGCGGGACAACGCGCTCGCGCTGCTGGCGGTGCCGCCGCCCGAGGCGCGGGCGGTTCACCGGCCGAGCCGGCAGAGCGGGCCGAGGCGACCGAGCGGGCCGAGGCGACCGAGCGGGCCGAGGCGCAGGTGGCCGCGACCGTCCGCGGGCCCGGTACGGTCAGCGTTCGGCGGCGGTGACACCGTCCTCGGCGTCGGCGTCCTCCACCTCGGCGCGGGGAATGCCGAGCAGGTAGAGGATCGAGTCGAGGTAGGGCACGTTGACCGCGGTGTCGGCGGCGCGGCGGACCACCGGCTTGGCGTTGAACGCGATGCCCAGGCCGGCCGCCGCGATCATGTCCAGGTCGTTGGCGCCGTCGCCGATGGCCACCGTCTGGCTGATCGGGATCCCCGCCTCGCGGGCGAAGCGCTCCAGCGCCCGCGCCTTGCCCGGCCGGTCGACGATCTCGCCGACCACCCGCCCGGTCAGCACGCCGTCGACGACCTCCAGGGTGTTGGCCGCGGAGTAGTCGATCCCGAGGTCCTCCACGAGGGCGTCGGTGAGCTGCGTGAACCCGCCACTGACGATCGCGAACCGGTAGTCGAGCCGTTTGAGCGTCCGTACCAGCGTCCGGGCGCCGGGAGTCAGCACGAGCTCCCTGCGTACCTTCTCGAAGACCTCCTCCGAGAGGCCCTCGAGCAGCGCGACCCGGCGGCGCAGCGACTCGGCGAAGTCGAGTTCGCCGCGCATCGCCTCCTCGGTGACCCTGGCGACCTCCTCCAGGCAGCCGGCGTGCGCCGCCAGCAGCTCGATCACCTCGGCCTGGATGAGCGTCGAGTCGACGTCCATCACGATCAGCCGCTTGGCCCTGCGGTGCAGGCCGGTCCGCTGCACGGCCACGTCGACCTGCTGGGTGTGCGCCTCGACGGCCAGCTCCGCCCTGAGGGTGTCGGGGTCGGCGCCGGAGAGGGACAGCTCGATGCAGGTCACCGGGTAACTGGACAGGCGCTCGATCCGGTCGATGTTGGCACCGGCCGCGGCGATCCGTCCCGCGATGCCCGCCATGGCGGCGGGCTGCAGCGGCGCGCCGAGCACGGTGACGTTGAGCCGCCCCCTGCGCCGCTTCTCCTTCGGGTCGGAGCCGGTGGACAGCTCCACCTGCAGCCCGAGATCCTCCGCGGTCCGCTCGACGGCGGTCCAGAGGGCGCCGAGGGTGCCACCGGTGCCGGTCGGCGTGTCGCCCGCGTAGGAGACGAGGACGCCGAGGGTGAGCCGGCCGCGGATGACGACCTGCTCCACGTCGGCGACGATGACGGGGAAGCCGGCCAGGACCGAGAAGAGGCGTGAGGTCACGCCCGGTCGGTCGGGGCCGTTCAACGTGATCAGGAGCGTGCGCTGGTTCATCGGTTCCTACGGTACTTGGCTCAGGATCGGGCCGTGAATGTGGTTCATCATCCGGACGCCTGGAGTTCGCGGGGCACTCCGGTCCCGTGTCACCTGCGACTGTCTTCATGAACTCATGACGACCCTTCCCATGGAGCCGCGCCTCGCCCGCTACAGCGTCGGGCTGGCCGCCACCGCCGCCGAGATGCGCGAGGCCCAGCGCCTGCGTCACCGGGTCTTCGCCGAGGAGATGGGCGCCAGGCTGGACAGTCCCATCACCGGCCTGGACGTCGATCCGCTCGACGCCTACTGCGACCACCTCCTGGTGAGGTGTGACGACACGGGTGAGGTCGTCGGCACCTACCGGCTGCTCGGCCCCCGCCGGGCCGACCGCCTCTACTCCGACTCCGAGTTCGACCTCGGCGCGCTGGCGGGCATCCGGGGGAACATGGTGGAGGCCGGCCGGGCCTGCGTGCACCCGGGCCACCGGGGTGGCGCGGTGCTCGGGCTGATGTGGGCGGGGATCGCCCGCTACATGGTGGCCGGAGGGTACGGCTGGCTGGCCGGCTGCTGCTCGGTGCCGGTGGCCGACGCCGCCGCGATCATGGAGCGGGTGCCGCTCTCCCCGCCCGGCTACCGCGTCACGCCGCACCGCCCCTGGCGGGCGGACCCGGTCTCCGCCGCGCCGTCGCAGTGGGCGGACCCGGTCTCGGCCGTACCGTCGCAGCGGGCGGACCCGGTCTCCGCCCCCTCGCGGCGCGAGGGCGCCTCCGCGTCCGCCACGAGGCCGGGGCGGGCGCTGCCGCCGCTGCTGCGCGGGTACCTGCGACTGGGCGCCTGGGTCTGCGGCCCGCCCGCCCACGACCTCGACTTCGGTACGGCCGACTTCTTCGTACTGCTCTCGATGGCCGAGGCGGACCCCCGCTACCTGCGCCACTTCCTGGGAGCCACCTCGTGAACCCGTGGATGCCGACGGCGCCGTGCAGGCCCGCCGGATGTCTCCTCCCGCCGGGGTCGAGGGCCGCCGGGCCGCGCAGGGCGCTGCGACTGGCGGCGATCGCACTGGTCGTCCTGGCGGGGACCGTGCTGGCGCTCGCGGCCCGCGGGCTCGGCACGACGGACAGGATCCGGCTGACGAGCGCCTGGTCCCGGCTGGTGCTGCGGGCCGTCGGCGTACGGGTCGAGGTGCGCCAGGGTTTCACGTTCATGGCAGGCTCCGTCTCCCGACCCCGTCCGGTCGCGGGCGGGCCTTCAGGGGCCGCTCCGCTGATCGTGGCCAACCACGTGTCGTGGCTGGACCCGCTCGTCATGGCGGCGGTCCTGCCGAGCCGCCTGCTCGCCAAGCACGAGGTACGGGTGTGGCCGGTGATCGGTCTGCTGGCGGCCGGGGCGGGCGCGCTGTTCATCGACAGGGACCGGCTCTCCGCACTGCCCGAGGCCGTCGGCGGGGTGGCCGCCGCGCTCTCCGGCGGTCACCCGGTGGCGGCCTTCCCCGAGGGGACGACCTGGTGCGGACGCGGGATGGGCTCCTTCAGGCCCGCGGTGTTCCAGGCGGCCCTGGACGCCGGGGCCCCGGTCAGGCCGGTGGCGATCAGGTATCTGGAAGGGGAGGACGCCCCGGCCACCGGGCCCGCCTATGTCGGCGACGACCCCCTCTGGGCATCGATCCGCCGCGTGGTGGCCGTCCGGAGGCTGACGGTGGAGGTGACGATGCTGCCCGCGGTGTGGGGACGTGACCGCAGGGAACTGGCCTGGGCGGCCGAGTCGTCCGTCGCCTCGGTGCTGGTCGCCGGGGCCGCGCACGGTCTCCCCGTCGCCGCCTGACGGGAAGGCGGGCGCCGGTGGCCACCGGCGCCCGGAAACCTTCCCGGCCGGGCCCCTTCCCGGCCGGAGCCCTTTAGGAGGGGCCGGTACGCCGCCTCGGACGGCGCTCGAACGTGGACCGTGCCGTCGTCGTCGGCGGCGGGGCCGGTCCCTGGAACCGGGGAGACAGGGTTCGAGCCGAGCTCAGGTAGGTGATGACGGCCGCCACCCGGCGGTGGGTGTCAGGGCTGTTCTCCAGGGCCGGCTTCATGAAGATCGAGTTGACGTGCTTCTCGATGGCCGAGACCGACAGGTGCAGGGCGCGGGCGATGCCTCCGTTGGACAGGCCGTGTGCCATCTCCCTGAGCACGTCCAGCTCCTTGGGCGTCAGCTCCGCGGGCGGGGGGCCGCCGCGCACCCCGCGCTTGGCCAGCAGGCCCTCCACCACCTTGGGGTCGATCACCGAGCCGCCCCCGGCCACCGACCTGATCGCGCCGAGCAGCTCGTCGATGTCGCCGACCCGGTCCTTGAGCAGGTACGCACGGCCCTCGGTGCCGTCCCTGAACAGGTCCAGGGCGAACATCGCGTCGGAGAACTGGGAGAGCACCACGACCCCGATGTCCCGTGAGGTGGCGCGGATGCGGTGCGCCGCGTCGATGCCCTCCATCCCCGGGCGGACGAGATCGGCCGAGCCCGGCATCCGGATGTCGGTGACCACCACGTCGGGGCGCAGTCGCCCGGCGGCGTCGAGCAGCTCGTCCGCGGCGCCCACGGCGGCCACCACCTCGATCTCACCGGAGGTCTCCAGGAGTCTGCGGGTGCCCTCGCGCACCAGGTAGTGGTCCTCGGCCAGGACGACTCTCAGTTCAGCCATGAATCGCGCACCGCCGGAAACTCGCCGTGGGGACCATGGGGAGATCCTGCCCGGTACGCGGGTGCCGTGCATATGAGGTTGCCCGCACCCCGTGGTTTCCGGAGCGTGAAAGGGAACGGGCCCCGGCCTGTGGCAGGACGGGGCCCCTCAGAAGGTGAGGTCAGCGCGCGACGCTGGTCTTGACCTTCTTCACGAAGTACCAGCTCTTGATGCCCATGCGCTCCAGCTCGTCCCTGGAGAGGGTCTCGGCACCGGTCGGGACGTCATAGGCGTCGACACCGAGGATGGCCTGCGCGGTCCGTCCCGACTTCTTGCCGAGCTTCACGGTGATCGCCATGGCCTCGTACTCGCCGACCTTCACGATCTTGGGGTTCCAGCACCAGAGCCCGTCGTCGTAATTGTCGCACTGGGTGTTCTTGGGAGCGGAGATCGCGGTGACCTTCGAGCCCTTGGGCAGTAGGCCGCCCATGAAGAAGTAGTCGGCCGGGTGAGGGCCCTTGTTGACGGCCTTGATCTTGTAGGTGATCTTCCCGCCCGCCTTGACCTTCTTCGGCGCGGAGACGGTGACCGCGAAGGTGGAGTACGGCTCCGCCTTGACGGCCGCCGCCGGTGCCTGCGCCGAAGCGGCCGAGGAGGGGGCGGCGAGGAGCATGCCGCCGGCCAGCGGGGTGACCAGAGCAATAGCAACGATCTTGGAGATCGGGTGGCGCATCAAACGTCTCCCAGCTGAAGAGTCAAGGGGACGCCTGGAACGTCCCATAAAGTCCGCAGCGTTTTATCACATATGGAGATGTAAAGAGAAATTATATTCTGTTACGTGATTTGAACGGAACAGTTGGGCGCGGCACCGTACCGGACGACAAGGGCCCCCGCCCGCCCGTCCGGCGCGTGCCACGTCGCCGCTCGCCAAGGCGTTTCCCGGCGTTGTGATATCCATTGCTTTCGGTAATCACCCCTGGTCAGAAGGCGCCGGGTGAAAAGCGTGGCTAGCGGAGAACCCGGGTCTTCACCCGCACGTACTTGACGTCGGTGCCGACGTCGATGCCGTGAATGTCGAGGGTGCCCAGCCCGCCCGCGGGAACGTCGATCGAGGCCGAACCGAAATCGGCGGTCGCGGTGCCCCGGGCGCCGTTCCTCAGCCAGACCCTGACCTTGAGGGTGGCAGTCCTGCCGGGGTTCAGGGTGTCGAGCAGGCAGCCCACCTCGCGCCCCGAGACCTCGCAGTACGAGCCGGAGGGCTTGCCGACGATACGGACCTTGGAGACCTGCGAGGGAAGGTAGCCGCCGACGTAGGCGATGTCGGTGTACCACTCGCCGACGTTCTTGACCCTGAGCGTGTAGACGTACGAGTCGCCCGCCCAGGCCCTGCGCGGGTAGGAGACGGTCGTCTTCAGCGGCGCGAGCGGCTGGTCCACGACCCCCTGCGGCGCGGTGGTCCGGAAAGCCGCGGCGTTCGCGGTCCCGGGGGTGAGTAGCATGCCTCCCGCCAGGGCGATGGCGGCGAAGGCGGTCAGGTGCCGGCGCATTTCTTTACTCCAGTCGGAATTCGGTGATCCCCGTTGATTACCGGCCCAGCATGCGGGACCCGACTTGGAAAACCCTTGTGACTGACTGGCCGGCTACCCGGTGATCAGGTGGACGTCGCCGAATTCGTGCCAGAGGTAGCCCTCTCCGAGCGCCTCCGCGTACGACCGCGAGAGCAGCTCGCGGCCGGCGATCGCCGACAGCATCAGCAGGTGGCTGGAGCGCGGCTCGTGCAGCCCGGTGAGCAGGCCGCTCACCGCCCTCACCCCGACCTCGGGGGTCACGATGTGCGAGGTCCAGCCGTCCGCGGCCCGGACCCTGCCGGTGGCCAGCGCGGCCGTCTCCAGCGCCCGGACCACGGTCGTGCCGACCGCGATCACCCGGCCGCCGGACTCGCGCGCGAGCTCCACCTGCCGCGCGGTGGCCTCGGGCACCTCGAACCGCTCCGGATAGGGCGGCTCGTCCTTCTCCGGGGACGCCACCCCCGTGTGCAGGGTGATCGGTGCGATCCCGACCCCGCGCGACACCAGGGAGGTCACCAGCCCGGTGGTGAACGGCCGCCCCGCGCTGGGCATCTCCGCGCTGCCGGGCCGGACCCCGAAAACGGTCTGGTAGTCGGCCAGCGGCCAGTCCCTGTCCACGTAGGAGTAGCGGATCGGCACGCCGTAGCGGCGGAGGTAGCCCGTGACCTCGCGGTCCAGGCTCGCCCGCCACAGGCGCGGCGTCTCGCGCCCCAGCAGCCGCAGCGTCGCCCCGCCGGGCAGCGGCAGCCACTCCCCGTCCGCGCCGCCGTGGTAGGGCTCACCGGCCGTCTCCGTGCCCCCGAGGCCCCCGAGGCCCCCGAGGCCCCCGAGAGCCCCGGCGCCCGCGCCCGCGGAAGGGCCCCGCTCCCGGAGCCGGCGGAGCTCGACCAGCCAGGTCCCGTCCTCGCGTTCGGTGGAGAAGTGCACCGCGAGCCGGTCCAGCCGGACGGCGGCGGGGAGCGTGCCGGAGTTGTTGACCACCAGCAGGTCGCCGGGGCCGAGCAGGCCGGGGAGCTCGGCGAACGCGTGGTGGCCGACCTCTCCGGTGCCCCGGTCCGAGACCAGCAGGCGCACCCCGTCGCGGGCCAGCCCCCGGGCCTCCGGCGGCTCGTGCGCCTCCAGCTCGCGCGGGAGCACGAAGTCCGCGGCCATGGCGTCCGCCGTGGGCAGGCTCGCCACACCGCCCCGTCCGCCGGTGCCCCAGCCCCTCGTACGGTCCTTTCGCCCGCTCATCCGTGCCTCACCCGGCCGCTGTCCGGGCGGTCGGCGATCAGCCGTCGCAGGGTGGGAACGACGGTCTCCGGGCCCGGGGCCTCCGCCGCCTCCCCGGCACCGACGGCGTCGGCGAGCATGGCGGTGGACATCTCGCCCGGATCGACCCACCAGACCGCGACGTCCGGCTCCTCGACGGCCAGCACGCGGGAGAGCTGCTCCAGGGCCGCCTTGGTCGCGCCGTACCCGCCCCAGCCCTCGTACGCCTCCACCGCCGCGTCGGAGGAGATGTTCACGATCGCGCCGCGCCTTTCCCTGAGCCCGCGCAGGTTCGCCTGGATCAGCGCCAGCGGGGCCAGCACGTTGACCCGGAACAGCTCCTCAAGCGTGTCGGCCGGGTATCCGGCCAGCGGTGGCAGCGGGACCGCGCCCAGTCCCGACGCGTTGTTGACCAGCAGGTCCAGCCCGCCGTGTTCTCGTACGGCGAGCGCCAGCCGGTCGCGATGAGCGGGGTCGGTGACGTCCCCGGCCAGAGCGAGGGCGCCGAGCTCGTCCGCGGCGGCTCGCAGCGCGTCCTCGCCCCGCGCGGTGAGGATGAGCCGCCAGCCGTCGGCGGCGAGGGAACGGGCCAGTTCCAGGCCGAGGCCGCGGGAGGCGCCGGTGATCAGTGCGGTCTTCGTCATGCCTCGACGCTAGGAGCCGCCCGCCCGCCGCACATCGGTCGCCGGACCGGGCCCGGGGTGGGCTGATGGGCCTAGGACCGATGGCGTACGCGGCGGGCGCCCGCCGCCGCCTAGAGTCGGTTCGTGAGCCCCGAGAGCGAGGAGAGCGAGGACCGGGACGCCGTGCTGCACGCGGTGAGCTCGGCCGTCCTCGCGGTGACCAGGCACCTGTCGGTCCGGGAGGTGCTCCAGGTCATCGTGCGGTCGGCGCGGCGGTTGCTGGACGCCCGCTACGCCGCGCTGGGCGTGCCCGACGACCAGGGGGCGTTCGCCGAGTTCGTCGCCGAGGGCATCTCCGACGAGCAGTGGGACGCGATCGGGCCGATGCCCCGCCAGCACGGCATGCTCGGCGCCATGCTGCGCGAGGGCGCGCCGGTCCGGCTGCCCGACATCCGCAGGGACTCCAGGTTCGAGTACTGGCCGCGCGCCCATCCGGTGCTCAAGGACTTCCTCGGGGTGCCGATCCTCGACGGGGACGAGGTGCTCGGCATCATCTTCCTGTCCAACAAGCGGACCCCCGGCGGCTTCACCGAGGCCGACCAGCGGCTGCTCACCATGTTCGCCGCGCACGCCGCGATCGCCCTCACCAACGCCCGCCTGTACGAGCGGGGCCGGGAGCTCGCGCTGGTCGAGGAGCGCACCCGGATGGCCAGGGAACTGCACGACGCGGTGACCCAGAAGCTGTTCTCGCTGCGTCTCACCGCGCAGGCCGCGGCGTCGCTGGTCGTCGACGATCCCGTACGGGCGCTGCGGGAGCTCGACCGGGTGGAGCGGCTGGCGGGAGAGGCGCTGGCCGAGCTGCGCGCGGTGATCGTGGAGCTCCGCCCGGCCGAGCTCGACCGGCACGGCCTGGCCGAGACGCTCCGCAAGCACGTCCGCCTGCTCGACCGGCTCCACCCGGCCGCGTTCTCGTTCGAGGAGTCCCCGGTGTGCGAGCTCGAACCGGTGATCGAGGTGGCCGTCCTCCGGGTGGCCCAGGAGGCGCTGCACAACGCCTCCAGGCACTCGGCGGCGCGTACCGTCGAGGTCCGGCTGGGCTGTGAGGGCGGGCGCGTGTTCCTCGAGGTGAGTGACGACGGGGCCGGGTTCGACGTGACCGCCGCGGCGGGACGGGGGCTGGGCATCGCCTCGATGGGCGACAGGGCGGAATCCGTCGGCGGGAGCGTGCGGGTGAGGTCGGAGCCCGGGCGGGGCACGCTCGTCCGGATGGAGGTGCCCGGGTGATCCGTGGTGCGAGGAGAGGGGATCGCATGACCCGTGGGCCCAAGGGGTGTCCGTGCGGTCCGCCGTCCGTGGTCCGGACGGAGGTGCCCGGATGATCCGCGTCCTGATCGCCGACGACCACCCGGTCGTCCGGCAGGGCCTTCGTACCTTCCTGGCCCTGCAGGAGGACCTCGACGTGGTCGGCGAGGCCGCCGACGGCGCCGAGGCGGTCGCCCTGGTCGGGTCTCTCGCCCCTGACGTGCTGCTGCTCGACCTGAAGATGCCGGTTCTCGACGGGCTCGGCGCGCTGCTCCTGCTGGAGGAACGAGGACTGTCGCCGAGGGTGCTCGTGCTGACCTCGGTCAGCGACAGGGGCGACGTGGCCCCGGCGATGCGGGCGGGCGCGGCGGGTTTCCTCTACAAGGACGTCGAACCGGCCGCGCTCGTGCACGCGATCCGGGCGGTGCACGGTGGCCAGGTGCTGCTCGCTCCCGAGGCCGCCGAGGCGATGCTGTCGGGTCCCGGACCCGTCCCGGCCGCGCGGGAGGACGGGCGCGCGGACGTTCGGGAGGGCGGTCGTGAGGGCGGTCGCGAGGGCAGGCATGTGGCGGCGCTGACCGACCGGGAGCGCGAGGTGCTCGCGCTGATCGCGTCGGGCCGATCCAACCGGGAGATCGCCAGGCAGCTCGCGGTGGCGGAGAAAACGGTGAAGACCCACGTCTCCAACGTGCTGATGAAGCTGGGCGTGCAGGACAGGACCCAGGCCGCCCTCTACGCGGTGCGGAACGGCCTGGCCTGACGGCGCCCGACCTGGCGGTGCCTGGCCTGGCGGTGCCCGACTGGCCGTCGCCTGGCTTGGCGGTGCCCGACTGGCCGTCGCCTGGCTTGGCGGTGCTTGATCGGCCGGTGCCTGGCCTGGCGGTGCCCGACCCGACGGCGCCTGGCCTGACGGCGCCGGACCGGACGGTGTCCGGTCCGGCGGTTCCTGGTCCGCGCGAGAGACCTCTGCGGCGTCAGGTGTCCTTCTTCTCCTCGCGCCGGTCCGGCGGCGGGGGCGGGGGCGGCGGAGGTGGTGGAGGTGGCGGGTTGTAGCCGCCCCCTCCGCCCTTGGGTTTGGGTTTGGGCGGCGTGGGGTGGACGATCTTGGTTTTGACCGTCTTGAGGTAGTACCAGTTGGGGAAGGCCAGCCGCTTCCATTCCGAGCGGTTGAGGTTCTCGCCTCCGGTCGGGACGTTCCAGGTGTCGGCGCCGAGCCTGGCGACCGCGGTGCCCTTTGTCCGCTTCTTCAGCTTGACCCAGATGCGTACCGTCTCCGACTCGCCCTTCTCGAGAATCCACGGCGTCACGCACCAGAAGCCGTCGTCGTAGAAGTCGCAGTCCGTGCCCTTGGGGCCCTTGTAGTAAACGGTGTCGTTGATGCCTTTCGGCAGGACGGTCCCGCCGACGTAGAAGTAGTCGGCCTTGCTCGGCCCCCGGTTGGTGACCTTGACCTCGTACATGAACTCGCGGCCGTTCCTGACCCGTTTCGGTGCCTTCACCGAGACCTTGAACGCCGACCAGGGCCTGTCCTGCCGCACCCCGGAGGGGGCCAGAGCGCCCGCAGGGACCGCGGGCAGGACCGCTGAGGGAGCTATAGACGGCGCGTTCACGGTGGCGGCCGAGGCGGTGGGAACGATCGCGAGCGGAGCTATGAGGCTGAGACCTAGAAGCGTGCCGAAGCTTCGGCGCATGGGCGTCTCCGCACGAGCTAGGGGTGAGCGCAGTCACCATTTGTTTCATGAATTATGGCGTAAGCGGGATCCGCCGGAATAGTGAATGATCTACCTGAACATTAGTTGTTTGCGTATCTTTGGTTACTCGGGGGACGCCAGCGACTCATGGCTGGACAACGGGGAGGCTCACGTGCCGGACACGAACCCGCTGCGCAGGGAGGACCCCGAGTCACTGGGCGACTACCGGCTGCTCGGCCGCCTCGGCGAGGGGGCGCAGGGCGTGGTCTACGCGGGCCGGGGGCCCGACGGGGTGATGGTCGCGATCAAGCTGCTCCACCCCCGGCTGAGCGACACCGGCATGGACGGCGACCGGTTCCTCCGCGAGGTCTCCGCCGCCCGCCGGGTGGCGCCGTTCTGCACGGCCCAGGTGCTGGGCGCCCACGTGGACGGCGACCGCCCCTACATTGTGAGCGAGCTGGTCGAGGGCGTGTCCCTGCAGCGGGTCGTGCAGTCCGGGGGACCCCGGCGCGGCAACGTGCTCCACCGGCTCGCGGTCGGCACCGTGACCGCGCTGGCCGCCATCCACCGGGCGGGCATCGTGCACCGCGACTTCAAGCCCAGCAACGTGCTGCTCGGCCCCGACGGACCCCGCGTGATCGACTTCGGTATCGCCAGGGCGCTGGACTCGGCGATGACCGTGACGAGCGGCGTGGTCGGCACCCCCGCCTACATGTCGCCGGAACAGGTCTCGGGGCAACGCGTCGAGCCCTCGTCCGACATGTTCAGCTGGGCGCTGACGATGACCTTCGCCGCGACCGGGCGGCCCGCGTTCGGCCAGGACAGCGTGCCCGCGGTCATCTACAGGGTGATGAACGAGAGCCCGGACCTGTCCGCGCTCCCCGACACCCTGCGGCCGATCGTCGCCTCCTGCCTCAGCAAGCACGCCGCGGAGAGGCCCAGCGCCTCGGAGGTGCTGTTCGCGCTCCTGGAGACCCAGTCCGACGAGGCCTTCGCCGTACCGCCCGTGTCCCCGCCGTCCGCCGGCGAGCGGCCGGTCGCGAACGAGCGGTCGTCCGCCGGGGAGCGGCCGGTCGCGAACGAGCGGCCGGTTGCGGATGGGCGATCATCCGCGGATGGGCGGTCATCCGCCGAGGAGCGGCCGCGCGCCGAGGAGCGGCCGCCCGTCGACGAGCGGTCATCCGCCGAGGAGCGGCCACCCGCCCCCGAGACACTGTGGGTGCGGCCTTCGGGGGAGGACCCGAGGGGCGGGAGGCCCGATGCCGCTCCCGGCCGTACCCCGGGCGGCCGGGCGGGCCCTTCCGGCGACCGTCCCGGTGGCGCTCCGCACGGCGGCCCCGCGGCCCCCGGTGCCCCCTGGAGGCGTCCGGGTGCGCCGGGCGGTCCCCCGCCCGTGGTCACCCCCTTCGCCTCCCCCGCCGGGCCCGCGCGCTACCCAGGCAACCTGACGCCCGTGGGCCGGCGGCCCGCTCCCTCTCCCTCTCCCGCACCGCCAGAGGGGGTCTACCCCCCGCCGCCACCGCAGCGTCCGGACCTCTTCGCCGGCACGGCCCCCGCGGCACCCGGCGAGCGCGGCGCGCGGCGCAGGCGCGCCGTCCTGGTGACCGCGGTGCTCTCGGGGGCCCTGACCCTGGCCGCCGCCGCGCTGGTCGCGGTACCGAACCTGCGGGGCGATGCCGCGACCCCTGACGCCCCGCCGGCCACACGAGGCGCCCTGGCCGGTGACGGTACGCGGAAGCCACCTCCGGTTCCCTCCACACCGTCCCCGGCGACCGCCTCCCAGACTCCTCCCGCGCGGGCCACGCAGGTCCCCACCGCCGTCACGCACGCTCTCACCCCCGCGCCCACGGCGAGCCTCACGACCGCCCCCACCTCCAGGCCGTCCCAGCCGCCCACCCCGCGGGCCACGGTGGTGACCTTCGACGGCCAGGACGGCAAGACGCTCAAGGGACACACCAAGGCCGTCCAGTCCCTCGCCGGCGTCAAGATCGGGAAGAGGCCCACGGTGGTCTCGGGCAGCCAGGACGGTTCGCTCGGGCTCTGGGACCCGGCCAAGCACAAGAGACTCCACCGGCTCCGCGGCCACCGGGGCGAGGTCTACGCGGTCGCCACCGTCACCTTCGGCGGCAGGCCGTACGCGGTGACCGGCGGCTACGACCACTCCGTCCGCCTGTGGAGCCTGAAGTCCCGCAAGAGCACGGCCCTGGGCCACCACCCCATCGCGGTCTTCGCCGTCGCGGCCGGCACCGTGAACGGTTCGCCGCTGGCCGTCACCGGGGACGGCGACGGCACGCTCTACTTCTGGAACCTGAAGAGCCGCAGGCTGCTCAAGACCATCTCCGCGCACCGCGACGACGTCAACTGGCTCGCCTTCGGCAAGATCGGCAAGCGGTCCGTCGTCGTGTCCGCCAGCGCCGACGAGACGCTGGGCATCTGGGACCTCGTCACCAGGAAGCGGTACGGCAAGGTCTACAAGGGGCACAGCGGGCAGGTCTTCTCGGTGGCCTTCGGCAAGCTGGGCGACCGCACCGTGATCGCCTCGGGCGGCAAGGACAAGAAGATCAGGATCTGGGACCCCACGTCGTCCAAGACCGTCGGCAAGCCGCTCGGGGGCCACGGCGGCAACGTCTACTCCCTGGCGTTCGGCGAGGTCGACGGCCGCACCGTGCTGGTGTCGGGCAGTACGGACGGGACCGTCCGGCTCTGGGACCCGGCCGAGGGCAAGCCCCTCGGCAAGCCGGTCAAGGCCCACAAGGGCGGGGTCTACTCGGTGGGCGTCATGACCGTCGGCGACCGTACTCTGGCCGTCTCCGCGGGCAGGGACCGTGCCGTCAAGCTCTGGAGGCTGACCTCCGCCCGATGACCCGCCCCCGAACCGCCACGGCCGTCAGACCAGCTCGGTGATGGCGTGGTGGGCGACCACCCGGGCCCGGCGCACCGCGCGGTCGAGCTCGCGCAGGGCCTCACCGCGTACGGCGATCTGGCCCGAGGTGAGCCCGCGGTCGTCGGCGACTCGGAGCACCGCGGCGAGGCGGGCGGCCAGGGCGGCGACCCGGTGCGCTCTGGCGGGGTATCCGGGAGCCAGGCCGTCGTCCACCATCTCCAGCCGCCGGTGGCCCTGGGCCGGGCCCTCCACGCCGAGCAGGGCGTCGGTGGCCACGCGCATGGCGCGGGTCAGCTCGTGCTCGGCCTCGGCGAGGGAGGGCAGGTCGGGGGCCGCGGTACGGGCCTCCAGCACGGTCCAGCGAACCCCGGCGTACGATGACCCGCGGCGGTCGTTTACCGGGATCAGGCCGAGGCATCTGCTGGGAAGCACGGCTGTCGCCGCCTGCCCGGCCTCGATGGCCGCGGAGTTGAAAGGGGGCGGTCCGGTGAGCCCGAGTGGGTCGCCCGCGATGGGGAGGGCCAGTCGCAGCGACTTCATGCCCTCGATCCGCAGGTCGGCGAGGAACCCGCGGAGGGGGAGGTCGCCGGTCTCGCCGGCGACGAGTTGGGGGCCTGCCTGCCGCTCCACGCGGTCGGCGGCCTCGTCGAGGCCGACCTGTCCGGCGAGCCAGGCATTGCCCCAGCAGACCAGGGTGGCCGAGATCGGTGAATCAGGGTGCACCGATCCACGATATGCGCTTGTCCTGCAATAGGTTTTGTTCCAGCGATTCACAAGGAGGCATAAGGGATGGGCGGTCAGGTGCTTCGGCTACAGGACGTCACCGTCCGCAGGGACGGGGCGGCCCTGCTGCGGGAGATCGACTGGACCGTTCACGAGGACGAGCGGTGGGTCGTCATCGGTCCCAACGGCGCGGGGAAGACGACGTTGCTACAGGTGGTCGGGGCGATGCTGTTCCCCACCGAGGGCATCGTCGAGATCCTGGGCGAGCGGCTCGGCCAGAGTGACGTCTTCGAACTTCGGCCCCGCATCGGGCTCGCGAGCGCCGCGCTGGCGGAGAAGGTGCCGCCGGAGGAGAAGGTCATCGACCTGGTGCTCACGGCCTCGTACGCCATCCTCGGCCGCTGGACGGAGGAGTACGACTCCCACGACGTCACGCGCGCCGTCGAGCTGATCGACCAGCTCGGCTGCGCCCACCTGATCCGGCGCCGGTTCAACACGTTGTCCGAGGGGGAGCGCAAGCGGGTTCAGATCGCCCGCGCGCTCATGCCGAACCCGGAGCTGCTGCTGCTGGACGAGCCCGCCGCGGGTCTGGACCTGGGCGGGCGCGAGGACCTGGTCCGCCGCCTGGCGACGTTCGCGCACGACCCGACCGCGCCGACCATGGTGCTGGTCACCCACCACGTGGAGGAGGTGCCCAGCGGGTTCACCCACGCGCTGCTGCTGCGGCACGGTTCCGCGGTGGCCCAGGGGCCGATCGACCAGGTGATGACCGCGGAGAACCTGTCGCGCACCTTCAGCGTCCCGCTCACCCTGGATCGGGGACGCGACGGCCGCTGGTACGCGCGGGCGCACCAGCTCTGAGGGCGCACCGGCCCTGAGGGCGCACCGGTTTCGAGGGCGCACCGGTTTCGAGGCGGTCCCGAGACAGTTCCACGACTGTTTCGGCCGTTCAAAGGCCGGTGAAGGGAAAAGCAAATATCCTGCCGGGTCAAGAGTTCCACGTCACTCGACCGCCCGGGATGGCTCATGGAATCGCTTGTCGCCGCACTCGTCGTCGTGGCCGTGGCGGCGTTCGCCGCCTATCGGACGGTTCGCGTCGTGCCGCAGGCCACGGCGGGCGTCGTGGAGCGGTTCGGGCGCTACCACAGGACGCTCGCTCCCGGGCTGAACCTCGTGGTGCCGTTCATCGACCGGATCAAGGACACGGTCGACCTTCGCGAGCAGGTCGTCGCCTTCCCGCCGCAGGCGGTCGTCACCTCCGACAACCTCGTCGTCTCCGTCGACACGGCCGTCTCCTTCCAGGTGGTCGACGCCCGCGCGGCGACCTACGAGATCGCCAACTTCCTGACCGCCGTCGAGCAGCTCACCGTGACCACCCTGCGCGACGTGGTCGGCGGGATGAGCGTGGACCGCGCGCTGGCCTCCCGCGAGGAGATCGGAGCCGAGCTGCGCGAGGCGCTCGACGCCGTCACGGGCGCGTGGGGCCTCCGCGTCGGCCGGGTCGAGCTCACGGCGATCGACCCGCCCGTCTCCGTCCAGGAGTCCATGGAGAGGCAGGCCCGCGCCGACCGCGACAGGCGGGCCGCGGTGCTCGCGGCCGAGGGGCAGAAACAGGCGGCCGTCCTCGCCGCCGAGGGCTGGCGGCAGGCCGCCATACTGAGGGCGCGCGGCGAGGCGGAGGCCACGGTGCTCAAAGCGCGGGCCGACGCCGAGGCGAGCGCGACGCGGGCCCGGGGGGAGGCCGACGCGATCGGCGTGCTCCTACGCGCCGTCCACGAGGGCGGTCCCGGCTCGGAGCCCCTCGTCCACGCGTACCTGCGGGCACTCCGCGAGATCGCCAGGGGGGACCCCGGCAAGCCGTGGACCGTCTCGCCCGACCTGAGACGGGTCCTCGAAAGCCTGGCGGACCTTCTCCCGGCGGAGGACGAGTCCCCGGACACGGAGAGGTCTCCGATGAAGGAGGAGCTCTCGGACAGGGACAGGTCCCCGGTGAAGGGCGGGTCCCCGGACGCGGGCAGGTCTCCGGTGAAGGGCGGATCCCACAACGTGGACAGGTTTCCGGATACGGAGAAATCCCCGGTCAGGGAGGGATTTCCGATGAGGGACACGCCTGTTGAGGACACCCCCGCCACTTGATGTCGTCGATCTCCTCTTACCATCCGGTGAGTGCCGTGCACCTGTACATGGGCGCGAGCCTTACCAGTGAGGGGAAGTGCATGACACCGTGGGAGGCGGTCGCGATCTTCGTGGCCGGCATCGGGGCCGGGGGCATCAACGCCGTCGTCGGTTCCGGGTCTCTGATCACGTTCCCGACGATGGTCGCGCTGGGCATGCCGCCGGTCGTCGCCAACGTCTCCAACACCGTCGGCCTGGTCCCCGGGTCGCTGACCGGCGCCCTCGGCTACCGAGTGGAGCTGAGGGGGCAGCGCCGGCGGCTGGTCAGGCTGGCGATCCCCGCGGTGGCCGGCGCGGTGGCCGGCGGGGTGCTCCTGCTCTACCTCCCCGCGAAGACGTTCGACATCGTCGTGCCCATCCTGATCGGCATGGCGTGCGTGCTGGTGGTGATCCAGCCGAGGCTCAACAGATGGCTGAGCGCCCGGCGGGAGCACGCCCGCCCGCACGGCGGCCCCTGGCTCTGGGGCGGCATCCTCGCGAGCGGCGTCTACGGCGGCTACTTCGGCGCTGCCCAGGGCGTGCTGCTCATCGGGCTGATGGGCACTTTCCTCGACGACGGCCTGCAGCGGATCAACGCGGCCAAGAACGTGCTCGCGCTGCTGGTCAACGCGGCCGCCGCGCTGCTGTTCGTCGCCATCGCGGAGGTCGACTGGCTGGCGGTCCTGATGGTGGCGCTGGGCGCCGCGATCGGTGGTTTCCTCGGTGCGAAGGTCGGCAGGAGGCTGCCCGCCCCGGTGCTGCGCTGGTTCATCGTCTGCATCGGGGCAGTGGCGATAGTCAAACTGGTGTACGGGTGAACCTGCCCCCTACCGGGTACCTATATAGGTATGAAAGGTGACAAAGTCGAGGTTGTCATCGACGCAGGAGACAGTTCCCGTACCTACGAGGTCAGCGCCACCAGAGCGGGGCGCCGGGTTGAGGTGGCCAACGCCCGAGGCGGCGTCGTCGAGGTGAGCGAGGTCACCCGGAGCGGAACGGCCGTGCGCACCGCCCGCTTCATGTCCAGCCGTATTCTCGCCCTGGTCGAACACCCCGCCGACGGCAAGTCGGCATAGGCCGGGCCGGCGGCGGGCCGGTTCTCGTCACGCCCGGGTGGGACACCCGTCACGCCTGGGCGGGGCGCAGGGGCGGGGTCCGCGTCGCGCCCGGACGGGGCACGCCCGTCAGGCCTGGGCGCAGGGTCCGCGTCGCGCCCGGACGGGACACACTCGTCAGGCCTGGGCGCGGAGTCCGCTTCGCGCTCGGACGGGGCACGCCCGTCAGGCCTGGGCGCAGGGTCCGCGTCGCGCCCGGGTCGCCGGACGGACGCGGCTCACCCCGCACCGGAGATCCCCGCGGGATCCGGTCACATCTGGGCGGGACGGACCTGGAGCACGCCGTCGCGGCGGACCCGGGTCTCGAAGGACGGCTGGGGAGCGGTGGCCGGGCCGTGCACGACGGCCCCGTCGGAGAGCCTGAAGGTGCTCCCGTGCCACGGGCAGACCACGCAGGCGGTCCCCTCCTCCGAGATCAGGCGCCCCTGGTGGAGCGGGCCCGCCAGATGGGCACACTGGTCGGCGAGCACCGTGACAACGGCGCCGACGCGCAGCACGAACAGGTCGATGTAGCCGAGACGCCGCGTCACCGGGCGCCCGTCGGGCAGGTCGCCGATCTCGCACAGGTCGTGCCAGCCCAGCGGGACCAGATGGGCGACGGACTCGGCGTGGTTGGCCCCGGCCGCCTGCCGGTAGGCCAGGTGGCCGCCGAGGTAGCCGCCCACGCTCGCGGCGCCCAGCCCGGCGAACGACAGGATCCGCCCGGTCCGGTCACGCCCGGCCAGCCGGAACACCAGCGAACCGGCGTAGAGCCCGAGGGCGGTCAGGTTGGCGATCGCGTGCACGAACCCCACCCGCTGCTGCTCGCGGTGGAGCGCGGACCAGTCGGTGACGCCCGCCGCCACCGCGGGCATCGCGGTGGCGAGCCCTCCGGCGACCAGCACCCGCGACGCTCGCGGGTCGTAGCGGGTCACGTCCAGCACCGCCGTCGCCGCCCAGAGCCCCAGGCTGAGGTTGGCGAGCGGCGGATGGAGTGGTTTGCCGGTCGGCACCCCGTGCAGCAGGTCGCGTAGCGGCCCGGGACCGATCCGCTGACGTACGGCCTTGGCGAGTATGCGGATCGGCCTGTCGGCCCTGGGCGAGCGCTCGATACGATCGGTGAGCTCGACCCCGGGCACCAGACGTCTGAAGGTCCGGCGCCCTGTTTTGACGGTTTCCTTCACCATCGCCCCCTTCTCAACCCATAGGGACCTACCCGAGAACGGCGTTATGCACGCGCCAAATGTCCTCGGCTGACGGAGAGGGCGATGATCTCGGTGGCGTAGGCGCCCAGTGTCGCCGACCCCTCCTCGATGATTTTCACCTTTTCCAGCACCTGCTCGGCCGTCACCTTGTACAGCGACCAGGTGCCGCCCTCGTTGTGGTGGTTCGCCATGATGGGCGCGATCCGGTCGAGGGCCTTGGCGAACCTGGCCTCCGGTGTCCTGCGTTCCTCGAACTCGTCCCAGAGCTCGCGCAACCGTGCGGCCTGGTCGCAGGGGAGCAGCCCGAAGATCCGGTCGGCGGCCTTGCGCTCGACGGCTGGCTGGGCCTCGACGGCCGAGTCGTCGTAGATGAACGTGTCGCCCGCGTCGATCTCGACGATGTCGTGGACGAGCAGCATCGCGACGACCCTGTCGAGGTTGGTGCCCGGTGGTGCATGCTCGGCCAAGACCATCGCCAGCATGCCCACGTACCAGGAGTGCTCGGCGTCGTTCTCCCGCCGCGACCCGTCCATGAGGGTGTTGCGGCGGACGATGCGTCTGAGCTTGTCGATCTCCATGGCGAAGGTGAGCTGAGCGTGCAGACGGTCCGGTGCTGGAGGGGTGGTCACGCGCGCAAGCCTAATGCGCGTCGATCCCGCTTTTCCGAGCGATCATGGGATCACGCCCGGCCGAGGGTGACGGGAACCCCGTTGAACACGGCGTTTCCCGAGGGCGCGTCCACGACGGAATCGTCTGTCAGCGTGTTCGCGTTCACCCCCGCGTGCTTGGCGGCCACCGGTTGCGAGGTGCCCGAGTGCCCCCACCCGTGGGGCAGGCTCACCACCCCCGGCATGATCGTGTCGGTCGGCTCCAGCGGCACGACCAGCTCGCCCGCGGCCGAGCGCACCACGGCGTGCTCGCCCAGCCCGAGCCTGCTCACGTCGTCCGGGTTGATCTGCAGGGTGCACCGGTTGGTCCCGCCGACCAGCGGTTCCACGTTGTGCAGCCAGCTGTTGTTGGAACGCAGGTGGCGCCGCCCGATCAGCACGATCTCCGCGGGCGGGACGGCGAGCCGCCCGCGCAGCCGCGCGGCGTCCTCGACCAGTTGCGGCGGGGCCAGCTCCACCCGCCCCGAGGCCGTGCGGACGATCTCCGCCAGCCGAGGCTCCAGCGGGCCCAGGTCGATGCCGTGCGGGTTCGCCAGCAGGGTGGCCAGGGAGAGCCCGTACGGGCCGAGCCTGAGCATGGCGTCCAGCCGCCGCTCGGCTCCGCTGCCGCCGTCCAGGGAGGCGCGCAGCTCGGCCGGGTCCGCGCCCTCCACCGGGGAGCCGGACGTCTCGACGGCCCTGCGGAGCATCTGGTCGAGGATCAGCTCGTCGAGCGCGGCCGGATCGGCGTCCGCGCCCTGTCCCGAGGCGATCATCGCCAGCCGCGCCATGATCTCGGCCTCCGAGGGGCGTCCCGGCTCCAGCGGCAGGACGGGCGGGGAGAATCTCGCGTAGTTGCGGACCGCGAAGGCCAGCAGCGACAGGTCGTAGTGCGGCGACTGCATCACACGCGGCGGCGGCAGGATGACGTTCGCGTGCCGGGTCGTCTCGTTCAGGTACGGGTCCACGCAGACCATGAACTCCAGGTCGCGGAAGGCCCGGTCCAGCCGGGGCCCGCCCGGTGCCGACAGCACCGGGTTGCCGGCCACCGTGACCAGTCCCCTGACCTGTCCCTCGCCCGGCGTCTCGATCTCGTCGGCGAGGGTGGCCACCGGGATCTCGCCGTTCGCCTCCGGCAGCCCCCGGACGCGGCTGTGCCAGCGTCCCGTGGTGTACGGCTTTCTCCGGCGGCCGTTCTCCACGGCGGGTTTGGCGAACATGACCCCGCCGGGACGGTCGAAGTTGCCGGTCAGGACGTTGACGACGTCGACCAGCCACTGCGCGACGGTGCCGAACTCCGCGGTGCAGGTGCCGATGCGGGCGTAGACGGCGGCCGTCGGGGCCGCGGCCAGCTCGCGCGCCAGCCGTGCGATCTCCCCGGCGGGCACCCCGCACATCGGGGCGACCACCTCGGGGGCGAAGTCCTCCGCCAGCCGTCTGACCTCGTCCAGCCCGTTGACCCCGACACCGTCGATGTCGGCGTCGATGTCGGCGCCGATCGAGGTGAGATTCTCGGCGAGAAGGGTGTGGACGATGCCGAACAGCAGGTAGGCGTCCGTGCCGGGGCGTACGAAAAGGTGCTCGTCGGCGAGGGCGGCGGTGCGGGTGCGGCGCGGGTCGACGACCACGAGCCTGCCGCCGCGCCCGCGCAGCGCCTTGAGGCGGCCGGGGAAGTCGGGGGCGGTGCAGAGCGAGCCGTTGGACTCCAGCGGGTTGGCGCCGAGCATCAGCAGGTAGTCGGTGCGGTCCAGGTCGGGCACCGCGATGGCCAGCGGGTCGCCGAGCATCAGGCCGCAGGAGACGTGCTTGGGCATCTGGTCGGCGGTGCTCGCGGAGAAGACGTTGCGGGTGCCGAGGGCGCGGATCAGGGCCCCGCCGTACAGGGCGCCGGCCATGGAGTGGGCGTTCGGATTGCCGAGGTAGACGGCGAGCGACTGGCGGCCGTGAGCGTCGATCACGCCCGCGAGCCCCTTCGCGACCGTGCGGAACGCCTCGTCCCAGGACGCCTCGCGCCACTCCTCGCCCGTCCGGATCATCGGGACGCCCAGCCGGTCCGGGTCCTCGTCGAGGTGGCCCAGGGTCGCGCCCTTGGGGCAGATGAACCCCTTGGAGAAGGGGTCGTCCCGGTCGCCCTTGACCGAGGTGACGTGCCCGGCGTCGTCGAGGGTGAGCCGGAGACCGCAGACGGCCTCGCAGAGGGGGCAGGTCCGGTGCGCTGTTCTCATCGGCACTCCTGAGTTCGGCGAGTGAACTCATCATGGCCGCCGTCCGGGCCGCGGGGAAGCCCCGGAGCGCGAACTCCGGGCCGCGGGGAAGCCCTGGAACGTCGATTCCGGACCATGGGGAAGCCCCGGAGTGCTGAGACTCCGGGGCTTCCCGTTGTGCGATCCTCTGGATTCACGCGGCCTGTCGACGCCGGTCGGGAAGCTCGCCGGGCGGCTCGCCGGGCAGGAGGAGCGGGGTGGCGGGCTTCCCCGCCGGGCTCGGGTCGGGCTCCTCCCGCGCGGACCGGCCGGCCCGCAGGTTCACCCAGTTCGCCCGCCCGTAGAACCGGTCGAGACCCACCGGGGGACCGGCGGCCCCGTCCCCGCGGACGATCTCGACGGTCAGCAGGTTCGCCCACCTGCCGTGCCGGCAGACCACGGCGTCGCGGGCGTAGCACGCCGCCGCGATCTCGGCGGAGAAGGCGTCGAAGTCCTCGGCGCGGGTTCCGGCCCTGGCGAGGACGAGCGCCTTCTCCCCCGCGGCGGAGGGGGTGATCCACAGGACCAGCGGCAGCCGGCCCGAGCGGGTGTGTATCCCGGTCTCCGCGCACGCCCGCTGGATGCGGTGCCGGGAGACCAGGCACCACGCGTGTGCCGTCACCCAGCTCCTCCAGAAGCCGGAGCCGACGAGGGCACCGGCGGTGCCCGCCAGAACGAGAAACGGCCACCAGTCGCCTTCCCAGAGCGAGAGGACCACGGTGACCAGGAGGGACAGGGCGCCGGTGAGCAGGATGATCTCCGTCCGCCAGCGCCACAGCCGGACGAGGAGGCCCGCCCTGCCGGGAGGCCGGCCGCCGCAACCGCCGTAGCCGCCGTAGCGGTCGTGGCGGAGGTCACGCCGCGACATCACCGCCCACCCCCTCGTCGCGGACGGGCGCCAGGGCGAGTGCGGGAGCGGCGGTCCGCTCGGCCTTGAGAAGGTCGAACCGGGGCTCGCGGTAGTGCCTGGACCCGAAACCGGTCCTGGTCACGGTCCAGCCGAGCCGGTAGGCCCATTCATCCTGATCCATGTAGAGCTCTCGGTCGGTCACATAGATCACATCAAGGATGAAGGTCTTGATTCCGTGGGTTCTGTTGGTACGGTGGAAGGACATAGGAGACTCCCTTCGTGGCTTTGACGCGGAGTTCTTGTGCCAACCGGGTCGGTGGCCGCCGGCCCGGTGTTTTTTGTGCCCGATCAGGGCACCCTCTTTGGTGCGTGCGACTCTGGGCCGTCGCCGGCCTTCGATTTCCGTGCTCCCCCTGCCGACCTCCCCGCGTCAACTTCGTTTCGTCGAAGACGGCGCCGTTGCCGAACAACCACGTGTCTGTCCCGCGCCACGCGGCTCACGAAGGTCCTCGAAGACGCTCCACCGGATGATCACCGGTGGCTCCCCCGATCTTTCGAGAAGCTTCCTGTTCTGATAGTCGCTCAGCACAGATTTGGCTGCAAGACTTGCCGTAAGGAAAAAAGCAATAAACTTCCACAGATGCACTGCAACCATCCGTGTAATTTGCACTATCATTCGTCCAGGTTCCTGTGAAGCCGTGACAGCCGCCCGCCCGTCATGATGAGGAGGTTGTGATGCCAGAACGTGGCAGCCCAGCGCTTCGTCAGCGTTGGCTGGGCATGGAGCTGCGCCGGCTCCGCGAAGACCTGAACATGACAGGCGACGAGGTGTCCAACCGCCTGGGGTGGTCGACCGCCAAGGTCAGCCGGATAGAGACCGCCAAGACGCTGGCCAAGGAGGCGGACGTCGAGGCGCTCGCCGAGCTTTACGGCGTCGACGAGCAACTCCGGGAGGCTCTGGTCGCGCTGCGGCGCGACGCCTCCCGGAAGGGCTGGTGGGAGAGATACCGAAACTCTGTTCCCGACGACTACATCACGCTCATCGGGATGGAGGCAGAGGCCACCGAGATGCGTAACTGGGAACCCCAGATCGTGCCCGGGCTTCTCCAGACAGAGGAATACGCTCGTGCGGTCATCTCGGAGGGGCAGCATGCGAGCCAGGTGCCGTCGAGTTGGTTCCAGGATCGGGTCGAGGTGCGGATGGCGCGTCAGCGTACCTTGCTGTACGACTCCAGACCACTGACCCTGCTGGCGGTGTTCAACGAATCCGTGTTGAAAAGTCAATACGGTGACGCTCGTGTCATGCGGGATCAGTTGCGGCACCTGATCAAGGTTTCGGAGCTGGAACACGTAGACATGAGAATTCTTTCCCAAGATGTTCCGCCACCTGTGTCCACAGGGCCGTTCGTACATCTCACTTTTTCCGACTTTCCGGACATTGTCTACCTTGAATCGCTTTTCGGTGGACAATACGTGGATGATGTGGAAAAAGTGTACGGATATGAGCGTGCCTTTGAGCACTTGATGGAACGGGCCCTTCGGGAGGCCGACTCGCAGGAATTGATCAAGCAGGTAAGCGAGCATTGGAGCAGGTAGCGACCGGCTGGCAACCGGTTGGTTTACCATCATTTACGGAAAGAAAATGAACGCGACTAATTATAATAGTGCGATGTGGAAGAAAAGCGCGCGCAGTTCTCCGAACGGCAATTGTGTCGAAGTGGCGACGCTGGACGGAGGCGGCGTAGGGGTTCGAGACAGCAAGAACGGATCCGGCCCCGTACTGGTCTTCACTCCCGATGAATGGAAAGCATTTGTCGGGGGAGTGAAGGACGGAGAGTTCGACATATAGCAGAAGCGGCTCCAGTGCTCATCTGGGAGAACAAGAGCCGCTCCGCTGCGATTACCGCGTTTCTTCTCTCTGCTTCCCGGATGGATTGACCGCCCGCCGGTAGAGCAGGGGAAAATCATCGCACACCAGGGAAGCGTGCCGGACACGATGTCCTGTCTGGACATGTCCAATACCTTGCAAGTTCTTCATCACGCCTTCATTCTTGAGGTGCCTTATGGTCCCCAGTGGGAGAGGAGGTGGGGTATGTCCGATATTGACCTATATGGAGCGATCTGGCGAAAGAGTGGGTTCAGTGCCGCGAGCGGCAACTGCGTCGAGGTGGCTCGCCTGTCCGGCCAGAGGTTCGCGGTCAGGGACAGCAAGGACAGGGGCGGACGGGTGCTGGTCTTCGGTGGGCCCGGGTGGAGCGCGTTCGTCACGGCGGTGAAGGGCGGAGACTTCGATCTCTGAGCGGCCGTCCTTCTCAGGACCGGGGGCTTGCCCAACGGCGGGACAGCCCCCTTTCGTGTATCCGGGGGCAGTCGAGGACGGCTGCCGAAAGCCGTAGGACAGCCGTACGGCCCGCACCTTCGAAAGGCGCGAGCCGTGTACGAGGAGAGACCCGTGACTACCAGGCGGCGACGCCGAGGCCCTGGGCGACGCTCTGGCCGAGGTCCTTGTGGACGTTCGTCCAGTACTCGACGACGCGCTTCTTCATCTCGGGGGTGACCTCCGGGGCGGAGGCGTGGCCGACGACGTTGCTCACCAGGTGGGAGCGGTCGGTGTCGGACAGCACGTTCTCCCACAGGGCGCGGGGCTGGACGAAGTCGTCGTCCTCGCGGTGCAGGGTGTAGGCGGAGCGGATGATCTCACCGGTCACCTGGTAGTGCTCGCCCTCGTACCGCGCGGGGTCGGCCGCGGGGCCGCCGACGCTGTTGGGGGCGTAGACCGGGTCGCCCGTGTTGCCGAAGCGCATCTGGCCGTCCTTGTTGTAGCTGTGGACGGGAGCCTTCGGCGCGTTGATCGGCAGCTGCTGGTAGTTGACGCCGATGCGGTAGCGGTGGGCGTCCGGGTAGGAGAACAGGCGGCCCTGGAGCATCTTGTCCGGGGACGGGCCGATGCCCGGCACCAGGTTGGACGGCTCGAAGCTCGACTGCTCGACCTCGGCGAAGTAGTTCGCCGGGTTGCGGTTCAGCACGAACCTGCCGATCGTGATCTCGGGGTAGTCGGAGTGCGGCCACACCTTGGTCAGGTCGAACGGGTTGAACCGGTAGTCGGCGGCGGCCTCGAACGGCATGACCTGGACGTTCACCGTCCAGGACGGGTGGTCGCCGTTCGCGATCGCGGTGTGCAGGTCGCGGATGTGGAAGTCGGCGTCCTGCGCGATGACCGCTCCGGCCTCGGCGTCGGTGAAGTTCTTGACGCCCTGGTCGGTCTTGAAGTGGTACTTGACCCAGAACTTCTCGCCGGCGGCGTTGTACCACAGGAAGGTGTGCGAGCCGAAGCCGTGCATGTGGCGCCAGGACGCGGGCGTGCCGCGGTCGGTCATCAGGAACGTTACCTGGTGGGCGCTCTCCGGCGAGAGCGTCCAGAAGTCCCACTGCATGTTGTGGTCGCGCAGGTTGGTGTCGGCGCGGCGCTTCTGGCTGTGGATGAAGTCGGAGAACTTCTGGGGGTCGCGGATGAAGAAGATCGGCGTGTTGTTGCCGACGAGGTCGTAGTTGCCCTCCTCGGTGTAGAACTTCAGCGCGAAGCCGCGCGGGTCGCGCTGGGTGTCGGGGCTGCCGAGCTCACCGGCGACCGAGGAGAAGCGGATGAAGAGCGGGGTCTCCTTGCCCTTGGCGAACAGGCCCGCCTTGGTGAACTGGCTGACGTCCTCGGTGATCTGGAGGACGCCGTGCGCGCCGCCGCCCTTGGCGTGGACCACCCGCTCCGGGACGCGCTCCCGGTTGAAGTGGGCCATCTTCTGGATCAGGTAGTGGTCCTGCAACAGCAGGGGCCCGTTCGGGCCCACCGACTGGGAGTGCTCGTCGCTCGGCGCGGGGATTCCCGCGTCGGTGGTGGTGATAGGCCTGGCGCTCATAGAGGGTCCTCCGGGGGTTCTCTTCATCGAGTGTCTTCGGAACGCCGGCCGGGCGGCGGTCACCCGCAGGCTCGCCTGCCGGAGCCGGTCCTCGTCCTCCGTGACCACACCGTATGGCCTAAACCAGAATCATTCAAGTTTACGACTTGATCCAGTTTTGGGGAAACGAATCTCGTAGGGCGAGTTGTGACACAGGCGGTGGATGAGATGGCATCCTCGGATACCGATGGACACGTACACAGCTCGACGCCTCGCCCTGGCCGCCGCGATCACCGCCTCCGCCGTGCTCCTCGCGGCCTGCTCCGCGGCCGAGTCGGCCGCCCCCGAATCGTCCCCCGACGTCGTGGAGAAGCCCACCGAACCGGCCGAGGCCCCCACGCCCGAGCGCAGGCCGTACACCATCTCCTTCGGCGGGGACGTGCACTTCGAGGGCGTGTTGCGGACCCGGCTGAACGCCGATCCGAAGACCGCGCTCGGCCCGATCGCCAAGGTGCTCAAGCGCTCCGACCTGGCGATGGTGAACCTCGAGACCGCGATCACCACCGGCGGCACCCCCGCCCCCGGCAAGCAGTACACCTTCCGCGCCCCGGCGGCGGCGCTCACCGCGCTGAAGGCGTCCGGGGTGGACGTCGCCTCGCTGGCGAACAACCACGGCATGGACTACATGCAGAGCGGGCTGAAGGACTCCCTCGCCGCCATCAAACGGTCCAGGTTCCCCGTCGTGGGCGTGGGCAGGAACGAGGCAGAGGCGTACAAGCCGTGGCGGACGACCGTGAACGGCAACCGCGTCGCCATCATCGGCGCGACCCAGGTGCTGGACGCGGAGTTCATCCAGGCGTGGACGGCCTCCGGTGACCAGGGCGGTCTCGCCTCGGCCAAGGACGAGGCGCGGCTGATCCAGGAGGTGCGCAGGGCGCGCAAGAACTCCGACACCGTGATCGTCCACCTGCACTGGGGCACCGAGCTGCAGAAGTGCCCCAACGAGGCGCAGCGCGGCCTGGCGCCCAAGCTGGTCGCGGCCGGGGCGGACGTCGTCGTCGGCGGTCACGCGCACATCCTGCTCGGCGCCGGATACCTGAAGAACAGTTACGTCAGCTACGGCCTGGGCAACTTCGTCTTCTACAACTGGGGTCCGGACACCGGCAGGACCGGCGTGCTCACCCTGACGATCAACGGACGCAAGGTGCTCAAGGACCAGTGGACCCCGGCCACCATCCAGGGCGGGGTTCCGGTCCCGCTCACCGGGACCGGGCGGCAGCAGGCCGTCGCGGGCTGGAAGGCGCTGCGCGGCTGCACCGGTCTGGCCGCCAGGCCCGGCCAGTCCGGCTAGCTCGGAGGGGCGCGGGAAACGTTCCGGACACCTCGTGCGACAGGAGGCCGCGATGCGGTGGGTGGAGTCCGGCGACGTCCGGCTGGCATTGTTCGAACAGGGGGACCCCGCGGCCCCGACCATCCTGCTCGTGCACGGCTACCCCGACACCCACCGGGTCTGGGACGAGGTGGCCACGCTGCTGGAGGACCGCTTCCACGTGGTCCGCTACGACGTCCGCGGCGCCGGGCTCTCCGGCGCCCCGCGCACCACCGAGGGCTACGGCTACGACCACCTGGCCGCCGACCTGACCGCGGTCCTCGACGCGGTGGGCAAGCCGGGGGTGCACCTCGTGGGGCACGACTGGGGGTCGATCCAGGGCTGGCAGCTGATCGGCAGGCCGGACATCGAGCGGCGGATCCTCTCCTTCACCTCCGTCGGCGGCCCGCACCTGGACCAGGCCGCGCGCTTCGTACGGCACGGCAGGCCGCGCGAGGTCGCCGGGCAACTCCTGCGGTCCTGGTACATCGGCGCCTTCCAGGTCCCGGTCGTCCCCGAGCTCGTGCTGCGCGCCGTGCTGCCGCGCGTGGTGAGCCGGTCGGTGCGGGCGCCGGGACGCCCGGGGCACCCGGCGGAGACGCTCGTCAGGGACGGCCTGAACGGTCTCGGCCTCTACCGGGCCAACATGCTGACCGGCCGCGGCGCGTCACCCGCCGCGCCCGCGCCGCGGATGCCCGTCCAGCTCGTCGAGGCCACGCGGGATCCGTTCGTCTCCTCCGCGCTGCTCGCCTCGGCGCACCGCTGGACGCCCAGGCTGTGGCACCGCCGCGTCCCCGCCGGCCACTGGGTGCAGCGCAGCCGTCCCGAGGTGCTCGCCCGCATGATCGCCGAGTTCGCCGAGCACGTCGAGGGGGCGCCGCCCTCCAGGGAACTGCGCAGGGACCGGCCCGGCGAGCGCGGGCCCTACGACGGCCGGCTGGTGGTGGTCACCGGCGCGGGCGGCGGGATCGGGCGGGCCACCGCCCGCGCCTTCGCCGCGCACGGCGCCGAGGTGATCTGCGCGGACATCGACCTCGCCGCCGCGCGCAGCACCGCCGAGGGCATCGACCTCGCCGCCGCGCGCCGCGCCGCAGAGGGCACCGCCGGGAGCGGGGTCGCGGCGCACGCCCACCGGGTGGACGTCGCGGACGCCGCGGGGATGGAGGAGTTCGCCCGGCTGGTCAGGGACCGGTACGGCGTGCCCGACATCGTGGTCAACAACGCGGGGATCGCGGTGGCGGGCCCGTTCCTTGACCACTCGGTCGACGACTGGCGGCGGACCCTGGACGTGAACCTGTGGGGTGTCATCCACGGCTGCCGCCTGTTCGCCGCCCAGATGGCCGAACGCGGCCAGGGCGGTCACATCGTGAACGTGGCCTCGCTCGCCGCCTTCCTCCCCAGCAGGCTGCTGCCCGCGTACTCGACGTCGAAGGCGGCCGTGAAGATGCTCGGCGACTGCCTGCGCGCCGAGCTCGCCGGGCAGGGGATCGGGGTCTCCACGATCTGCCCCGGGTTCGTCTCCACCGCGATCGCGCGGAACGCCACCTACGTCGGCGAGCTCGCCGAGGTCGCCGGCGAACCGGCGGGGCGGGCGCTGGCCGCGCGCGGGTACCCACCCGAGCGGGTGGCCGCGCACATCCTGCGCGCCGTCCACCGCGATCTGCCCGTCGTCGCGGTGAACGCGGAGGGCAGGATCGGCTACGCGCTCTCGCGGATCTCCCCGGCGCTCACCCGCCGCCTGGCCGGGCTCGTCCGGCTCACCGGGGATGGAGAAATCTCGCGATTGACGAATAAGCACTGACCTCGGTCTGTCAGAGGGGCAAGATGGGGTGGTGTCCACCATCTCCTGCGAGGAGCCGGGTGAGGCTCCATTACGGCGTCAACCCACTCAACGACGAAGCGCGCGACGGGTCGAGCGGATGCTCGACGCCTGTGCCGACCTGCTGGACGAGATCGGCTACGACGCGCTCTCCACCACGAGGATCGCCGAGCGCGCGGGGGTCGCGATCGGTTCGGTCTACCAGTTCTTCCCCGACAAACGGGCCCTCACCCAGGCGGTGACCCGGCGCCACGTGGAGGGGTTCGTCTCCCGGATCGGCCGGCGCTTCCTCCTAGAGGACTACGCGGGCTGGTGGGACGCGGTCGACGCGATCATCGACGAGTACGTCGAGATGCACAGGACCGTGCCGGGTTTCCGGTCCCTGCACTTCGGCGACGTCGTCGACCTCAACCTGCTCGACCCCGGGTCCGAGAACAACACGGTGATCGCCGGGCGGCTGCGCGGCCTCCTCCTGCAGGAGTACGGGCTGGCCGACAGCGAGGAGTTCGACCTGGCCGTCCTCGTCGCGGTGGAGGCGGGGGACGCCGTGCTCAAGCTGGCCTTCCGGCGAGATCCGAACGGCGCCCCGGAGATCGTGGCCGAGGCCAAGCGCCTGATCCGCGGCTATCTGAACCGTCAGTTCGCCCGCGTCTCGGTCTGAGAGTCGCCGACGCACCCGGGCGAGGGTCCGGGCCGTCGGTTCGCCCGCGTCTCGGTCTGAGGTTCGCCGGCGCACCCGGGCGGAGCGGGTCCGCGGGGGTCTGAGCCGCCGGTTCGCCCGCGTCTCGGTCTGAGAGTCGCCGGCGCACCCGGGCGAGGGTCCGGGCCGTCAGTTCGCCCGCGTCCCGGTCAGAGGAGGTCCGGGCGGGAGGTCCTCGCCGGGGGACGCGCCGGTGCCCTCCGGGGCGCTCTCGGCGCCGATCGCGTCCGGCGCGGTGAACACGTGCTCCTCCCGCGCCTCCCCTTCCCGATGCGGCCTGCCCCTGCGTTCGAGCTGGGACCACCGCTCCACGGGGGCGGCCTCACCGGTCGTCCCCGCCCCGGGGCGCCCCTGCGCCGTCAGCCTCTGCGCCCGGGGCTCCCGCACGTCCTGCCACCACGCTCCCGGCCCACCCGTGTCCGGCCGCCGCGTGTCCGGTCCTCGGGCGCGCAGTCCCCGCGCGTCCCGTTCCCGGGCGTCCTGTCCCTGGACTCCCTGGACGAGGTGTCTCTCGACATGTCTCCGCGCGCGCGGTCGCCCCTCGTGTGACCGTTCCGTGCCCGCCACCGGCACGGGTACGACCGCCGTGGGCCCGGACGACCGCGTTCCCGGCTCGTCGCGGGACCTCGCGGAGGGGTCACAGGGCTCGCGGCCGGACGAGATGATCGGCTGGAGACGCCGGTCCCGGGGGGTTCGTTCCATCTTCCTGATCCGGGCGGCGAGCCTCTCGGCACGGATCCGGTTCTCCAGGGTGAGCAACTCCCGGTGGGCCTGCCCGATCGCCTCCATCTTGACCGACAGGTATCCGGCGGACCCGGGAACGACCACCGAGAAGGCCAGGAGGAGCATCAACGTGAACGATGTCTGCTTGGACATGCCCATCGCGGCTCCTCCCCGTGACACGCTCCTCTAGCAGGACTCGTCGCTCATATGCCCGTTTTGCTGGGGAAAAACGCGTAGCGTAGCCGTACGTTTGCCCAAGGTAAGGTGGCCAATACCTGCCGTTGGCCGTACGCGGTCGAGCGTCGCTCGGTACTCTCGCGATGTGGCGCATGTGACACGTGAGCAACTTGATCGATTGCTTGAGCAGGCACTTCTGGCCGACGATCACGAAGACCTGGCCCGGCGACTCGAAGCCCTGGTCGAGGCGTACGCGTCCGGCGACATATCACGGGCGGCGATCCTCGTGCTCGCCGCCGAGGAGTGGCGGCAGGCCGGGCAGCCCGCCCGGGCCTTCGACTGCTTCCAGCGGGCGGTGGACGACGGCGGTGAGGTGAGCGTCGACCCCCGGGCCGGGATCGCCGACACCCTCTTCGAGCTCGAACGGCCGGACGAGGCGAGGGAGGTGATCGCGGCGATCCGCGCCGCGGGTGACGTCACCGCGGCCACCGCCCTCACGGTCGCCGAGACCCTCGTCGCCTACGGCGACCTGGGGGAGGCCCATGAGTGGGCCACCGAGGGGGCGCACCGGGCGGTGGAGGGCAGCGGCGAGCACATCGCCCTGCTCAGGACCCGCTACCGGATCCGCGTCGACCTCGGGCTTCCCGAGGACGAACTCGACGCCCTCCTGGACGCCTCGCACTGACGGCGCCCTCGCCGGCCCGCACACGCGGAAGGGCAGGCCCGCACACGCGGAAGGGCAGGCCCGCACACGCGGAAGGGGAGGGCCGTGCCCTGTGAGGCACGGCTCTCCCCTGCGATGGTTTCACGGTGGATCTGTGCCGGTCCGCGGACCGGTGGCCGATCCACCGTTTCCTGCGCGTCCTGCTCCACTTACTCCACGTCGAGGTTCACTCCGTACGGAGGTTCACTCCACGTCGAGGTCGGGGAGCGTCCCCTCCAGTGCGGGAAGGACGGGAACCGCCGCGGCGGCGCTCGGGGCGCTCTCCGCCGCGGTGGCGTCCGTGGTGCTCTCCGCCGCGGTGCCGCCGACGGCGGGGGCCTCCGGCAGTGCGGGGGTCTCCGGGCGTGCGGCGGCCGGCGACTCCTGCGTGGGCAGGTTCGCGGTGGGCATGTCCTCGACGGGCATCTCCGCCGCGGGCATCTCGGCCGCGGGCAGGTCGACGTTGGGCAGGTCGGCCGGCGGCAGGTTCTCGGTGGCGGCATCCGCCGGGGCGGGAACGGGCAGCGGGGGCGCGGGCTCCTCGACCGGCGCGGCCGGCGCGACCGCCGCCTCGGCGAGCTCACCCGGTGCCGGGGGCGCCGGGGCCCGCAGCCAGCTGATGCCGTCGCTGGGAGCGCTCGGCGCGCTCGGCAGGCCGGGCAGGTCCGGCGCCTCGGCCATGACGCTCACCCACGAGGTCGTCCACTCGTGGCCGGGAAGGCTCGACTGTCCGAAGGGCAGCGCGTGGGAGCCGGTGGCCGCGGCGACGCCCCCGGCGTCGGCGAAGCTGACCACGGCGGAGGGCTGGGAGAGCTGGGGCAGGCCGGTGACGCGGGCGAGCCGGTCCGCGGTCACGGACGTCTCACCGATGTTCGCGGCCACCGGTGCCCCGGCACCGTCGACGGCCACCGGCGCCTGAGCGTCGGTCACCGTTGCCGGCGTCTCCGTCATCGGCGTCTCCGCGCCGCCGGCCGTGGCCGGTGCCTGCGCGCCGCTCGCCGCGGTCGGCGCCTGCGCGTCGCCCGCCGTCTCGGTGGTGTCCGCGGTCATCGGCATCTCGCCGGTGTTCGCGGCCGGCGGTGCCATGGTGCCGGTCGCGGCCGGCGGTGCCATGGTGCCGGTCGCGGCCGGCGGTGCCATGGTGCCGGTCGCGGCCGGCGGTGCCATGGTGCCGGTCGCGGCCGGCGGTGCCATGGTGCCGGTCGCGGCCGGCGGTGCCATGGTGCCGGTCGCGGCCGGCGGTGCCATGGTGCCGGTCGCGGCCTGTGCCCCCTCGGGCGTCGTGGCGGTACCGGCGGCGCCGGTCTCCTCGCACGCGGGCTCCACCGGTCCGGGAGCCCCCTGCACGGTCGCCGTGCCCTGCTCCGGGCAGGGCGCGACCTCCGCCGACGCCGGAGAGACCATCGTCAGGCCGGCGCCGACCGTGAGCACCGCCATCGCGAGGATCCCTCGGATGTTCCGTGATGAGTTCGACATGCGCATCCCCCTGTTGCGTTCGGTAATCCGACGAAAACCGAACGTAACAGGGGGGTCTCGCCCAGGGGCGGGCTTAGCTCAATGGTGGTCAAGCCATTACCGGGCCTTACCGGGCTCCGTCCGCCCGCCGTCAGGCCGTCACCGGGCCTTACCGGGACCCGCCCGCTGCCGGGCCCGGCAGCGGGCGGGCGGGTCGCCGTCAGGCCCTTACCGGGCCGATGGCCAGGGAGTCGCTCGCCTCGTCGAGGTCGACCAGCACCTCGTCGCCGTCCTGGACCTCGCCGGAGAGCACCTCCTTGGCCAGCTTGTCGCCGATCGCGGACTGGACGAGGCGGCGGAGCGGGCGCGCGCCGTACAGCGGGTCGTAGCCCGTCAGCGCCAGCCAGTCGCGCGCCGCCGGGGTCACGGTCAGCGTGAGCCGCCGGTCCGCCAGACGCCTGGCCAGGTGGACCACCTGCAGGTCCACAATCCTGGACAGCTCCTCGGTGCCGAGCGCGTCGAACTGGATGACGTCGTCGAGCCGGTTCAGGAACTCGGGCTTGAACGCGTTCCTGACCGCGGCCATCACGGCGGTCCGCTGGGCCTCCTTCGCCATGCCCGGGTCCACCAGGAACTGCGAGCCGATGTTGGAGGTGAGGATCAGGATCACGTTGCGGAAGTCGACCGTCCGGCCCTGCCCGTCGGTGAGCCGCCCGTCGTCGAGCACCTGGAGCAGGATGTCGAAGACCTCCGGGTGGGCCTTCTCGACCTCGTCCAGCAGCACCACGCCGTAGGGCCTGCGCCGCACGGCCTCGGTGAGCTGGCCGCCCTCCTCGTAGCCGATGTAGCCGGGAGGGGCGCCCACCAGGCGCGCGACGCTGTGCTTCTCGCCGTACTCGCTCATGTCGATGCGGACCATCGCCCGCTCATCGTCGAACAGGAAGTCCGCCAGCGCCTTGGCCAGCTCCGTCTTGCCGACGCCCGTCGGGCCGAGGAAGAGGAAGCTGCCGGTCGGCCGGTCCGGGTCGGAGATGCCCGCCCGGGCCCGCCGTACGGCGTCGGAGACCGCCTCGACCGCCTGCCGCTGGCCGATCAGCCGCCTGCCGAGCTCCTCCTCCATGCGGAGCAGCTTGGCGGTCTCGCCCTCGAGCAGCCGGCCCGCGGGGATGCCGGTCCACGAGGAGATCACCTGGGCGATGTCGTCGGAGCCGACCTCCTCCTTGACCATGGGGTCCTCGGGCTGGGCGGCCTTGCTGGCCTCGGCGAGCTCGGCCTCCAGCTTGGGCACCTCGGCGTACATCAGCCGCGAGGCGGCCTCGAAGTCGCCGTCGCGCTGCGCGCGCTCGGCGGCGCCGCGCATCTCGTCGATCTGCTTCTTCAGGTCGCCGACTCGGTTGAGTCCCGCCTTCTCCCGCTCCCAGCGGCCGACCAGGGCGTTGAGGTCCTCCTGGCGGTCGGCGAGCTCCTTGCGGAGCCGCTCCAGCCGCTGCAGGCTGCCCTCGTCGGTCTCCTTGGCGAGCGCCAGCTCCTCCATCTTCATCCGGTCGACGTTCCGCTGGAGCTGGTCGATCTCCACCGGGCGGGAGTCGATCTCCATGCGGAGCCGGGAGGCCGCCTCGTCGACGAGGTCGATCGCCTTGTCGGGCAGGAAGCGGGAGGTGATGTAGCGGTCGGAGAGCGCGGCGGCGGCCACGAGCGCGCCGTCGGAGATCTGGACCTGGTGGTGCGCCTCGTAGCGGCCCTTGAGGCCGCGCAGGATGGCGATGGTGTCCTCGACGGTGGGCTCGCCCACGTAGACCTGCTGGAACCGCCGCTCCAGCGCGGGGTCCTTCTCGATGCGCTCGCGGTACTCGTCCAGCGTGGTCGCGCCGATCATCCGCAGCTCGCCGCGGGCCAGCATGGGCTTGAGCATGTTGCCCGCGTCCATCGCGCCCTCGGCGGCACCCGCGCCGACCATGGTGTGCAGCTCGTCGATGAAGGTGACGACCTGGCCGTCACTCTCCTTGATCTCCCCGAGCACCGCCTTGAGGCGCTCCTCGAACTCGCCGCGGTACTTGGCGCCGGCGACCATCGCGCTGAGGTCGAGCGCGATCAGGCGCTTGTCGCGCAGGCTGGAGGGGACGTCGCCCGCGACGATCCGCTGGGCCAGCCCCTCCACCACCGCGGTCTTGCCGACGCCGGGCTCGCCGATGAGCACCGGGTTGTTCTTGGTACGGCGGCTGAGCACCTGGATGACGCGCCGGATCTCCGAGTCGCGGCCGATCACCGGGTCGAGCTTGCCCGCCCTGGCCCGCTCGGTCAGGTCGATCCCGTACTTCTCCAGCGCCTGGTAGGTGTCCTCCGGCGTCTCGCTGGTCACCCTGGCGTGGCCGCGCACCTTCTCGAAGGCGTCGAGCAGCGCGTTCGGGCTCGCGCCGTTCGCCTTGAGCAGTTCGGCGACGGGACCGCCGTCGGTGGCGAGACCGACCAGCAGGTGCTCGGTCGAGACGTAGTCGTCCTCGAGCCCGCGGGCCCGCTGGGCCGCGGTGTTCATCACGGTGAGGAGCTGCCGGGAGCTCGACGGGGCGCTGACCGTGGAGCCCTGCGCCTTCGGCAGGGCCGCGAGCTGCTTCTCCGCCTCGACGCGCAGCCGCTTCCAGTCGGCGCCCACCGCTTCGAGCAGGGGTACGGCGGTGCCGCCGGTCTGGCTGAGCAGCGCGGTGAACAGGTGGGCCGGGGCGACCTCGGGATTACCCTCGGCGGCCGCCCGCCTGATGGCGGAGGAGACCGCCGCCTGGCTCTTCTGGGTGAGCTTGTAGTCCATGCTTGTCAGGCCTCACTCGAAAGTGCTGTGTTCGATGGCGACGCCGGCCCGGCGGGTCCTCACGGGGCGACCGTGACGCGGCGCGTTCTCACGAGCCCGGTCACGGACGCGTCCTTGAAGGCGTGGGACGGAGTCTCAGGCGGGGGGCAGCTGGTACTGGATGAGCGCGCGGATCATGTTCATCTCCGCGCGCAGGCGGTGGTTCTCGTCGCGCAGGCGCAGGGCCTCCGTCTCGAGGGTCAGGATTCGCTTGATGCCCGCGAGGTTGATGCCCTCCTCCTGGGAGAGCCGTTGCACCTCGCGGAGCATCACGATGTCGCGGGTGGAGTACAGGCGTCCGCGTCCCGCCGTACGGCCCGGACTGACCAGGCCGAGGCGGTCGTACTGGCGCAGGGTCTGCGGGTGCAGACCTGACAGCTGGGCGGCCACCGAGATCACATAGACGGGTGTGTCGTCCGACAGATCGAAGTAGTTGGCTTCCATGGCTACTCGCTTCTGGCCTGTTCGATCAGGTCCGCCCGCGGGTCACCACCCGAGGTGGCGTCGCGGAACTCCTCGAGGGCGCCCCTTGCCTTGTCCTCCAGTTGCTGTGGCACCAGGACCTCGATCGTGGCGAGCAGGTCGCCCTTGGTGCCGTCCTTGCGGGCCACGCCCCTGCCGCGCACCCGGAAGGTGCGGCCGTTCGGGGTGCCCTCGGGGATGCGCAGCGTGACCGGCAGCCCCTTCAGGATCGGCACCTTGATCTCGGCGCCCAGCGCGGCCTCGGTGAAGGTCACCGGGACGGTGACCGTCAGGTTCTCGCCCGTCCTGCCGAACACGGGGTGCGGCTTGACGTGGATCTGGACGTAGAGGTCACCGGCGGGACCGCCGTTCTCGCCGGGCGCGCCCTTGGCCTTGATCTTGATGCGCTGGTTGTCGCCGACCCCCGCGGGGATGCGGGCCTGGATCGTACGGGTGCTCTTGCCCCGCCCGCTCCCGTCGCACACCGGGCACGGGTCGTCGACCAGCAGGCCGCGGCCCTTGCAGTCGCGGCACGGCTCGGAGAAGGCGAAGTTGCCGAGGTTGCGGCTGGCCGCCCCGGTGCCCTCGCAGGTCGGGCAGACCCGCGGGGTGGTCCCGGCCTTGGCGCCGGTTCCTCCGCACCCGGTGCACGCGGAGGAACTGGTCAGGCGGAGCGACACCGTGGTGCCCTCCACCGCCTCGGAGAAGGAGAGCGTGACCTCGGACTCGATGTCCTGGCCGCGCCGCGCCCTGCTCGCCGTCCCCCCGGGGCGGCTCGCGCCGCCCCGGTTGAAGAGCCCGCCGAAGATGTCGCCGATGCGCTCTCCGGCGCCGCCCTGCTGCTGTTGCTGGCCGGTCCCCCCGAACAGGTCTCCCAGATCGAACGGGAAACCACCCCCGCGCGGAGCGCCCCCCGCCCCCGGGAAGCCGCCGACGCCCGATCCGAACAGCGTCCGCGCCTCGTCGTACTCCTTGCGGCGCTTGGTGTCGGAAAGGATGTCGTACGCCTCCGAGACCTCCTTGAACTTGGCGGTGCTCTCGGAGGCCGTCGAGCTTCCGGGGTTGGCGTCCGGGTGATACTGCCTGGCCAGCTTCCGGTACGCCTTCTTGATCTCATCGGCCGTAGCGGTCTTGGGCACACCAAGGACGGCGTAGTAGTCCTTCTCCAGGTAGTCCTTGGTGCTCATCTACGTTCCTTCTCAGAGATCAGATGTGGGGGTGTCAGTTGTCGTCCGCGGCGGGATCTTCTGGCTCCGCGACCGCGACGCGCGCGGGGCGGAGCACTCGCTCGCCGATCCGGTAACCGGGCTGCAGGATCTCCACGCAGGTCGGCTCGGTGACGTCGGGGGAGTAGCTGTGCATCAGAGCCTCGTGCACCGTCGGGTCGAACGGCTCGCCCTTGGTGCCGAAGGTGCTCAGCCCCAGCTTCCCGGTGGCCGCCTCCAGTGATTCGCTCACCTTGGCGAAGCCGCCGGTCAGCTCCCCGTGGTCACGGGCCCGGCCGATGTCGTCGAGGACCGGCAGCAGCTCGGCCAGCACGCCGGCCACCGCCTGCTCCTTGACCGCCACGCGGTCCCGCTCGACCCGCTTGCGATAGTTGGAATACTCGGCCTGAAGGCGCTGCAGGTCCGCGGTGCGCTCGGCGAGCTGGGTGGCCAGCTCGATCGAGGCCAGGTCGGACGCCAGGGAGGACGGCTGGTCGGCCGCCTGCTCCCTGGCGTTCTGGCCCGTGGTCTCGGCCGGGCTCGCCTCGCGTACCTGCCCCGTCTCCGGGTCTATCTTCCGGTTGTCGCGGATCACCGGCTCCTCCTCGGAACCGTTCTCGCGCGTGCTCACGCTGGTGCTCCCCTCGGCTTTCCGACCGTCACTTGGCGCCGTTGTCGCGCTTCGGCTCGTCGTCCACGATCTCGGCCTCGACCACGTCGTCGTCGGCCTTCTGCCCGCCGTCGCCGGCGTCCGCGCCGGGAGCGCCGGCCGGGGTCTCCGACCCCTGCGCCTGGGCGTAGATGGCGGAACCCATCTTCTGGCTGACCGTGGCGAGCTTCTCCGCGGAGGCGCGGATCACGGACGAGTCGGTGCCCTCCAGAGCCTTCTTGAGCTCGGAGACGGCCTCGTTGACCTCGTTCTTGATGTCGTCCGGGACCTTCTCGGCGTTCTCGCCGAGGAACTTCTCGGTCTGGTAGACGAGCGAGTCGGCGTTGTTGCGCGTCTCGGCCTCTTCGCGGCGCTTCTTGTCCTCCTCGGCGTAGGACTCGGCCTCGCGCATCATGCGCTCGATGTCGTCCTTCGGCAGCGCGGAGCCGCCGGTGATCGTCATCGTCTGCTCCTTGCCGGTGCCGAGGTCCTTGGCGGAGACGTTGACGATGCCGTTGGCGTCGATGTCGAAGGTGACCTCGATCTGCGGGATGCCGCGCGGCGCCGGGGCGATGCCGGTCAGCTCGAAGGTGGCCAGCTTCTTGTTGTACGCGGCGATCTCGCGCTCGCCCTGGTAGACCTGGATCTGCACCGACGGCTGGTTGTCCTCGGCCGTGGTGAAGACCTCGGAGCGCTTGGTCGGGATCGTGGTGTTGCGCTCGATGATCTTGGTGAAGATCCCGCCCTTGGTCTCGATGCCCAGGCTCAGCGGGGTCACGTCGAGCAGCAGGACGTCCTTGACCTCGCCCTTGAGCACGCCGGCCTGCAGGGCGGCGCCGATGGCCACGACCTCGTCCGGGTTGACGCCCTTGTTGGGCTCCTGGCCGCCGGTCAGCTCCTTGACGAGCTCGGCCACGGCGGGCATGCGGGTCGAGCCGCCGACGAGCACCACGTGGGCGATGTCGGAGACCTTGATCCCGGCGTCCTTGACGACCTGGTTGAACGGGCCCTTGCACCGCTCGAGGAGGTCGGCGGTGATCCGCTGGAACTCGGCGCGGGTGAGCTTCTCCTCCAGGTGGAGGGGGCCCTCGGCCGAGGCGGTGATGTAGGGGAGGTTGATGGAGGTCTCCGACTGGCTGGAGAGCTCGATCTTGGCCTTCTCCGCGGCCTCGCGCAGGCGCTGCAGCGCCATCTTGTCCTTGGTCAGGTCGACGCCGTGCGCGTTCTTGAACCGGTTGGCCAGCTCGTCCACGACGCGCTGGTCCCAGTCGTCGCCACCGAGGTGGTTGTCGCCGCTGGTGGCCTTGACCTCGACGAAGCCGTGGCCGTCCTCCTGGCCGACGTCGAGCAGGGACACGTCGAAGGTGCCGCCGCCGAGGTCGAAGACGAGGATGGTCTCGTCCTTCTCCTTGTCGAGGCCGTACGCCAGCGCGGCGGCGGTGGGCTCGTTGATGATGCGCAGCACGTTCAGGCCGGCGATGGTGCCGGCTTCCTGGGTGGCCTGGCGCTGGGCGTCGTTGAAGTAGGCGGGAACGGTGATCACCGCGTCGGTGATCTTCTCGCCCAGGTAGGCTTCGGCGTCCTGCTTCAGCTTCTGCAGCACGAAGGCGCTGATCTGCTGCGGGTTGGACTTCTTGCCGTCGATCTCGACGGACCAGTTGGTGCCCATCTCGCGCTTGACCGAGCGAATCGTCCGGTCGACGTTGGTGACGGCCTGCCGCTTGGCGACCTCTCCGACGAGGACCTCGCCGTTCTTCGCGAACGCGACCACGGACGGCGTGGTCCGCGAACCCTGAGCGTTGGCGATGACGGTGGGCTCACCGCCCTCAAGAATCGAGACGACGGAGTTGGTCGTCCCCAGGTCGATACCTACCGCACGTGCCATGAGTACGTCCTTGTAGTCAAAGTTGAGTCGATGAGACTCATAGTGGAACCTCGTGTGACGTTTGTCAAACGACTTGAGTCTATTGGGCTCAACCTTCGGCCGCGCGGAGGCATTCCCCGTTTTCCGGGGAAACAGGGTGGTGTCCGTCACCCCCTCTGACGAGGGAACACGCGGGATCGTTCCCGGGCGGTGACCGGGGCCGCCCGGTCACCGTCCACGAGGTCGTACGCCGCCCCGCCCCTCGGCACGAGCCCGCGGAGCGGGTCCTCGGAAAGGACCTCCGGAGCGGGTCGTCGGAACCGATTTCCGGGGCGGGGCTTCTGAGCGGGTCCTCGGAAAGGACCTCCGGAGCGGGTCCTGCGAACGGGCGGGACGGCCCGGTCGCCGCTCGCGAGGGGCGTGCTCCGGCGCGGTCCCTCCCGCGCCGGATCGCCGCGTCAGCGGGCGCCGTCGACCACCTTGCGGGCGCCGAGGGGCTTCTTGAGCTTGACGGTCGTCACCTTCTGGATGGCGATCTCGATGCAGGCGACGTTCTGGACCTTGCTGCTCGGGCCCTCCCAGAGGGTGACGGTCACCCGCTTGGAGGTCTCGCGCACGGTGACCCGGTCGAGCACGTTGCACGGCTCCACCCCGGACCACCAGGTGATCCGCAGGCTCCGGCCGTCCTTCGACGGCTTGGCCTTCAGCCATCTGACCTTGCGGGGGTTGTCGGTGTGGCCCTCGGGCCTCGTCGGTTTGGGGGTACCGCTCGTGGGCTCCTCCCGGGGGGCCACGCCGTGGCTCGCCGGCGCGGAGGGGCCACCGGGGATGGCGGTGGCCTGACTCACCGGGCGCGTGGGGGAGACGGCGGTGACCGTGGCGCTGGGGTCGGTGCCGCAGCCCAGCGCCAGCAGGAGGCTTCCGGCCAGGATAGGGGTCGCGATCATACGCATACCCCTAAGACGGATCGGGGTCCGGAGAGGTTCAGAAGACTCTGACATCGCGCTGCCGGACCTCCCTTCCCTTCTCGGCGGTGGACGTCCACGGTCGTGCGTCGCCGGCGACCGTCACAAGGGATGATTCCCCCCGATGGCGGGGCCGATAGGCTGCGGGAAGGTCCGATCCACGATTTCGAGGTGCTCACATGATCGCGATTCTTGGCACCGGCAAGATGGGCGAGGCCCTGCTGTCCGGGCTGCTCAGGGCCGGATTCAAGCCGGGCGACGTGATCGCGACGGCGCGGCGCGCCGAGCGGCGCCAGGCCCTCGCGGAGCGGTACGGCGTGCGGGTGGCCTCCAACGCCGAGGCGGCCAAGGACGCCGACACGATCATTCTCGCGGTCAAGCCGCAGGACATGGGTTCCCTGCTCGCCGAGATCGCGGGCCACATCCCGGCCGACCGTCTGGTCGTCTCGGCGGCGGCGGGCATCACGACCTCGTTCGTCGAGTCGCGGCTCGGCGCCGACATCCCCGTGGTCCGGGTCATGTCCAACACGCCGGTGCTGGTCGACGAGGCGATGAGCGTGATCTCCGCGGGCGCGCACGCCTCCGAGGAGCACCTCAGGCGGGCCGAGGACCTGTTCAGCCCGGTCGGCAAGGTGCTGCGCATCCCCGAGTCGCAGCAGGACGCGGCCACGGCCCTGTCGGGCAGCGGTCCCGCCTACTTCTTCTACCTGGTGGAGGCGATGGTCGACGCCGGCATCCTGCTCGGGATGCCCCGCGCCGCCGCCCTCGACATGGTTACCCAGTCGATCGTCGGGGCGGCGATCATGCTCCGTGACTCGGGGGAGCACCCGGTGATCCTCCGCGAGGCGGTCACCTCGCCTGGCGGCACCACCATCGCGGCCATCGCCGAGTTGGAGCGGCACAGCGTCCGCGCCGCCTTCCTGGCCGCCATCGAGGCCGCCAGGGACCGGGGCCGTCAGCTCGCCGAGGGCTGAGCGAGGGCCGAGCGAGGGCCGAGCCGGAGGCCGGGCCAGGAAGTGAGCCTGAGGCTGAGCCACCCCCTCTATTAGGAAACTTTCCTACATACGGCATCATTTTCCCGGAACTTCGGGGAATGAGGCGATCGTGAAGCAGGCGGTATCGGCCGGCGGGCGGGGGCGGGAACAGGACGGACCCGCTGTCTGGACGCGGAGCTTCCTGCTCTTCTTCATCGCCAGGTCCGTCTCCATGCTCGGGGCCGCGATGGTCCCGTTCGCGACGGCGGTGGGCGTGGGCGGGCTCGGTTACGGCTCCACCGGGGTGGGGCTGGCGCTGGCCGCGTGGATGGCGCCCTTCGCGGTGCTCATCCTGTTCGGCGGGGTCTTCGCCGACAGGTTCACGCCGCGCCGCATGATGATCGGCGCCGATACGGTCAGGGTGGTGAGCCAGGGGACCGCCGCGGCGCTGTTCGTCCTCGGCAGGCCGGATCTCTGGCAGATCCTCGTCATCTCCGCGATCAACGGCGTCGCCGCCGCGATGTACCAGCCCGGCGTCTCCAGCACGGTCCCGCGCGTGGCGCGGGACGTGCAGAAGGCCAACGCCACCCTGCGCGTCTCCGAGTCGATCATGCTGCTGGCCGGTCCCGGCGTCGCCGGCGCCATCGTCGGCTTCTCCGGGGTCGGCGTCGTCTTCGCGATCGACGCCGCGGGGTTCACCGTCAGCGCGGTGTGCCTGCTCCTCCTGCGCCTGCCGGTGGTCGCGGGGCCGGTCGCCGAGCGCTCGATGTGGCGCAACCTGCGCGAGGGGTGGCAGGAGTTCCGGTCCAGGACCTGGATGTGGTCGGTGATCCTGGTCTGGGCGGTCTTCGGGGTCACCCTGTTCGGCCCGATGATCCCGCTGGGCTCGGTGCTGATCAGCGAAAGGCTCGGCGAGACCGCTTACGGCCTGGTCATGTCCGCCTCCGGCGCGGGCACCATCGTCGGCGGCCTGGTCGCCATGCGGGTCCGTCCCGGACGGCCGCTGATGGCCGGCGCGATCGGCCTGTTCGGCTTCGCGCTGGAGCCGCTCTCCATCGCCGCGGCGTCGCCGGCCGCGGTCCTCATGGCCGCGCACGTGATCGGCGGCGCAGGGTGGGCGTTCTGGTCGGTCATGTGGGCCACGAGCATCCAGACCCAGGTCCCTGCGGAGGCGCTCAACCGGGTCACCGCGTACGAGGTCGCCGGCTCGACCCTGTTCGTCCCGGTCGGCCAGGTGCTCGCCGGCCCGGTGGCCGGGGTGGTGGGCGCGCCGCAGCTACTGGCCGGGTCCTCGATCGTGGCGGTCGCCGGGTGCGCCGCCCTCCTGCTCGTCCCCGCCGTCAGGGGACTGCGCCGGGTCTCCTCCGTCTGAATCGTCTGATTCGTCTGGTCTCCCTGCCGGGAGGTAAGACCGGCGCGAGGATGTCCGGCCTCCAGCAGGTGTCCGGATCTCCTACGCAGCCCGTCAAACGTGCTCGTTAATAGCAATAAATCTTGATATTTCGCTCAGATGAAAACGGGTGCGTTCTCCGAGACGGCCGCGTAAACGCCATTCCGTACACGTGCGGTAACGTCGAGCCGGGAGCAGGAAGATCGGCCGTGACGCGCGGCGTCGCGACCAGACAGGGAGTGCGCATGAGCCGGTCCGTGCGGGTTGTCTGGGACGATGCGCTCACCTCGTACGACTTCGGCCCCGGGCACCCGCTCGCGCCCGTGCGGGTCGAGCTGACCATGGCGCTGGCCAGGGAGCTCGGCGTGCTGGACCAGGTGGAGATGAGCGGCTGCGCGCCCGCCACCGACGACGAGCTGGCGCTCGTCCACGAGCGCGACTACATCGAGGCCGTCAAACGGGTCTCCGCCACCGGGCGGCCCGACCTCGCCCACGGGCTCGGCACCACGGACAACCCCGCCTTCCCCGGGGTGCACGAGGCGTCCGCGCTGATCACCGGCGCCAGCCTGGCCGCCGCCCGCGCGGTGTGGAGCGGCGAGGCCGAGCACGCGGTCAACGTCGCCGGAGGTCTGCACCACGCGATGGCCGCCGGGGCGAGCGGGTTCTGCGTCTACAACGACCCGGGCGCGGCGATCGCGTGGCTGCTGGCCCAGGGGGCGTCCAGGATCGCCTACGTGGACGTGGACGTGCACCACGGCGACGGCGTGCAGGCGCTCTTCTACGACGACCCCAGGGTTCTCACCATCAGTCTGCACGAGAGCCCTCGCACCCTCTTCCCTGGCACGGGGTTCCCCGAGGAGCGCGGCACGGAGGGCACCGCGGTCAATGTGGCCCTGCCCGCCGGATGCGGCGACAGCGGCTGGCTCAGGGCCTTCCACGCGGTGGTCCCGCCGCTGCTGCGGGAGTTCGCCCCCGACGTCCTGGTCACCCAGCACGGCTGCGACAGCCACGCCCTCGATCCGCTGGCCAACCTCATGCTCAGCCTGGACGGCCAGCGGGCCGCGTACGCGGCGCTGCACGAGCTGGCCCACGAGACCGCGGGCGGGCGGTGGGTCGTGACCGGCGGCGGAGGGTACGAGCTGGTGCAGGTGGTGCCCCGGGCGTGGACCCACCTGATCGCTGAGGTGGCGGGCCACCCCCTCGATCCCGCGACCGCCACTCCGGAGGCATGGCGTACGTTCGTCAAGGAACGGACCAACCAGACGGCGCCGCTCACGCTGACCGATGGCCGAGACCCGGAATTTCGCGATTTCTCCGCTGGTTATGACCCAGCAGACCCGATCGACCGGGCCATCATGGCGACGAGGAATGCCGTCTTCCCCTTCCACGGGCTCGATCCTCTCCCGTGACACACGGTCCGAACCCATGGTCGGTCGGCAAACTGGACTGAGGAACCGATGACGCGCGCTGAGCTTCGTGAGCACCTGGTCCGTACCCGGATCGCCGGTGACGTGGCGACCAGCCGGGAGAACAACCTGGACCACTACCGGTCGCTGTCCAACCGCGACCCGCACTACATGTTCGGGTTGACGATGGAGGGCGCCTGGTCCTACCGGGACGTGCTGGAGCTGATGGCCAAGTCCGCCGGGGTCGTGGCCGATCCCCGTCATCGGGAGGGGCAGGACACCATCGACCCCGACCGCACGATCGAGGCGGTCGAGAAGATGGGCGACACGATCGCCGGGGTGCTCCGGGGGGAGAACCCCAAGATCCTGATCGCCACCGGGCACCCCACCGGTCTGCTCACCATCCACATGGCCCTGGGCCGGATGCTCAGGGCGCGCGGCGTGACCCTGATGGCCCCGGCCGAGGGCTGGTCGTACTGGGGCAGCGGGTTCGGCCGCAGGCGCAAGATCCGCTATCTGGACGACGTCGCGATGCTCGACGACAAGGGCGCCTTCGTGCACACCCACGACCCCGCCCCGATGCGCGCCATGATCGCCGAGCTGGACGCGGACCGTCCCGATCTGGTGATCGCCGACCACGGCTGGGCCGGGGCGGCGGGCGAGGCGGGCATCCTCACGGTCGGATTCGCCGACAGCAACGACCCCGCCCTCTTCGTCGGAGAGGCCGAGGGCAAGATCGCGGTCACCGTTCCGCTCGATGACAACGTGCTACCGAGGTATTACGAACCGCTGACGAACCACCTGGTCGAGAGGGTCGTACGGGCCCTCTGAGACAGGGGATGCACAAATTAGGTCATCCCTATACGGGCATTTCGCGCCTGCATTCCACGCACCTCGCCGACCGTTTGCCAACTTTTTGGTGATTGTGGGCGACTCTAATGGGAGACAGTTGGTCCGTTCCAAGATCAATGCGAGGGGCACGGTCCGGCTGCTGGCCAGCGATTTCAGCTGTTTCGCTGACGCGAGACTCCAAGGGCTGAGAAAATAGGGGGTTTGCGTGACAGGGGTCCCGACTTACGCTGACAGCAGTACACGTGCGTGAGCAATGGCACCAGTGGGGATAACCCGGATACACGTGCGGAAGAGGCGTCCGATGGGTGCAGGCGAAAGACCTCTCAGCGAGGTGAAGTTCCTGACGGTGGCAGAAGTGGCCACTGTCATGAGGGTGTCCAAGATGACTGTGTACCGACTCGTGCATTCGGGCGAGCTGCCGGCCATCCGGGTCGGTCGATCCTTCCGGGTGCCGGAGCAGGCGGTTCACGATTATCTGAGGGATGCCTACATCGAGGCAGGTTGAGGCAGGGTGGGCTCGACGCGTCGAGCCGAGCGGCCGGGGGGAACGATCCGGTCGTGAGGTGAGCCAGGCGCGCTGGGCGCTCATGGTCCTGCTCCTTCCGGTCTGACCGGGGCGTGATTTCCGGTATGACCGTTGGAGAGCCGGCCCCTGTCTCGTCGGGGTAGCGACGTGGTCGCCACGTCGTGAGTTCATGCGCCCGGGGTCCCCCTAGGGGCGATCTACCGTGGATCGCCGGTAGTCTGTTGTGCCGGTGTGCTCTCGCGCACCGGTTCGACAATCTCGGCTACCAGCTACCTGGGGGTCCCGTGGGCTCTGTGATCAAGAAGCGCCGTAAGCGCATGGCGAAGAAGAAGCACCGCAAGCTTCTCAAGAAGACCCGCATCCAGCGGCGTAACAAGAAGTAGCGCGGATCTGCGAGGCGCCGATGACCCACACCGTGCTTGTCACCGGGGTCTCGCGCCACATCGGCGCCCGAGTGGCGAGCGTTCTCGCGGATGACCCGGACATCGACCGGGTCATCGGAGTGGATACGGTGCCGCCGCCCTCGCTCTCACGTGATGGCGGCGTACCTCTCGGCCGGACGGAGTTCGTCCGCGTCGACCTGCGCAGCCCCGACATCGCCCAGGTGATCGCGGCCGCCGACATCGACACAGTCGTTCACATGAGTCTGGTGAGCGCTCCTCCCCGGAGCGGCGGCCGCGCGCTCATGAAGGAGCACAACGTCATCGGCACCATGCAGTTGCTCGGTGCCTGTCAGCGGTCCGCGACGGTCCGCCGCGTCGTCGTGCGCTCGACCACCGCCGTCTACGGTTCCTCCCCGCACGACCCCGCGGTCTTCACCGAGGACGCCGAGCCGGGAGAGCCGCCGAGCCGTGGCTACGCCAAGGACGCCTCCGAGGTGGAGGGCTACGTCCGGGGCTTCGCCAGGCGGCGCCGCGACGTGGCCGTGTCGACGCTCAGGTTCGCCAACTTCATGGGACCCGGCGTCGACTCACCGCTGACGCGTTACTTCACCCAGCCCGTCCTGCCGACCGTGCTCGGGTTCGACCCGCGGCTGCAGTTCGTCCACGAGGACGACGCGGTCGAGGTGCTGCGGCGGATGGCGATGGAGGACCACCCCGGCACGTTCAACGTGGCCGGAGACGGCGTGCTGCTCCTGTCGCAGTGCGCGCGCAGGGCGGGCCTGCTCCCGATGCCCGTCCCCTCTCCCGTCTTCCGCTTCATGGGCGACCTCGCCCGGAGTGCGGGACTGGTCGGGTTCTCCCCCGAACAACTCCGCCTGATGTGTCACGGACGCGTGGTCGACACCACCGCGCTGTCCACGGCGCTCGGCTGGAGGCCGAAGTTCTCCACCGCGGCCGCCTTCGAGGATTTCCTGCGCGCGCGTGACCTGGCCGGGGGCCTTCCCGCCGCCCTGATGGACATGGTGTCCCGGCCGGTGACGGGATGAGCGACGCGGTGGCCGGGAGCGAGGACGCCGAGGTGATCCCCATCACCAGGGCCCGCGCCTCCCGCGAGCACCTCCCCGGTCCGTCCGGCGAACCCCCCTCCGAAGCGTCCGGCCCGTCCGCCTCCGAAGCGTCCGGCCCGTCCGCCTCCGAAGCGTCCGGCCCGTCCGGCGACCCCTTCCCGGGAGCTCCGTCCGATGAGCCCTTCTCGGAATCGTCCGGCGAGCCCGTCCCCGAAGCCGGGTGGCCTTTCTCCGGGCCGCCGGCCGGCGAGGAAGACGACGATCACCGGCTGGCCGAGCTGCTCGCCTTCCTGCGCCGCCGGGTGGCCGGCGACTACGAGGTCGACGAGTTCGGGTTCGACGCCGAGCTCACCGACAGGGTGCTGCTGGAGCTGATCCGCCCGCTGTACCGCCACTGGTTCCGCACCGAGACCGTGGGCATGCACAACGTGCCCGGCGACTCCGGAGCCCTGATCGTGGCCAACCACTCCGGCACCCTCCCGCTCGACGGGCTCATGCTGCAGGTGGCCCTGTACGACGACCATCCCGGACGCCGCGCGCTCCGTCTTCTGGGGGCGGACCTGGTCTACCGGCTCCCGGTGCTCGGCCACCTGTCCCGCAAGACCGGTCACACCCTCGCCTGCCGCGAGGACGCCGACCGGCTGCTCCGCAAGGGCGAGGTCGTCGGCGTCTTTCCCGAGGGTTTCAAGGGAGTCGGCAAGCCGTTCTCCGATCGCTACCGGCTGCAGCGCTTCGGCCGGGGCGGCTTCGTCGCCTCCGCCATCCGCGCGGGCGTGCCGATCGTCCCCTGCGCCATCGTGGGCGCGGAGGAGATCTACCCCAAGATCGGTGACCTGCGGATCCTGGCCAGGGTGCTCGGCCTTCCCTACCTGCCGGTCACGCCGCTGTTCCCCTGGCTCGGGCCCCTCGGCCTGGTCCCGCTCCCGTCCAAGTGGATGATCGGCTTCGGCGAGCCGATCCGCACCGACGAACTCGACCCCGCCGACGCCGACGACCCCATGCTGGTCTTCAACCTCACCGACCAGGTCAGGGAGGTCGTCCAGCAGCAGCTCGACGAGCTCCGGCTCAGGCGCGGCCACGCCTTCCCGCCCTTTCTCCGACGCCTTTTCTGAGGCACCTTTCCCCAAGGCTTCCCCGGGGTCCCCTGAGCTTCGAGGCCCTACCGAGTGAAGGACCGTCACGGCCGGGGGCGGCCAGGGACGGCGGCGGGGACGGTGGAACCGGCGCGAGCGGAGGGTCAGCGACCGGAGCGGTAGTGGCGGCGCAGGGCGACGGCGGCGGCGATGCCGCCCGCGACGGCTCCGGCACCCGCCGCGATGGGCAGGCCGATCATGGTCGCCTTGCGCCCCGTACGGAAGTCCTTGATGTCCCAGCTGTTCTGCCGGGCGAACTCGCGCAGCTCGGCGTCCGGGTTGATCGCGGTGGCGTGGCCGACGAGGGAGAGCAGGGGCAGGTCGTTGGCCGAGTCGCTGTAGGCGGAGCAGCGCGACAGGTCGAGCCCCTCCCTGCGGGCCAGGGCCTTGACGGCCTCCGCCTTGGCGGGGCCGTGGAGCAGGTCGCCGACCAGGCGGCCGGTGTAGACGCCGTTCTCGGTCTCGGCGACGGTGCCGAGCGCGCCGGTCAGGCCGAGGCGCTGGGCGATCACCCGGGCCAGCTCCACCGGGGTCGCGGTGACCAGCCAGACCCGCTGGCCCGCGTCGAGGTGTGCCTGCGCGATGGCGCGGGTGCCCGCCCAGATGCGGTCCGCCATCACCTCGTCGTAGATCTCCTCACCGAGCCGGACGATCTCCTCGACCTTGCTCCCCGCGACGAACGCCAGCGCGGTCTCCCTGGCCTCGTCGATGTGCGCGGGGTTCTCGTCGCCGCGGATCCGGAAGACCACCTGGCCGATCGCGAACCTGAACAGATCCTTGCTGGTGAACAGGCCACGGGAGGCGAGGCCGCGGGCGAAGTGGTAGATGGAGGCGCCGCGCATCATGGTGTTGTCGACGTCGAAGAAGGCGGCGGCCACCGGGTCGGGCTCGGCCATCGGCATCGCCACGGCGGCCGCGGCGGCGACCTCGCCCGCCGCGACCTCCCCGACCGTCGCCCGTCTGGCCGTCTCCGCTTCGTCCCGCCGTCGTAGTAGCCGCCTCATAGCCCCTCAGCTTAACCGGGGCAGAGGGGTGAGATCAGTAGCGTCGGTATGAGCCGGATGTGACGTCTTGGTGTCGTACGCATCGCGCGAGCCCGGCGGGGCCGGGCTCCGATGCCGTGGTCCGGGACGGGAGGGCGGCCCGGTTCCCGCGCGCGGCGGTCCGGCTCCCACGCGCGGCGGTCCGGGACGGTGGGACCGGTCCCGTACCGGAACGGCTACTCGGGCGGGGCCAGGCCCTCGATGTAGTTGAGGTAGACGTGGGCCTTGCGCTGGTTCTCCGCGCCCATCTTGGGGATCATCCCGGCGATCTGGGTGCGCTGCTTCTGCACGAAGCGCTTGAGCTCCTTGGCGCTCGCGGAGTCGCGGCGCCGCATCTGCCGCAGGGAGGTCACCGCGGAGCGCGTGGTGTCCTCCATGGCCTGGAGGGTCTCCCCGATCACCTCCTCGCGCTCGCCCTCGTCCGAGCCCAGGAGTTCCTTGACCTCGCGGGCGCGGGTCTCGGCGTAGCCGAAGGAGCGGTCGGCCCGCTCGGCGTCGTCGCTGCTCAGGTGGAACAGCGTCCTCTCGGCGGCGCGCTTGAGCGGGTAGAAGGTGTCACCGGGCATCGACCGGTAGGTCCACATACCGGATACCGCCATCGAGGCCACCAGGGCGATGCTCAGCAACCGCGGGAAGAGCCCCGCACGGGACCTCCGCCGGGAGTGGCGGGGGCCCACCGGCCGCTGCTCGGGGACGTCCTCCCCGGGCGGGGACTGGGTGAGCCGCTCGCGGAGCCTGGCGTTGAACTCGGGCCCGGGGGTGGCCGCCATGCGGGCGCCGAGTCGTGACACGCGGTCCTGAATGCGCGCCTGCGACCTCCGCGAGAATCCGGGCAGCCACTTCCCCATGAACGCTCCCTGCCGCCCCCAGCTCATGATCCATCGATGTCACTTGCCTAACGACGACTTGGCACGGCAGGTTACGCGCTGCGCCACATCGGCATGGGAACATTGTTTCGGGCGTGGCGGCCGCGGCCGGGAGGCGAAGGATCGAGGACAGCCGATGACGGCCGGTCTCAGCTGAGGTCAGAGGGCAGCGCGCGGGCCAGGGCGCGGATCGCGCGGAACTGGAGTGCCTTGATGGCGCCGCTCTTCTTGCCCATGATGAGCGCGGTCTCCGCCAGCGACATGCCGTGCAGGAAACGCAGCACCACGCACTCCTGCTGCTCGGGGCCGAGGCCGCGGACGGCGGTGAGCACCCGATCGCTGATCATCGCGGTGACGACGGCGTTCTCCGGGATGTGCGGGCCGTCGAGCGGGGTGTCGATCACCTCGGCGGTCGTGACCTCAAGGCGGTACCTGCCGGACTTGAAGTGATCGGTGATCAGGTTCCTCGCGATGGTCACGAGCCAGGCCCCGAAATCACGCCCTTGCCACGTGAAGTCCGTGATCCGGCGGAGCGCGCGGAGAAAGGTCTCGCTCGTGAGATCCTCGGCCAGTGGGTGTGAGCCGACCCGGAAGTAGACGTAGCGGTACACCAGGGTGAGGTAACGATCGTAGAGCGTGCCAAAAGCATCCGAATCTCCGGTTTTGGCGCGCAAAACGAGCCTCCGGAGTTCTTCGGAGGCATCCTCACGCACGGTGAGGTCACTACTGCGGACGGGCTGGGCTACCCCGGCTGTCGTGGGGAGGTGCCCGGCGAGCGGCCACGTTTCAGGCATCCGGTATCCCTGAGGGGAGGGGGTACGGCGTGCTCGATCACTCTAGAAATGAAGTGGAAATTCCACAATCCACTTTGAAGCGTCGTGACTGGGGGTAATCGCCGGATACGGTGTGGGGTCGGTTGTTTCAGACCGGCGCCGGGAGCCGACCGAGGGTTCGGCTACCGGTTGGGGGGTAATGTCCGGCAGCATTGGAGACACCATGGAAGTCCTCGTCGCTGTCATCGCCTTCGCCGGTGCATTGCTCGCAGCCATCGCCACCGGTGCTCTCGTCAGTCGCCTCCGCAGTGAGCCCAAGGGCTGGCTGATCGCCTGGAGCATCACGACGGCGTCTCTCTCGGTCTCACTCGGAGTAATCGCCACCGGTTATCTGATCGGATTTGGGACAGGCACGTTCCGTATTTATCAACTGACCGGATCCATGCTGGCGCCGCTGTGGCTGGCCGTCGGGGTCATCCAGTTGATGGCTCGCAAGGGCGCGGCCAGGTTCTCCTCCTGGCTCCTGGGGATCGCCTTCACCGTCATCGCCACGGTGATCCTGGCGGTCGACCCGGTCCTGCAGGAGAAGGACTTCGCCAAGGCCCTCCCGCTGGGCAGCCGCCACTGGAACCTGCCCCCGGCCTACCTGCTCGGGACCGTCCATGTGATCGTCGCGCTCGTGCTGCTGGGCGGGTTGCTGCTGGCGGTCCTCCGCTGGCGCGGCGGTGACGACTACGACGCCGACAACATGCACGCGCTCCTGGTGCTCGGCCCCACCGGCCTCGCCCTCGTCGGAGCCGTCAGTTTCGCGGTGTCCGGGATGTTCACCGCGCTCCTGCTCTTCGTCACCGCCGCCGCGGTCTGGTACGCCATGCTCCGCCCGCTCGCGCCCTACGAGGACGACGACGAGGACGCGGACGACGCGGACGACGAGTGGGAGGACCGCCCCCCGCGGCCGCGCCGCCCCGAGTACGAGCCCCGCGACGTGCAGGTCGCCGGCCGCCGCGTGACCCCGGATAGTCCCCCCGCCCGCGCCCTGGCCGAGGAGGCGCCCCGCCGCTCAGGCCTCGGTGACCTCGTGGCCGAGTACCGGGCGGGTGAGCAGGACGTCGACTACGCTGCGCGCATGCGGCAGCAGCAACCCTCCTCGCCCGACGACAGGTTCGGCGGCCCTGCCACGGGGATGTTCATGGCGGGCGAATACGGCATGCCGCCCGCCGACCAGCCGTCCGGCGGTGACCCCGGCAGGCGCGGCGGTGATCCCGGCAGGCAGCCGCCGCCGGTCACCGGCCAGTTCGGCATGCCGGGCGTGCCCGGCCCGGCGACCGGTGAGTACAACATCCCGGCCCACGAGTTCGGCAGGCACGGCGCCCCCGGTTCCGGCAGGCCGTCAGGCCCGGGCACCGGCGAGTTCGGCAGGCCCGGGGGGACCGGTGACTTCGGCAGGCCCGCGGGGCCGGGCACCGGCGAGTTCGGCATACCGGGCGTGCCCGGCCCCGGCAGGTCGGGAAGCCTCCAGCCGATGCCCGCCGACCAGGCCTTCGGCGGCGCGCCCTCCCCGGGCTCCGAGCAGGGGCGCGGAGGCTCCCGAGGCTACGACCGGGGGAGCTCGCAGGGCTACGACCAGGCGTTCGGCGTCACCCCCTCGACCGGTGCCATGTATCCGGGCGGGCCGGGAACGCCGGGCGGGGCCGGTGACCTGCCGGGTGGCTCGAACCGCCCCTCGCCGAGCATCTTCGGCCTGCTGACGGTCTTCACCCTGCTCGACGGCACCGGCGAGAGATTCGACCGGCTCGCGGAGGAGACCGTCGAGGCGGTGCGCCGCTCCGAGCCGGACACGCTCGTCTACACCTGCCACTCGGTGAAGTCGGCGCCTCTCCAGCGCATCGTCTACGAGCTCTACCGGGACGAGGTCGCCTACAGCGACCACCAGCGCCAGCCCCACACGCAGCGCTTCGTCACCGAGCGCCAGACGATGGTGCTCGCCACCAATGTGATCGAACTCACCGTGAACGCCGCGAAGGTGATGCCGCTCCCGACCGCCTTCAGGTAGCGAGCGCGGCGCGGGTGGCCTGTGTCAGGTGGCCACCCGGGGCGCTCACGGGCGAGGAGCGTCCCTCAGGTGTGGCGCCGACGGTGGCTAGGCGTCGAGGGCGGCGAGGGCAGCGCGCAGGCGGTTCTCGTCGACGCGCCAGAAGTCGTGCTGCACCCCGTCGACAAGGGTGACCGGGATCATCTCCCAGTAGCGGGCCTGGTCCTCCTCGGAGGCCGTGATGTCGCGCTCCTCCCACGGGACGCCGAGGTCCGCGGCGACCCGCTCGATCACCGCCCGCGCGTCGTCGCACAGGTGGCAACCGGGTTTGCCGAGCAGGGTGATGCGATGGTCTCGCGGTGACATGACCGCCACGGTAGCCGAAACGCGGCGACGCGCCGGTCCTCGCGGCGAGGGGTGAAGATCGGGTCCGGCGGCCGGAAAGGCCCGGTGGCGACGGGGCTCGCGCCCGCCGTACGCGCGGTTCCAGGGCCTGGTGAGGGGGCGGAGGACGGACCGGAGGGGGGCACGGCCAAGATTGTGAACACTCACTTTGTGCATCGGTTCACAAAAGGACTAACCTGAATGACAGTGGTTTCACCTCGTCATCCGTCGCGTCCGGGCCGCGCCGGCCGCCTGTCCCCCTGGAGTTCCGGCACGTGATCCGCCGTCTGTCCCAAGCCCGCGAACGCGGCATTCCCGAGGCGACCGTCGCCCGGCTGCCGCTCTATCTGCGAGCGCTGAACGGCATGGCCGAGCGTGGCCTGGCGACCGTGAGCTCGGAGGATCTCGCCGTCGCGGCGGGCGTCAACTCGGCCAAGCTCCGCAAGGATCTCTCCCACCTGGGGTCGTACGGCACCCGGGGGGTCGGCTACGACGTCGAATACCTCATCTACCAGATCTCCCGTGAGCTGGGTCTCACCCAGGACTGGGCTGTCGCCATCGTCGGAGTGGGTAACCTCGGGCGTGCGCTCGCCAATTACGGCGGGTTCGTCTCCCGCGGGTTCAGGGTCGCGGCGCTGCTCGACGCGGACCCCGAAGTGGTGGGCGACCACATCGCGGGATTGAATGTGGAGCACATCGACGAGCTGGAAGCCGTGATAAGGCGGCGGGGAGTGTCGATCGTGGTGCTCGCGACACCGGCCGTGGCGGCCCAGCAGGTGGCCGACCGGGTCGTCGCCGTAGGGGTCACCAGCATCCTGAACTTCGCCCCCGTCGTCCTTTCCGTGCCGGAAGGCGTCGATATCCGTAAGGTCGACCTGTCGATTGAATTGCAGATCTTGGCGTTTCACGAGCAACGCAAGGCGGATCGGATGAGTGGGGGGCCCGCGATGGCCGAGGAGTGGCCCGAGGCGGTGGACTTGTGAACAGGCACGGTGCACGAGCCGGCGGGCACGCTGACGGGCACGCTGACGGGCACGGCATCTCCCGGCCTTCCCGGACGCCTATGACGCTTTCCCGGACGGCCGCGACGTCCCGGACGATCACGACGAGCATGACGATCACCATGACGATGGCGCGTATGAGGACGAATACGGAGACGGCGAGCACGAGTACGGCGAGCATGAGCAGGGTGACGAGCAGTGCGGCGAGCGCCGCGGCCCAGGCCCGGGGCGGCCACCTCTCCTCTCGCGGTTCCGGAGCCTCTCGTGGATCCCGGGACTCACGAGTCTCCCGGGACTCGGGAGCCCCTCGAAATCGCGGATCCTTCCGGAGCGACCGGAAGGCGGGAGAGGGCCGATGAGCGTTCTCGTCGTCGGCCTGAGCCACCGGACGGCACCGGTGGCCCTGCTGGAACGGGTCTCCGTCTCCGGTGACTCGCTGGTGAAGCTGCTCCAGGACATCCAGCAGGATGTCCACGTCGCCGAGAGCATGGTCGTCTCGACGTGCAACCGGGTCGAGATCTACGCCGAGGTCGACCGGTTCCACGCCGCGGTGACCTCGCTCTCCCGGCTGCTCAGCGCCCACTCCGGCGTTTCCATGGAGCAGCTGGCCTCCCACCTCTACGTGCACTACGAGGACCGTGCCGTCGAGCACCTGTTCTCGGTCGGCTCCGGCCTCGACTCGATGGTCGTGGGAGAGGGACAGATCCTCGGCCAGGTGCGTTCGGCGCTCAGGCTCGCCCAGGAGGAGGGCACCCTCGGCCCGACGCTCAACGAGCTCGTCCAGCAGTCACTGCGGGTGGGCAAGCGCTCGCACACCGAGACCGGCATCGACCGGGCGGGCGCCTCCCTCGTCGGCGTGGGGCTCACCCTCGCCGAGCGCGCCCTCGGCCCCCTGGAGGGGAAGCGGGCCCTGGTGGTCGGCGCCGGCTCGATGAGCGCCCTGTCGGCCGCGACCCTGCAGCGGGCGGGCGTCACCGACATCGTGGTGGTCAACCGGACCCACGAGCGCGCCGTGCGGCTGGCACAGACGGTCGGCGGCAGGGCCGCCGGATTCGGCGACCTGGCGGCCGAGCTGGCGGAGGCCGACCTGGTCATCTCCTGCACCGGCGCCACCGACGTGGTCATCACGGCCGACATGGTGACCCCCCGCGAGACGTTCCTGCTGGACCTGGCCCTGCCGCACGACATCGACCCCGCCGTGCGGCGGCTGCCCGGTGTGACGCTGGTCGACCTGGAGTCCATGCAGGAGGGCGAGGCCGACGCCGGCACCGACGACGGCGGTCGCGCCGAGGCGGTCACCGCCGTGCGCGGCATCGTCGCCGAGGAGGTCACCGCCTACCTGTCGGCCGAGCGCGCCGCGCGCGTCACGCCGACCGTGGTGGCGCTGCGGAGCAAGGCGGCCCAGGTGGTCGAGGCGGAGCTCGGACGGCTCGTCGCGCGGGTCCCCGATCTTGAGGGGCGCGTCAGGGACGAGGTCGGCCAGACCGTCAGGCGCGTGGTCGACAAGCTGCTCCACGAGCCCACCGTGCGCGTCAAGCAGCTGGCGGAGTCCCCGGCGGGCGATCATTACGCCGAAGCGCTGCGCGAGCTGTTCAATCTTGACCCGAAGGTGCCCGAAGCGGTGAGGCGCATCGAGACGATCGACGCCGAGCCGGGTAAGAACACCGAGCCGAGCAAGAAGGAGGCAGGCCTGTGAGAGGTGTTTCTTCTTCGCTCCGGCTGGGGACCAGGCGGAGCGTCATGGCGACGACGCAGTCGGGCCTGGTCGCCGCTCGCCTCACCGAGCTGACCGGCGCGGCCGTCGAGCTGGTCGGCGTCACCACCTTCGGCGACGTGACCAAGGCCGACCTCACGCAGCTCGGCGGCACGGGGGTCTTCGTCAGCGCGCTGCGCGACAAGCTGATCGAGGGCGCGATCGACTTCGCGGTGCACTCGCTGAAGGACCTGCCCACCACGCCCGACCCGCGCGTGGTCATCGCGGCGATCCCGCCGCGCGACGACCCCAGGGACGCCCTGGTGAGCGTCGCCAAGCTGGCCGACCTGCCGCCCGGCGCGAAGATCGGCACCGGTTCCCCGCGCCGGATCGCCCAGCTCCGGATGATCCGTCCTGATCTTGACTACGTGCCGATCCGCGGCAACGCCGACACCCGCATCGGCAAGGTGGCCTCCGGCCAGTTGCAGGGCGTCGTGCTCGCCGCCGCCGGGCTCGGCCGGCTGGGCCGCGACGCCGAGATCTCCCAGATCTTCGAGGTCGAGGAGATGCTGCCCGCCCCGGGTCAGGGGGCGCTGGCCGTGGAGTGCCGCTCCGACCGCTCCGACCTGGTCGAGCTGCTGAGCGTGCTCGACGACGCCCGCACCCGGGCCGCGGTCACCGCCGAGCGCGCGGTGCTCAACGCCCTGGAGGCGGGGTGCGCCGCCCCGGTGGGCGCGTACTCGGCCGAGAACGGGCCCGATCTGATCCTTACCGCCGCTGTCGTCGCCGTCGACGGCAGGCGCGCGGTGCGCAAGTCCACCGCCGGAAGCTCTTCCGCGCCCATGGATCTCGGCCGCGACCTCGCGGCCGAGATGATCGCGGAAGGGGCCGGCACGTTGATAGGGGAGCGAGCACATTGAGCTCCGGAAGTACCACCTTCGAGCGCCCGTCCGGGTTCGTCGCCTTCGTCGGCGCGGGTCCCGGTGATGAGGGCCTGCTCACGCTGCGTGGCGCCGACCTGCTTTCCAAGGCGGACGTCGTCATCCTCGACCGGGAGGCGTACGGCCCGCTGCTGCGCCACTGCCGCGAGGACGTCGAGATCGTCGACGTGGCCGAGGACGGCGCCGTCTCGCTGAAGGTCGTCAAGACCGCCAAGGGCGGCAGCGGCGTCGTGCGGTTGTGCGCGGGCGACCCGATGTTCTTCTCCTCGATCACCGAGGAGGTCGCGGCCTGTGCCAAGGCGGAGGTGGACTTCGAGATCGTGCCCGGCGTGCCGCCGGCGACGGCGGTGCTCACCTACGCGGGCATCCCCGCCGCGGTGTCGGTGCCCGAGTTCCGGGTCGTGGACGCGACCCAGATCGACGACTGGTCCACGTACGCCACCGGGGCGGGCACCCTGGTGATCTACAACGGCATCGCCCAGGCCGTCCCGATCGGCAAGGCGCTGATCGCGGCGGGCCGTCCCGACTCGACGCCCGTGGCGGTCAGCAGCGCGGGCACCACCACCGAGCAGCACACCGTGGTGACCACGCTGGGCCGGCTCGCGCCCGATCTCAAGCACGCGGGGATGACCGAGCCCGCGCTGATCGTGGTCGGCGAGGCCGTCGGCATGCGCGACCGGCTGTCGTGGTTCGAGACCAAGCCGCTGTTCGGCTGGCGGGTGCTCGTGCCCAGGACCAAGGAGCAGTCGGCCAGCCTGGTCGAGCAGTTGCGCTCGTACGGCGCGGTGCCCGAGGAGGTTCCCACGATCTCCGTCGAGCCGCCGCGCACCCCGCAGCAGATGGACCGTGCGATCAAGGGCCTGGTCACCGGACGCTACGAGTGGGTCGCCTTCACCAGCGCGAACGCGGTCAAGGCCGTGCGCGAGAAGTTCGAGGAGTACGGCCTGGACGCCCGCGCGTTCGCCGGGCTCAAGGTCGCGGCCGTGGGCGACAGCACCGCGCGGGCGCTGGTGAGCTTCGGCGTCAAGCCCGACCTGATGCCGTCCGGCGAGCAGTCGTCGGAGGGCCTGCTGGCCGAGTGGCCCCCGTACGACTCGATGCTCGACCCGATCAACCGGGTGCTGCTGCCGCGCGCCGACATCGCGACCGAGACGCTCGTGGCCGGGCTGACCGAGCTGGGCTGGGAGTGCGACGACGTGACCGCCTACCGGACCGTCCGCGCCGCGCCGCCGCCCGCCCCGACCCGCGAGGCCATCAAGGGCGGCGGGTTCGACGCGGTGCTGTTCACCTCGTCGAGCACCGTCCGCAACCTGGTGGGCATCGCGGGCAAGCCGCACAACGTCACGGTCATCGCCGTGATCGGCCCGCAGACCGCGAAGACCGCCGAGGAGTTCGGGCTCCGCGTCGACGTGATGGCCGACAAGCCCTCGGCTTCCGCCCTCGCGGCGGCGCTGGCGGAGTATGGTGCCAAGCAGCGGCAGGCCGCCGTCGTGGCGGGGGACACCCCTCGCAGGCCCTCGCAGACCCGGCGGGGAGCCCGGCGCCGCGCCAAGTAACCTTGAGAGTGGCGCTCGCCCGTGCACGACGGGCGGGCAGGCCGCGTTCGACGCCCCCGGCGAGCGCCGCGGGGCGTGATCGCCGCCGCGAGGATCGGCGTCGCGGCCGGCACCGCGTCACGCTGGTCGGCACCGCGTCATGTTGATCGGTGTCACGGCCGGCACCGTGTCACGTCGATCGGTGTCGCGGCAGGCACCGCGCCGTGTCGAGCGGCGAGCCAGGAACACACACCGAGCTCCTCCGGCCCGCAGTTCCCCTACCGGCCGGGGAGAGGGGGAGACAACATGACGGCCCAGTTCCCTGTCGCGCGCCCGCGCAGGCTCCGCCGTACGGCACCGATGCGCCGGATGGTGGCCGGAACCCGGCTGCACCCGGCGGAGCTGGTGCTTCCGATGTTCGTGAAGGAGGGCATCGCCGAGCCGAACCCGATCGGCTCGATGCCCGGGGTGTTTCAGCACACCCGCGACTCGCTGCGCAAGGCCGCCCACGAGGCCGCCGAGGCCGGGGTCGGCGGGCTGATCCTGTTCGGCGTCCCCGCGGTGAAGGACAGCCGAGGGTCGGCCGCCGACGACCCGGAGGGAATCGTCCAGCTCGCCGTCGCCGATCTGGTCGCCGACGTGGGCGACACGCTGGTGGTGATGACCGACACCTGCCTGGACGAGTTCACCGACCACGGGCACTGCGGCATCCTCACCCCGGACGGGGAGGTCGACAACGACGCCACCCTGGAGCGCTACGCGGCCTCGGCGGTGGCCCAGGCGCGGGCCGGGTCGCAGGTCATCGCGCCGAGCGGCATGATGGACGGCCAGGTCGCGGCGATCAGGGCGGCCCTGGACGGCGACGGCTTCGAGCAGATCCCGATCCTGGCGTACTCGGCCAAGTACGCCTCGGCGTTCTACGGCCCGTTCCGCGAGGCGGCCGAGTGCGCTCCCCAGTTCGGCGACCGCAACGCCTACCAGCAGGACGCGGCGGGACCGGTCGGCGAGGCGCTGCGCGAGGTGCGGCTGGACCTCGACGAGGGCGCCGACGCCGTCATGGTCAAGCCCGCGCTGGCCTACCTCGACATCCTGCGCCAGGTGCGCGACGCCGTGGACGTGCCGGTGGCGGCGTACCAGGTCAGCGGTGAGTACGCCATGGTCGAGGCCGCGGCGGCGAACGGCTGGATCGACCGGGACCGGGCGATCATGGAGTCGCTGGTCGCGATCCGCAGGGCGGGGGCCGACATGATCCTCACCTACTGGGCGACCGAGGTGGCCGCGAAACTGAGATGAGACCGACGGCACGTGCCGAGAACTGGAGGTTCGTCGCTTGGTGGAGAAGCGTGTGCGTTAGAGTGCGATAACCGGTGCGGATGTGTCCCAGGTGGCGTAGACCCTGGGTATTTGACGTTCTTCACTGACCAGAGTGTGGACAGGTCGATCGCATCCGGGTGACACGCGGGATGCGCGGACGACGGAGGACACAATGGTCGGGGTACCGATGGTTCGTCGAAGTAGACGGCATGCTCATTCGAAGCAGATGATCAATTCTGTGCTGGAGTACGCCGCGCTGGGCTGGGCGAGCTGTCCCGGCGCGAGGCCGCTGAAGGGCGGTTCGCGCTCCTGCTCGTGCGACCGGGTCGGCTGTCCCGACCCGGGAGCCCACCCGCTCTCGCGGGCCTGGCAGATGCAGGCCACCACCGACCCCACTCTGCTCACCAACTGGTGGCGGTACGAGCCCGAGGCGAACGTGGTCCTTCCCACGGGGCGGGTGTTCGACGTCTTCGACGTACCGCTCGCCGCGGGGCGCACCACCCTCGCGAACATGGACTCCGCGGGAGCCACCTCAGGCCCGGTCGCCGTCAACGGCGACCGGGCCCTGTTCTTCGTGGCCACCAGGAACGCCTCCGACGACGAGGACGAGTGGTGGACCTGCGCCCTCGACTTCGGCCCGTCCACCATCGACGAGATGCCCGGCCTGCGCTGGCACTGCCGCGACAGCTACGTCCTCGCCCCGCCCTCGCTGCTGCCGACCGGCGGGTCCGGCTCGTGGCTGCGCCCGCCCGACGGGCGCCCGCTGCCCGACCCTCTGCGCGTCCTCGACTGGCTCGCCGACACCTGCGAGTGAGCCGTCGCCCGTGAGGCGGACATCACTCGTGAGGCGGACGTCACTCGTGAGCGGTGATCATCCGTGAGTGAGTCGGAAGGCGCCCGTCCACGATGTCCCACCGTCCTGCGGCGGATGCCCCGTTCCGGTGAAGACCGGGGCGGACCCGTATGGGACGGGCAGAGCTCCGTCTCACGGTGACTAACCTGTAGGGCGTGAGCCGTACTGATAACTCCGAGGCCCTGTTCGCCCGCGCACGCGAGATCGTCCCCGGGGGCGTCAACTCCCCGGTCCGAGCCTTCGGCGCCGTCGGCGGGACGCCGCGCTTCATGACCTCGGGGCAGGGCCCCTACATCACCGACGTCGACGGCAACCGCTACGTCGACCTGGTCTGCTCGTGGGGGCCGATGATCCTCGGCCACCGGCACCCCGCCGTGATCGAGGCCCTGCAGGAGGCGCTGCGCGACGGCACCTCGTTCGGTACGGCGACCCCCGGTGAGGTCGAGCTCGCCGAGGAGATCGTCGCCCGGGTGGAGCCGGTGGAGAAGGTCCGCCTGGTCAGCTCCGGTACCGAGGCCACCATGTCCGCCGTGCGGCTGGCCCGCGGGTTCACCGGCCGATCCAAGATCGTGAAGTTCGCGGGCTGCTACCACGGCCACGTCGACGCCCTGCTCGCCTCGGCCGGTTCCGGTGTGGTGACCTTCGGCCTGCCCGACACCCCCGGCGTGACCGGCGCCTCGGCCGCCGACACCGTGGTGCTGCCGTACAACTCGGTCGAGGCGGTCACGGAGGCCTTCCAGACCTTCGGCGCCGACATCGCGTGCGTGATCACCGAGGCGTGCCCGGCCAACATGGGCGTCGTCCCGCCGCTCGACGGGTTCAACGCCACGCTGCGCGAGCTGTGCACGGCGCACGGCGCGCTGCTGATCGTCGACGAGGTGCTCACCGGTTTCAGGGTGTCGGAGTCCGGCTGGTACGGGCTCGACCCGGTCGACGCCGACCTCATGACCTTCGGGAAGGTCATGGGCGGCGGCCTGCCCGCCGCCGCGTTCGGCGGGCGCGCCGATGTGATGGCCCACCTCGCGCCGGAGGGGCCGGTCTACCAGGCGGGCACCCTGTCGGGGAACCCGCTGGCCTGCGCGGCCGGCCTGGCCACCCTGCGCGCCTGCGACGAGGGGGTCTACGACCGGGTCGACGCCGCGGCACTGGTCATCGGCCGCGCCGCCGCCGACGCCCTGTCCGCGGCCGGGGTGCCGCACCGCCTGCAGCGCGCCGGGAGCCTGTTCTCGATCTTCTTCACCGACGAGCGGGTCACCGACTTCGCCACCGCCCAGAAGCAGGACACCGCCGCCTACCGGGCGTTCTTCCACGCGATGCTCGACCAGGGCGTCTACCTGCCGCCGTCGGCGTACGAGGCGTGGTTCCTGTCTTCGGCCCACGACGACGAGGCGCTCTCCCGTATCGCCGAGGCTCTTCCGGTCGCCGCCAAGGCCGCCGCTTCTGTTTCCGGTTAGCGGTGCGAGTGTTCGTTTAAAGCGGGTTGGATGGCTCGTGCTTTGGTAGGCGCGCGCTCCGGTGGGTGGGTGCTCCGGGCGGCCGTCGTTGGTGGCGGCTCCGGTGTGTCAGGCCTCCGGCCTGGCGGGCGCGCTGGTTACGGATTTTTATAAGCCGCCCGGAACACCCACCCACCTCCGCACACGACCCGTCTCGCCGTATGCCGTGTAGACCGTAGTCGCTTTCTTGCGGGCCGCCCAGTGTGCTCTGGGACGCTGAAGCAATCCGTACGGGGCCGTTTTCGGGGTTGTTCGCCGTAGCTGAAGCGCCGGTGCGGGAAGGAGCGCAGGGGGCTCATCGTGATTGCATCGGGCTCGTCGTGGTTCGCTGTCGGCTGGTTGGCGTGCTGCGGCTTGTCGGTGCTGGTCACGGCTTGGCGCAGGGATCGGACCGCCACTGTGACCGAAGGAGGGGTACGCCTCGAAAGAGGAGCTTCGGCCAAGTGGGTCAGTTGGGGAGGGAACCGGGTTCGTCGGTTCTGTTGGTTTCGTTGGCTGGTAGGCGGAACCAGACGGTGGTGCCCGCTTCGGGGCCGTGGTGGGTGCCCCAGGTGGTGGTCATGGCCTCGACCAGGAGCAGGCCGCGTCCGCCGTCGCTGTCGGGGGCGGCCGCGCGGACGAATGGCAGGCTGGTCGCCGAGCCGTCGTCGATCACTTCGGCGTGCACCATGCCGGCGCCCAGGCCGAGGCAGACCGTTACCGACCCCTCGGGCGCGTGTCCGGAGTCGGAGTGGACGACGGAGTTGGTCACGACCTCGCTGAGCAGCAGCACCACGTCGTCGAGGGCGGCGTCGGCGACTCTCCCGGTCAGCAGGTGTCGCGCCCAGGCGCGGACTGTCGCGACCGAGCAGGGGGTTCCCGCGAACTCGGCGTGACCCAGCGGGTGCAGCACGGCCCAGCGTTCCGAGGCCGTCCGCTGCCGCTCGTACCGGCAGGCGGCCTGGCAGGACGCGTTCACGCGATCGCCGCCGAGACGATGACGTCGGCCGCGTTGTCCGCCTCGGCCCACACCGCTTCGCCGGGCCGCCACACCCTGGCCCACCACGGGCGCCAGACGAACACCCACCCGCAGGCGCGGCGGACGACGGTGATGCGGACGCGGGTCTCGCTGCCGGACATGACCTCCAGGACCGGCTGCCCCGTTCGGGGAAGCACCAGCGATGTGCCCAGGCCCAGACCTCTCAGGTCCCAGCCGAGTCGCACCAGGTGAGTGAACTGCTCTTGCGGATCGTGCGCGCTCATGTCGCCGTCCTCCTGTCGTAAGCCACTGCTCGACGGATTACGCTCCGCAGTCATCCTGGACCGTTACAGTTAAAATCGCAATGCCAACCATTGGCATTCTCCTATTGAGGTTTCAATCTCTGGTTCACTCAGATGCCCTACGATCGCAACCGGCCACAAGGAGACGCAGCCATGACCGCCAGCAGGCAGAGCCCCACCGTTCGCCGCCGTCGCCTCTCGGGCGAGTTGCGACGCCTGCGCGAAGCGGCGAACATGACCGCCGACTCGGTCGCCGAACGTCTGGAATGGTCACGAGGCAAACTCAGCCGGATCGAGACCGCCCAGTGGCAACGGCCCAACCCTCGCGATGTCCGTGACCTGCTCGACGTCTACGGCGTCACCGATCCCGGCCAACGCGAAGCGATGATCACACTTGCCAGGGAGTCTCGCCAGCGCGGTTGGTGGACCGCCTACAAAGACGTGCTGGCCGGTAGTTACATCGATCTGGAAGCCGAAGCCTCGGCCATCTCGACCTTCGAACCTCTCGTGATCCCCGGCCTGCTACAGACTCCCGCGTACGCGGCGGAGATCACTCGTGCGGCACTGGTACGCGACCCCGCTGAGGTCGAACGACGCGTCACGCTGAGACTGGAGCGACAGCGGCTCCTCACCCAACAGGACTCCCCCCGCTTCTGGGTCGTCATCGACGAAGCCGCCCTCGTCCGTCCTCTCAGCTCACCTCTCGTTTTCCGCGAACAACTTCAGCGGCTCATCGACACCGAGCCCTTGGAACACGTCACCATCCAGGTGTTGCCGCTTGCCGCCGGTCTGCACGCGGGCATGGCAGGTCAGTTCGTCATCATGGAATTTCCCGAGGATCCGAAGATCGTCTACGTGGAGACCGGCACCGATGGTCTCTATCTGGAAAAGCCGGCCGAACTTGCCCGATATACACTGATTTTCCAGCACCTGTGTGCGGCGGCTCTTGCTCCCGACACATCCCTCGCCTACCTGTCCGACATGCTCGACACGTTGAAGTGAGGTCACTTCATGGACTTCCCCCAAGCCAACTGGCGGAAGAGTTCACGTAGTCAGGGAACGACGGACAACTGCGTCGAGGTCGCCTTCGTCTCGGAACTGGTCGCCGTCCGCGACTCCAAGGACCCCGGTGGCGCCACACTTGTCTTCTCGCCGAGTGACTGGACCGCCTTCCTCGGCCGCGTCAAAACTGGAGACTTCGACACACGCCCCTGACCACGTGATCGGTCAGAGGAGGTTTCCAAGTGCGGGGAGGGCGAGCGGATGTCCCAGCGCTACCTGGCCAATGCCGTATGGCGCAAGAGCAGTCTCAGCGGCAACGGCGGCGCCGACTGCGTTGAGGTCGCCACCGATTTTCCCGGCATCGTGGCCGTTCGCGACAGCGAAGATCCCTCAGGTCCGGTGCTGGGCTTTTCCTCTGACGGCTGGCGAGCCTTCGTGGGAGGCGTCAAGGGTGGCGAGTTCGACGGCCTGGGCTGAGCTGGGTGTCTATCTGGGCAGGTCTCCGAGGTCGATGGTGATCGGGAAGGGCACCGGGACGGTCAGCCGGTCGTGGTGGATGCCGGTGAGGGCGTACGCGTGGGTGGCGGGATCGAGCTCGTGGACGTGGACCACGGGGGAGCCGCCACTGTTCTCCACCCGCCAGAAGTGCGCGATGCCCGCTTCGGCGTAGCGGGAGGGCTTGGTCTTGCGGTCGCGGTCCTCGGACTCGGGGGAGACGACCTCGACGGCGAGGTGCGCCTCGCCGGGAGCGTAGAACGTCCGGTCGTCGTCATCGGCGGCCTTCGCGTCGATGGCCATGATGTCGGGGCAGAGGCGCGTTCGGTGGCCGAGCTTGACGTCCATTCGGGTCACTACCGCGATGTGCCCGGGAGCCCGCAGTTTCAGGCCGGTCGCCAGGTCTGCCAGGACGCGCTGGTGGAAACGCGTCTGGGGGGCGGCGAAGACGAGTGCCCCGTCGATCAGCTCGAAGAAGCCGGGCTCGCCGTCGGGGCCTTCGGAGAGGTGGTCGAGGTCGTCGGCGGTCCAGCCTTCCGGGGGCGGGGACGGCCAATGGTCGAAGGCGGCATCCATGCCGGTCACCGTAGCTTCCGGCTCCGTTGCCTGTCGGGGTGATTCACACTCTCTCCGCTTCCGGTGTCCTGTTCGTCAGGGCGGGCGTACGGGCGCGGGTGCTCGCGTAGAGGACGCCGGAGATGATCAGGGCGGCGGCGGCGAGTTTGGCGGGGGAGATCGGCTCCCCGGTGAACAGGGCGGCCGAGGACATGCCGAAGACCGGGACGAGCAGGGCGGACGGGGCGACCACCGAGGCGTCGTAGCGCTGGAGCAGGAAGCCCCAGATGCCGAAGCCGCCGAGGGTGGCGACCAGTGACACGTAGAGCACCGACAGGCCGCCCTCCACCGAGAACTCCAGCCGGGGAACCCCTTCGACCAGCAGGGACAGGGCCGTCATGGGGATGGCCGCGACCCCGCAGACCCAGACCATGAAGCGGAACGAGTCGGGCGGCGCGGCGTTCCTGACCGCGATGTTGCCCGCGCTCCAGAAGAACGCCGCGCCGACGACCAGCAGGAACGCGCCGATGGGGCCGCCGGTGCCCAGGTCGGCGGCGATCAGTGCCAGGCCGGCGAACGCGATCGCCATGCCGGTGATCCGCCGCCGGGTGAGCCGTTCCCTCAGCAGGGCGACCGCCAGGACGGCGGTGAAGACGGCCTGGACCTGGACGACGAGGGAGGTCAGCCCGGCGGGCATGCCCGCACGCATGCCCGTGAGCAGCAGGGCGTACTGGCCGATGCCGAGGGTCGCCCCGGCCACGAGCACCTTGCGCCAGGGCACCCCGGGGCCGCCGACGAGCAGTACGGCGGGGAAGGCGGCCAAAAGGAAGCGCAGCGCCACGTAGAGCAGCGGGGGAAAGTGCCGGAGTCCCGCTTCCATGACCACGAAGTTGAAGCCCCAGAGGGCGGTGAGGGCGACGGCGAGGAGGAAGTGCCGGATACGCATCCACCAATCGTCGTTTCCAACAATATTTCAGCACAAGTGAGACTTTCTGATTCATGTCGTTTAGGGTTGCTTACATGTTGGATCTCAACCGGCTCAAGGCCCTGCACGCGGTCTCCGTCTACGGTTCCGTGGGTGCCGCGGCCGAGGCGCTCATGGTGACCCCCTCCGCGGTCTCCCAGCAGCTGGCCAAGCTGGAGCGGGAGACCGGCGCGACCCTGCTGGAGCGCAACGGGCGCGGCGTGCGGCTGACCGACGCGGCCGGGCTGCTCGCCGACCACGCCGAGCGCATCCTCGCGCTGGTCGAGACGGCGGAGGCCGACTTCGAGGCGCTGCGCGGCGAGGTCGTGGGGCGGCTGAGCATCGGCGCCTTCCCCACGGCGGCCCGGGGCCTGATGCCCGCCGCGCTCGCCCTGCTGCGCACGCGCCACCCCGACCTTCGCCTCCAGCTCATGGAGCGCGAGCCGGAGCGGCAGGTCCGCGAGGTGGCCAGGGGCGAGCTCGACCTCGCGGTGATCCAGGACTGGATGAACCGCCCGGTGGCGATCCCCGAGGGGCTGTCCCGGGCCACGCTCTTCGACGACATCGCCGACGTGATCCTGCCCGCGTCCCACCCGCTGGCGGATCGTCCCGAGATCGAGCTCGCCGAGCTGTCCGGGGAGCAGTGGATCAGCTCCTCGCCCGGCACGGTCTGCCACGACTGGCTGGTCTACACGCTGCGCTCGGCCGAGCTGGAGCCGGACATCACCTGCATGGCGGACGAGTATCCGACCCAGATGGCCCTCGTCGCGGCGGGGCAGGGATGCGCCATCATTCCCCGGCTGGGCCGCGACTTCGTCCCGCCGGGGGTGCGGGTCGTCCCGATCCGGTCGCGCCCGACGCGCAGGATCTACGCGCTCTGGCGGAGTGACGCCGCCCGCCGCCCGGCCATCCGGGCCGCGGTCGAGGCGCTGAAGGCCGTCTCCGCCGACTTCCGCGGCCCCGTCTCCGAGCCCGTCGGGCCGGTGGCGACTCCGGCGATGGCCTCCCCGGCGACCTCGACGGTCGAGGGTGACGGCTCCGGCGGCTTCTGAGCCCGGCACCCGCGCCCGGTGACTCGTGCCGGAAGGGCAGGACCAGGCCCCCGCGGCGGCGAGGTCAGGAGGCCAGGGCGCGGACGCCTGCTTGCTCATCAGGTTCCAGCAGGCGTGGGCGACGGCGGAGGAGAGGACGAGGGCGAGCGCGAGCGCGAGGGGGCTCACGCGGTGACCCTGTCCTGCCCCATCCGACCCGGGTGGCCCACCTGCCCGGCCACCAACCCGTACTTGTCGGTAGGCTGGCGACACCATGCCTGAGACCACCGTCGTTCACCTCCTGCGCCACGGTGAGGTGCACAATCCCGCCAACGTCCTGTACGGCAGGCTTCCCGACTACCACCTCTCCGACAACGGCCGGCAGATGGCCGAGACGGTGGCCAAGACGGTCGCCGGACGGGACGTCACCGCGCTGTTCTCCTCGCCGCTGGAGCGTGCCCAGGAGACGGCGGCGCCGCTCGCCGCGACCTTCGGCCTGGACGTCACGGTCGACGAGCGGCTCATCGAGGCCGAGAACATCTTCGAGGGCCTCTCCCTCGGCAGGGGTGACGGTCTCTTCCGCAACCCGCGCTTCTACCGTTACCTGTGGAACCCGCTCCGCCCCTCCTGGGGGGAGCGCTACACCCACCTGGTCAGCCGGATGAGGGCCGCGATCGAGACCGCCCGCGACGCGGCGCGCGGCCATGAAGCGATCATGGTCAGCCACCAGCTCCCGATCTGGACCATCAGGCTCGCCGCCGAGGGCAGGCGCCTGCCGCACGATCCGCGCCGCAGGCAGTGCGGCCTCGCCAGCCTCACGAGCTTCTCCTTCGAGGGAAACCGTCTGATCGGCGTCGGATACAGCGAGCCCGCGGCGGCGCTCGTCAAACGCCCCACTGTGCCGGGCGCCTGACCTCGCCGGTACAGTGATTGCTCTACCGGTTGTAGTACAGGGAGCCTCCGTCACCCATGCGCGCACAATCCTTCGCCGCCGCCGCGCTGCTCGTCGCCGTGGCCGGATGCGCCGGAACCCAGGGATCGCAGCCGCAGACCGGCGACACCCGCTTCGTGGCCGGTGACGGCAAGATCACCCTGTTCCAGGCCGCGGACCGCAAGGTCGCCCCGAAGGTGGAGGGGGAGACCCTCGACGGGGGCACCGCGACCCTCGCGGCCCACAAGGGCAAGATCGTGGTGCTCAACTTCTGGGCCTCCTGGTGCGCGCCCTGCCGGGCCGAGGCGCCGGTGCTCAAGGACATCTCCGCGAAGACGAAGGCCGACGGCGTGGAGTTCCTCGGCATCGACTTCAAGGACCGCAAGGCCGACGCGCTCGCGTTCGAGCGCAGCCACCAGTCCGGTTACCCGAGCATCTTCGACCAGCCGGGCAAGGTCGCGCTCTCCTTCCAGGGCACGGTCCCGCCCGCCGCCATCCCCTCCACCCTGATCATCGACCGCCAGGGCCGGATCGCCGCCAGGGCCCTGGGCGCGGTCAAGTACAGCGACCTCCTCGCCGCCGTGACCAAGGTCCGCGATGAGGGATAACGGCTCCGGGCGACGGCCGGGCCCGCGATGAACGCCGACCTCGTGGGCACCGTCGCGAGCGGCTCGCTGGCGCTGGCGCTGCCGATCGCGGTCGCGGCCGGGCTGGTGTCGTTCCTGTCGCCGTGCGTGCTGCCGCTGGTCCCCGGCTACCTGTCGTACGTGACCGGCATGAGCGCCGACCCCAGGCGGGGGCGCATGGTCGCGGGCATCGTGCTGTTCGTCCTGGGCTTCGCGACCGTGTTCGTGGCCGGGGGAGCGCTCTTCGGCGGCCTCGGCGCGGCCCTGTTCGGCAACGCCGCGATCATCACTCGGGTGCTGGGCGCCCTCACGATCGTGCTCGGCCTGGCGTTCATGGGGGTCGTCCCGGGTCTGCAGCGCGACTTCCGCATCCACCGGCTCCCGGCCGCCGGCCTGGCCGGGGCACCCCTGCTCGGCCTGGTGTTCGGCCTGGGCTGGACCCCCTGCATCGGCCCCACCCTCGGGGTCGTGCTCACCCTCGGCCTGAACGAGGGCAGCGCCGGTCGCGGCGCGATACTCGCCTTCGCGTACGCGCTCGGCCTCGGCCTGCCGTTCGTGGCGGCAGGGCTGGCGTACAGCAGGGCGCTGAGGACGTTCAAGGCGGTGCGCCGGCACTCGCAGCTGATCACGCGGGCGGGCGGCGTCATGCTGGTCGTCGTCGGCGTGCTGCTCGTCACCGGGCTCTGGGAGCAGCTCGTCGCGATGACGCAGGGCTGGGTCGGCGGATTCGAGCCGGTGATCTGATGGTGTCCGTCGACCCGAGGACGGGAGAGCGAGCGGTGAGCGAGACGCGGCGGCCCACGGGCTTCGGGGTCGTGGGGTGGGCGCGCTGGTTCTGGCGGACGCTCACCTCGATGCGGACCGCACTGATCCTGCTGTTCCTGTTCGCCCTGGGCTCCATCCCCGGCTCGATCTGGCCGCAGCGTGGCGTCTCCGACGCCAAGGTCTTCCAGTACTTCGAGGACAGCCCCCAGCTGGCCGAGTGGCTGGACAGGTTCTGGCTGTTCGACGTGTTCCGGGCGCCCTGGTTCGCCGCGATCTACCTTCTGCTGTTCGTGTCCCTGATCGGCTGTGTGCTCCCCCGCACCGCGACCCACCTGCGGGAGCTGCGCAGGAAGCCGCCCGCCGCGCCGCGCAACCTGAGCAGGCTGCCGCAGCACGCCTCCTTCGAGGCCGACCTGACCGTCGAGGAGGTCGCCAAGAGGCTGCGCGCCAGGCGGTTCCGGGTGACCACGGGGCCCGGCTGGGTCGCCGGGGAGAAGGGCTACCTGCGCGAGACCGGCAACCTGCTGTTCCACGTGGCCCTGCTCGGCCTGCTGGTCGCGGTCGGGGCCGGGGCGCTGTACGGCTACCGGGGCAACGTGCTGGTCGTGGAGGGCGAGGGGTTCGCCAACACGGTCGCCGCCTACGACCGCTACATGCCCGGCCAGCAGGTGAACGCCGAGTCGCTGGAGCCGTTCTCCTTCACCGTCGACGACTTCCAGGCGACCTACATCGCCAAGGGCGAGAAGGCCGGGCAGGCCCTCGACTACGAGGCCAGGCTCAAGGTCGAGGACGCCCCGGGCGCCGCCCCGCGCGACTACGTCCTGAAGGTCAACGAGCCGCTGGACGTCAACGGCACGCTGAGTTACCTGATCGACCACGGCTACGCGCCGACCTTCAGGATCACCGACGGCAAGGGCCAGGTCGCCTTCGACGGGCCGGTGCCCTGCCTGGTCGTCCAGCCCGCCACCTTCACCTCCGAGTGCGTGATCAAGGTTCCGGACGCGCAGCCCGAGCAGCTCGGCATCCTCGTGGGCTTCCTGCCGACGACCGTCCCGATGGGCGCCGAGTGGGTGTCGGTCTTCCCGGGTGCCGCCAACCCCACCGCCCAGGTGTACGGCGCCTTCGCCGGTGACCTGGGCCTGAAGGACGGCCGGCCGCAGTCGGTCTACGAGCTCGATCCGGCGAGTCTGAAGAAGATGAAGCCGCTGGTCATGAAGGCCGACCCGCTGGCGGTCGGCAAGAAGCTCACGCTCCCGAACGGCGCGGGCTCGATCGAGTTCACCGGCGTCAGGGAGTGGATCGCCCTGCAGATCACCCACGACCCGGGCCGGATGCCCGCGCTCGTGGCCTCGGTCCTCGCCGTCGTCGGTCTCGTGCTCACCCTGACCGTCCGCCGCCGCAGGGTGTGGGTGCGGCTCCACGAGGGCCGCGAGGTCGAGGCGGGTGGCCTCACGCGCACCGAGGGTGGCGATTTCAGCGAGGAGTTCACCGAGATCGTCTCCGCTTTGAACCCAGGAGTTTTGGACCCGGGAGTTCCCGATTCAGGAGTGAAGGATGTCCGCTGAGGTCGACGCCGGCCTCGCCACGTTGAGCGACCAGCTCATCCTGGCGACGGTGCTGCTCTACGTCTCCGCAATGATCGCTTATGCCCTCGACCTGGCCTTCGGCCGGTCAGCGGGTGCGTCGGCCCGTGCGGACCGGCCCGTTCTGGCCACCGTCGGCGGGGGCGCCGCCCCGGCCGGCACCGGCTCCGCCGCCGAGGGCGGTCCCGTGGAGAAGGCGCCGCCCGCCTGGGCGGTGTGGGCGGGACCGGTGGCCGTCGGGCTGAGCTGGCTCGGCTGGGCCGCCAACCTCGCCTCCCTCCTCACCCGAGGCCTGGCCGTGGACCGGTGGCCGTGGGGCAACATGTACGAGTTCGTGGTCGCGATGTGCTTCGCGGCGGTGAGCGCGTTCCTGTTCATGCAGCTCCGCTACCCGGTCCGCTTCCTGGGGGCGTTCGTCACGGTCGCGGCCGCGCTGGGGCTCGGGTTCGCCGTACGGTACCTGCACGTGCAGGCCGGTCCCGTGGTGCCCGCGCTGAACTCGTACTGGGTCGCGATCCACGTGTCCGCGGCCATCGTCGCCAGCGGGCTGTTCATCGTGGCCGGAGTCTCCGGCATCCTCTACCTGGTCAGGAAGGACACCGCGGTCCGGCTGCCGTCCCGGCGGGACCTGGAGCGGGTCGCGCACCGGGCCATCGTGATCGGCTTCCCGATCTGGACCTTCGCCGTCATCGCCGGGGCGCTCTGGGCGGACAAGGCGTGGGGCCGTTACTGGGGCTGGGACCCCAAGGAGATCTGGGCGTTCATCACCTGGATCGCCTATGCCGCGTATCTGCACGCCAGGGCCACCGCGGGCTGGAAGGGAAAGGCGGCCATGATCGTGCAGCTCGTCGCCTTCGCCTGCCTGCTGTTCAACCTGGTCGGAGTGAACATTTTCCTCGGGGGACTGCACTCCTACGCCGAGGTTCCCTGAGTTCCCGGCTGATTCCCGGCACCGCGATGATTCTCGATGCCGAGATTTCCCCGGGCCGAATTTTCACACCGGAATTTTCCGGCGCATTTCCACGCCGGGGTTCCCGCTGATTTCACGCCGGATTCCCGGCGGGTTTCGCACCGGAATTCCCGGCCGGGTGGCCGATCGGCAACACCGGCCACACCAGTCACCCCAGTCGTCACGGCCACACCGGCCGGTCGATCGCCGTCGGGAGAGGTCAGTCGTCGTCGCGCAGGCGGCGGTCGAGGTCCTTGAGGAAGTCGGGGTCGTCGTCGGGGCCCTTCGGGGCCTCGGCGCGCGGCGGCCTTTCCTCGGCCAGGAGCGATCGTGGCGCCCGGGGGCCGGTCGGCCGGCCGAGCAGCAGCCAGAAGGCTCCCCCGGCGATCGGCATCAGCACCACGATGAGCACCCAGAGAAGTTTGGGCAGGTTCCTGGACTCCTCGTCCGGCGTGGTGATGACGTCGAACAGGCAGTAAAGCCAGAAGGCGAGTATCGCCAGACCGACAAGCAGGGGCATGCCCGAACTGTAAGCCATCGTGAGGCCTGCTGCGGTCCGGCTCCGCGTTACGGATGACTGGCAAGGGTCCGACCCCGTACCGTGGACCCGTTGCCACTTCCCCAGGGGGTGTGATGGCACATTCGGGCGACAAGGGCCGCCATCGACGGCGGTGGTGGCAGCGGGGTCCGGCCACGCGTGCGGAGAGTGCCCTGCGGGAGGCTCCGCGTGAGGTCCCCCGCGAGGCCGAGCGCCGGGTCGGGACGGTCACGGCCCCGGTGGCCGACCGGCCGCAGTACACCTGGAAGGACTTCGAGCTCGACGACGAGAGCCCCCGGGCACAGCCCAACTCCCCCGACACCCCGGACCTGGGCGACGGCCTGCGCCACTGCGGGCGCCTGGAGCGCATCCTGCACCGCCAGTGGGACTCGAGGCGGGAGACACCGCCCCCCGAGGTCGTACGGGCGGTGGAGAGCCTGGCGAGGCTGCCCGACGGGCTGAAGGACAAGCTGGCCGACGGTCTCGACGGCATCTACGTCGGCGCGGGCGGGGTGCCCGACCTGGACGACATGGGATACCTGCGCGGCGCGCCGCTTCCCTCGGGCCGGGCGACGTGGGACGTGTGCGCGGGGGCGTACGGCGACCGCAAGATCGTGGTGGGAGACCGGCCCTCGCCCACCCCCGACGTGATGATGCACGAGGTCGGGCACGCCCTGGACGACGTGGACGCCCCCCACGGCGACTGGGTCTCCGACTCCCCGGAGTTCGCCGCCCTCTACGCCCAGTGTGTTCCCGCGCTGGCCTCGGGGTTCCATCTCCAGTCGGGCGACCTGGGCCGCAAGGAGTTCTTCGCCGACGCCTTCGCCGCGATCGTCTCCCGGCAGCGCCCCGCGCTGGTCGACATGCTGGGCGGCGACACGCGAATGGCGCTCAACGTCATGTTGTTCTTCAACCGGCGCTACGGAATCTAGGTGATCTGGATGTACGTCGTCAGACTCGCTGACGGGACCCTGCGCGTGCCGCAGACCCTGGCCAGCGATGACGGGCGTCTGATCGGCAATGCCTACGTGGAGGTCTCTCCGGGGGATCCCGACTACGACCGCTGGCTGGCCGAGTCACTCACCGAGGAGGAGTGGGCCGAGCGGCGGCGGCGGTGGCTGGAGGAGAACGACGAGCTGGAGCGGGAGTTCCTGGCCTTCAAGGCCGAGCAGGAGACCTGAGGGGCTTCGAGGCCGCGGCGGGGGCCTGGGCCGGCTTCGAGGCCGGAGGCCTGGGCCGGGCGGGAGAGCCGGCACCGGGGAGATCAGGGCCGGGGCGCGCCGGGTGGTTCCGGACGCGGGGACGCGGCGGCGGGCCCGGCGGGGCGGGTGGCCCGGTGACGGGGGAGGTCACCGTCCGTGTCGTGTCGTACCTCACACGACTCCACGGTGACCCTGCGGCTTCCGGGTAAGGCGCGCAGGATCACCGATGGTGTGACGTCCTAAGTCGTCAGACGCGCGGGGACTCGCCTGCCGGCCGTTCGGCCGTCAAGACGTCCTCTCCACGCAGAAGGGCGTGCACTTCCGACTCGCGGAAACGCCGGTGCCCTCCGGGGGTACGGATGCTGCTGATACGGCCTGCCGCGGCCCAGCGTGTAACCGTCTTTGGGTCGACCCGGAAGAGGGCGGCAACCTCTCCGGGCGTCAGCAGACGCTCGCTGCTACTCTCCACAATCTCTCCCCCTCGCATCCCGCTTCCTGCCAGCGGGCGGACAGGTAACCAGTGTGCCGAGCGAAGCCTGATTTATCCGTGGTTTTCAACAAAGATCACGGGTTGTTATCTACTGCCTGCCCGATTGTTATATGATAGAGCCTTTTTGGGACTCTCGTGGGTGTTTCTTTACGAAACAGATCTCTTGGGAAGACTAGCAGCGCTCGCAGTAGATGCGAAGAGTTACCCGTGCGGCACCGCGATCGAGACCGCGCGGGCGAGGTGACGTAGCCTTGACACCGTGCGTCCCGTCATCGTTTACACCGCGTCCCGGGCCGGTCTGCTGGCCGTGACTCTAGGAGTGCTCTATATCCTCGGCCTGCGCGAGCCCCTGGCCCTGCTGATCGTCGCATTCCTGATCAGCGGTGTGGCCAGTTACGTCCTGCTCTCGAAGCAGAGAGACGCGATGAGCAAGCGAATCACTAAGAATCGGGAGTGATCGGCAACGGGAACATGCCGACTCGGGCATGGTACTCGTGACCAAGACGAGTTGTGTCACTACCAACCAGTAATCCGCCGGGGTGCGCGAGGAATGCCTTGATCCCGATTCCGCGGTCCCGCGTCGGGTTCCACGCCAGGGCCCTGCCGGTGCGCGGGTGGATCGCGCCGATCCCCGGCCGCGCCACCGCCCCGGGGCCCGCCGAGTCGCGACCGTCCGGATTGTTCAGCCAGCGCTGGTGCCCGCCGACGTAGACGGCCGCCCCCGTCGCCGCCACCGCGTACAGCGAGTCACCCCCGGTGTGGTTCACCCACGTCGGGCGTACCACGCCGGTCTCGGACGGGGCGCGGGTCTCGAACCGGGCGGCGGTGTCGCACATCCTGTCCCGGCCCCCGGGCCCGCCGGTCGTGACGACGGCGAGATAGCTCCCGTCGGGGGCGAAGTCCAGGCCCCGCACGTAGCCGGGGAAGTCGGCCCTGCACCGGCCCCGGTAGGCGTCGGTCCGCCACGGCGCCACCTCGGCGGGTGAGGCGAGGAGACCCGGCGACGGGGCGTCCGGCGCGGTGGAGTTCGGCGCGGTGACGGCCGGGGGGGTGACGGCGATCAGGCCGAGCTGGGCCCGCGGCAGGCCTCCGAGCGTGGTGAAGTCGCCGCCGACCGCGAGCCTGCCGTGGCTGAGGGAGATCGCGTGGACCCTGGTCCTGCCTCCCCTGGGCGCGCCCGGCTCGATCGTGAAGGACGGGTCGGCCTCGCCGGTGACGGCGTCGATCCTGGCCAGTGCCGTACGGGCGACGGGGCCGACGTGGGTGAAGTCGCCGCCCGCGTAGAGGTGTCGGCCGAGCCTGGCCAGACCGGTGACCGTGCCGCCGCGGACCTGGGCGCCGAAACGGGACACCGGGGAGCCGTCGGAGAGCCGGAGCAGGGCCAGGCCCCGCGTCCGCGCGCCACCGGTCCTCGTGAACCGCCCGCCCGCGTAGACGGTGCCGCGGACCCCCGCCGCCAGGGCCTGGACCGGGCGGTCGAGGCGCGGCGCGAAGCCCGGCAGGATCCGGCCGGTGGCCAGGTCGTAGGCGAAGAGGTTGGTGCGCGGCAGCACTCTCGCCACCCCCGCGCTCCCGGCCTCGCGCACCTCGCCGAACGAGCCGCCGACCACCACAGTGCCGCCCACCAGCGCGATGGCGTTGACGATCCCGTCGAGCACGTGGGGGGTGGTGTTCGCCGGATCGGCCGAGACGACCCCGCTGTGCTTCGTGGTGCCGGCGGCGGCGATCCCGGGTGGGACCAGGGTCAGGACCGCGACCAGCAGGCAAGTGGCTCTGGCAAACATTCGACAATTTTTAGCATGCTCTGGGTGATGGAATGACTACTTTCCGTGGATTATCGGGGCGGGCCTAGGGTGGGAGTCATGACGCGCGCTTCTCTGGACAAGCAGCCGCACGAGGTCGCCGCGATGTTCGATCGCACGGCCAGGCGGTACGACTTCGTCAACGACGTTATCTCCCTGGGCCAGGTCCGGCTGTGGCGCAAGGCCACCGCCGCGGCCGTCGACGCGGGCCCCGGCGAGCTGGTCCTCGACCTCGGCGCGGGCACCGGTACGTCGACCGACACGTTCACCGCGCTGGGCGCCCGCGCCATCGCCTCCGACTTCTCGCTCGGCATGCTGAGCACCGGGGTGAGGCGCAGGGGCGGCTCCGGCATCTCCGGGGGCGGGGTGCGGGGCGTCAGCTTCGTCGCGGGCGACGCGCTGCGGCTGCCCTTCGCCGACGGCGTCTTCGACGCGGTGACGATCTCCACGGCGCTGCGCAACGTGCACGACACCGGCGGCGCGCTGCGCGAGATGTACCGGGTGGCCAGGCCGGGCGCGCGGCTGGTGATCCTGGAGTTCTCGCACCCGACGCCCAGGTCCTTCGACCTCGTATACTCGCAGTACCTGATGAAGCTGATGCCGCGGGCCGCGAAGCTCTTCGGTTCCAACGACGACTCCTACGAGTATCTGGCGGAGTCGATCAGGGCCTGGCCGGACCAGGCGGGGTTGGCGAAGATCATTCAGGGAGCGGGCTGGGAACGGGTCGCCTGGCGCAACCTGAGCCTGGGAATCGTGGCCCTGCACCGCGCGTACAAGCCCGCGTAGCGCCCCGCGTGGAAGATTGGCGACGAGGGCAACACCCGCCTGACACTTTGCCCCGCAAAGGCGTTAGACTTCGGCCCGACAAGTTTGTGAAGCTCTTCACAAAGGAACGAAAGGCCCCTTACCCCGAGGCCCCCACAGCGTGTAGGACAGGACAGGTCCCGTGACCGTGCCAGCCGCCACACAGCGGAAAGTCGCTGAGGCTGACGCCGACGTCATCGTCGTCGGCGCCGGGCCCGCCGGTTCGACAACCGCATTCCACCTCGCGCAGGCCGGGCTCGACGTCCTGCTGCTCGAGAAGACCACCTTCCCCCGCGAGAAGGTCTGCGGCGACGGGCTGACGCCCCGAGCGGTCAAGCAGCTCATCGCGATGGGGATCGACATCGACGCCCCCGGCTGGGTCCGCAACAAGGGCCTGCGCGTGGTCGGCGGCGGGATGCGCTTCGAGCTCGACTGGCCGGAGCTGTCGAGCTTCCCCGACTTCGGCCTGGTGCGCACCCGCCAGGACTTCGACGAGATCCTGGCCGCCAACGCGGTCAAGGCGGGCGTCCGCCTGCTGCAGGGGGTGAACGTCACCGCCCCGGTCCTCGACGACCGCAGCGGGCACATCGTCGGCGTGGTCGCCAAGCGGGACGGCGAGGAGGTCACCTACCGTTCCCGGCTGGTGGTCGCCGCCGACGGCAACTCCACCCGCATCTCCCTGGCGATGGGGCTGCACAAGCGCGAGGACCGCCCGATGGGCGTCGCGGTGCGGACGTACTTCGAGAGCCCCCGCCACGACGACGACTACCTGGAGACCTGGCTGGAGCTGTGGGACGGCGACACCCTGCTGCCCGGCTACGGCTGGATCTTCGGTGTCGGCGACGGCACCTCCAACGTGGGCCTGGGGCTGCTGAACACCAGCGAGTCCTTCAAGGGCATGGACTACCGCGACCTGCTCAAGCGCTGGGTGAAGGGCATGCCCCCCGAGTGGGGCTACGTCGAGGAGAACATGACGACCCCCATCAGGGGCGCCGCGCTGCCGATGGCCTTCAACCGCCAGCCGCACTACACGCGGGGCCTGGTGCTGGTCGGCGACGCCGGCGGGATGATCAACCCGTTCAACGGCGAGGGCATTGCGTACGCGATGGAGACCGGCCACATCGCCGCCGAGACGATCGTCCAGGCGCTCGGCAGGGTCACCCCCGCGCAGCGGGAGCGCGTGCTGCGCGCCTACCCTCAGACGTTGAAAGACGCATACGGTGGTTACTTCACCCTCGGCAGGGGATTCGTGGAGCTGATCGGGCACCGCGGTGTGATGAACTTCGCGACGCGTCACGCGCTGCCGCACCCCCACCTGATGCGGTTCGCGCTCAAGCTCCTTGCTAATCTCACCGACCGGCGGGGTGACGCGTCCGACCGCATCATCAACGCCCTGTCGAAGGTGGCGCCACCGGCATGAGAGCGACGAGGGCCGGACACCTGGAACCGGGGGCGATGATCGCCCTGCCTAGACTTTCGAAATACACCACAACGCAGAGCTACGCGCCGGCGCGCGTGGAGATGGGAGAGGAGGCGTAGCGATGGAGTTGTACGCACCCATCCTGGTGCTCGCCGTTCTCGCGGCGGGATTTGCGATCTTCTCGGTGACGATCGCCCCCTTCACCGGTCCCAAGCGCTGGAACCGCGCGAAACTCGACGCCTACGAATGCGGCATCGAGCCGACGCCCCAGCCCGTGGGCGGAGGCCGCTTCCCGCTGAAGTACATGGTCACCGCGATGCTGTTCATCGTGTTCGACATCGAGATCATCTTCCTCTACCCGTGGGCGGTCGCGTTCGACCAGCTCGGGCTGTTCGGGTTGGTCGAGATGCTGCTGTTCATCGTCACCGTGCTCGTGGCCTACGCGTACGTGTGGCGCCGCAAGGGTCTGGACTGGGACTAGATATGGGTCTTGAAGAGAAACTTCCGAGCGGGTTCATGCTCAGCACGGTCGAGCAGGTGGCCGGCTGGGCGCGCAAGAACTCCGTCTGGCCGGCGACGTTCGGTCTCGCCTGCTGTGCCATCGAGCTGATGTCCACCGGCGGTCCCAAGCACGACCTGGCGCGCTTCGGCATGGAGCGCGCCTCGGCGTCTCCGCGCCAGGCCGACCTGATGATCGTCGCGGGACGGCTGTCGCAGAAGATGGCCCCGGTGCTGCGCCAGATCTACGACCAGATGGCCGAGCCCAAGTGGGTCATCGCGATGGGCGTCTGCGCCTCCAGCGGCGGCATGTTCAACAACTACGCGATCGTGCAGGGCGTCGACCACGTCGTCCCCGTCGACATCTACCTGCCCGGCTGCCCGCCGCGGCCCGAGATGCTCATCGACGCGATCGTCAAGCTGCACGACAAGATCCAGAACACGAAGTTCGGCGCGCACCGCGCCAAGCAGATCGACGAGCTCGAACTGCAGGCCCTGCGGACGCTGCCGCTGATCGACCAGGGGACCGCCAAATGACGAGCGAACCCGCTGACAACCTCCCCGAGGTTCCGGAGGAGCCGATCGCCCACCTGGGCATGTTCGGCGCCTCGGGCACCGGCGACACCTCCGGCTACGGCCGCCTCGTCGTGCGGCGCAAGCCCGAGCTGTCCAGCGCCCGCCCGTACGGCGGCTACTTCGACACCGTCGCCGACGAGCTGGAGCGCGCCCTCGGCGGCGATCTCGGCGACGCCGTCGAGCGCGTGGTGGTCGACCGCGGCGAGCTGACCTTCCACGTCAGGCGCGAGCGCCTGCTCGACGTCGTCAGGACCCTGCGCGACGACCCCGCCCTGCGCTTCGAGCTCTCGCTCGGCGTCTCCGGCGTGCACTACCCCCACCTGGTGGGCCAGGAGCTGCACGCGGTGATCCACCTGTGCTCGATCACGCACAACCGCCGCCTGCGCGTCGAGGTCTCCTGCCCCGACGACGACCGGCACATCCCCTCCACGGTCTCGGTGTACCCGACCCACGACTGGCACGAGCGCGAGACCTGGGACTTCTTCGGCATCGTCTTCGACGGGCACCCGGCGCTGACCCGCATCATGATGCCCGACGACTGGGACGGTCACCCCCAGCGCAAGGACTACCCGCTCGGCGGCATCCCGGTCGAGTACCGCGGCGCCGAGATCCCCGCGCCGGACCAGAGGAGGTCCTACACATGAGCGTCCCCTACCAGGAGACGAAGGAGACCATCGGCGGCCCGTACGACGCGTACGACGACGCCACCGAGGGCAAGGTCTACACCGTCTCGGGCAACGACTGGACGGAACTGGTCGAGACCCTCTCCGGCCAGCAGGACCAGCAGCTCGTCATCAACATGGGCCCCCAGCACCCGTCCACGCACGGCGTGCTCCGCCTGGTCCTGAACCTGGACGGCGAGACGGTCACCGAGGCCCGCACGGTCATCGGCTACCTGCACACCGGCATCGAGAAGAACCTCGAATACCGGACGTGGACCCAGGGCACGACGTTCGTCACCCGGATGGACTACCTGGCGCCGATCTTCAACGAGACCGCCTACTGCATGGGCGTCGAGCGGCTGCTGGGCATCACCGACCGGATCCCCGAGCGGGCCCAGGCCATCCGCGTGATGATGATGGAGCTCACCCGGATCTCCTCGCACATGGTGGCCATCGGCACCTTCGGCATGGAGCTGGGCGCGACCACGCCGTTCCTCTTCGGGTCCCGCGAGCGCGAGATGGTGCTCGACGTGATGGAGTACATCACCGGCCTGCGGATGAACATGGCCTACGTCCGGCCCGGAGGCGTCTCGGTCGACCTGCCCGCCGGCGCCGTCGACAAGGTCGGCGAGCTGCTCAAGGTCATGCCGGGGCGCATCAAGGACATGCGCAAGATGCTCGACGCGAACCCGGTCTACCTGGCCCGTACCAAGGACGTCGCCTACCTCGACCTCACCGGCTGCATGGCGCTGGGCGTCACCGGCCCGATGCTGCGGGCCGCGGGCCTGCCGTGGGACCTGCGCAAGTCGCAGCCCTACTGCGGCTACGAGACCTACGAGTTCGACGTCCCGACGGAGAAGACCGCCGACGTCTACGGCCGCTACCTGGTGCGGGTGGCCGAGATGGAGGAGTCGCTCAAGATCATCGAGCAGGCGCTCGACCGCCTCTCCGGGCCGCTCAAGAACGACCGGGTGATGATCGACGACAAGAAGATCGGCTGGCCCGCGCAGCTCGCGCTCGGCCCCGACGGCCTGGGCAACTCGCCCGACCACATCGCGCACATCATGAGCGGCTCCATGGAGGCGCTGATCCACCACTTCAAGCTGGTGACCGAGGGTTTCCGGGTCCCGGCCGGGCAGGCGTACGCCTCGGTCGAGTCGCCCCGCGGCGAGCTCGGCGCCCACGTGGTCAGCGACGGCGGAACCCGCCCCTACCGCGTACACTTCCGCGACCCGTCCTTCACGAACCTGCAGGCCATGCCCGCGACGTGTGAGGGCGGCATGGTCGCCGACGTCATCTCGGCGGTGGCCTCGATCGACCCGGTGATGGGAGGTGTCGACCGATGAGCCCCAGCAAGGGCCCGGCCGGCCAGTCGGCGAACGCGGCGGACGAGAGGCTCGACGCGAGCACGGGTACCGGCCTGACGGGCGAGAGCGCCCTCGGGACGAGCACCGCCCTGGGCGGCGAGCCCTCGAACGAGGCCGCCCGCGCGGGTGGCGAGGAGGTGAGCGCGACCGTGAGCAAGGGGTACGCGCCGGAGGTGCGGGAGCGCCTGGAGCGCGACGCCAAGGAGATCATCGGCCGCTACCCGAAGCCGCGGTCGGCCCTGCTGCCCCTGTTGCACCTGGTGCAGTCGGAGGACGGCTACGTCTCCGACGACGGCCACGAGTTCTGCGCCGAGATGCTCGGCCTGAGCAAGGCCGAGGTCGTGGGCGTCTCCACCTTCTACACGATGTACAAGCGCAGGCCGATGGGCCAGTACCACGTGGGCGTGTGCATCAACACGCTCTGCGCGGTCATGGGCGGCGACCAGATCTGGGAAGAGCTGTCCGAGCACGCGGGCATCGGTCACGACGAGACGACCCCCGACGGCAAGGTCTCGCTGGAGCGGCTGGAGTGCAACGCCGCCTGCGACTTCGCCCCGGTGATGATGGTCAACTGGGAGTTCTTCGACAACCAGACCCCGGCCTCGGCCAAGCAGCTCGTCGACGATCTCAGGGACGGCAAGGAGATCTCCCCGACCCGGGGGCCGAAGAAGCTCTGCACGTTCAAGGAGGCCTCGCGGGTGCTCGCGGGCCTGCCCGACGGCCTGGCCGGCGACGGCCCCTCGGCGAACGGCCCCTCCCTGGAGGGTCTGAAGATCGCCAAGGCCAAGGGATGGAAGGCTCCGGAGGCGTGAACGTGCCACGGTGTGGAGCCACCAGGAGCGGGCGTGCCGGTCAGACCGGCGCGTGCGGGCGCAACGAGCGTGCCGGCAGGCACGGAGCGGCCTCGTCACGGAGCGACGGGCTGCCAGGCGAGGAGACGAAGTGACCACTCTCACCCCGGTTCTGACCGCGAACTGGGACCAGCCCAACTCCTTCACCCTGGAGGGCTACGGCGACTACTCGGCGGCCGAGAAGGCGCTGGGCATGGACCCCGACGCCGTCATCCAGGCCGTCAAGGACTCCGGACTGCGCGGCCGAGGCGGCGCGGGCTTCCCCACCGGCATGAAGTGGGGCTTCATCCCCCAGGGTGACGGCAAGCCGCACTATCTGGTGGTCAACGCCGACGAGTCCGAGCCCGGCACGTGCAAGGACATCCCGCTGATGATGGCCAACCCGCACTCGCTGGTCGAGGGCGTCATCATCACCGCGTACGCGATCCGGGCCAACCACGCCTTCATCTACGTGCGCGGCGAGGTCGTGCACGTCGTGCGCCGCCTGCAGGCGGCCGTGGCCGAGGCGTACGCCAAGGGCTATCTCGGCACCGACCTGTTCGGCTCCGGCTTCGACCTCGAGCTGGTCGTGCACAGCGGCGCCGGCGCCTACATCTGTGGCGAGGAGACGGCGCTGCTCGACTCGCTGGAGGGCTATCGCGGCCAACCTCGGCTCAAGCCCCCCTTCCCCGCCGTGGCGGGCCTGTACGCCTCGCCGACAGTGGTGAACAACGTCGAGTCGGTCGCGAGTGTTCCCTCCATCATCGCCAACGGCGCCGACTGGTTCGCCGGGATGGGCACGGAGAAGTCCAAGGGCTTCGGCATCTTCTCGCTGAGCGGCCACGTGACCACGCCCGGCCAGTACGAGGCCCCGCTCGGCATCACGCTGCGCGAGCTGCTGGAGATGTCCGGCGGCATCCGCGAGGGCCACCGGCTCAAGTTCTGGACCCCCGGCGGGTCGAGCACCCCGATCTTCACCGACGAGCACCTCGACGTCCCGCTGGACTTCGAGTCCGTCGGCGCGAAGGGCTCGATGCTCGGCACCCGGGCCCTGCAGATCTTCGACGAGACCACCTGCGTGGTGCGCGCCGTGCTCCGCTGGACCGAGTTCTACGCGCACGAGTCGTGCGGCAAGTGCACCCCCTGCAGGGAGGGCACCTACTGGCTCAAGCAGGTGCTCAAGCGGCTGGAGAAGGGTCAGGGCACCGAAGAGGACCTGACCACGATCACCGACATCGCCGACAACATCCTGGGACGCTCCTTCTGCGCCCTGGGCGACGGGGCCACCAGCCCCATCCACTCGTCGGTGAAATATTTCCGCGACGAATACCTCGAGCACTTCGAGATCGGCGGCTGCCCGTTCGATCACGCCCCGTCCACGGTGTGGGGTGCCCAGTGAGCGCGCGGACCCAGGCAACCGGCAAGCACGTCGGCAAGCACAGCACCGTCTCGGTCATGAGGCCGACGGAGGAGACGCCATGACCGTCGAAGCCACCACCCCGGCGCAGCAGGTGCCGGTGAACCTGGTCACCGTCACCATCGACGGCTTCCAGGTGAGCGTCCCGAAGGGCACCCTGATCATCCGGGCGGCAGAGCTGCTCGGCATCCAGATCCCCCGGTTCTGCGACCACCCGCTGCTGGAGCCGGCCGCCAACTGCCGCCAGTGCCTGGTGGACATCCCCGACGCCGGAAACGGCCGCGGCTTCCCCAAGCCGCAGCCTTCCTGCGCGATCGAGGTCGCCGAGGGCATGGTCGTGCAGACCCAGCTCACCTCCCCGGTCGCCGAGAAGGCGCAGCGTGGTGTGATGGAGCTGCTGCTCCTGAACCACCCGCTCGACTGCCCGGTCTGCGACAAGGGCGGCGAGTGCCCGCTGCAGAACCAGGCCATGTCCAACGGCCAGGGCGAGAGCCGCTTCGTGGAGAAGAAGCGGACCTTCGACAAGCCGGTCGCGCTCTCCTCCGAGGTGCTGCTCGACCGCGAGCGCTGCGTCCAGTGCGCGCGCTGCATCCGCTTCTCCGACGAGATCGCCGGAGACCCGCTCATCGACTTCTTCGAGCGCGGGGCCAAGGAGCAGGTCGCCACCGCCGACGGACGCCCGTTCGAGTCCTACTTCTCCGGCAACACCGTGCAGATCTGCCCGGTGGGCGCACTCACCGGTGCCGCGTACCGCTTCCAGGCCCGCCCGTTCGACCTGGTCTCCACGCCCAGCGCCTGCGAGCACTGCGCGAGCGGCTGCTCCCTGCGCACCGACCACCGGCGCGGCAAGGTCACCCGCCGCCTGGCCGGGGACGACCCCGAGGTCAACGAGGAGTGGAACTGCGACAAGGGTCGCTGGGCCTTCACCTACGCGACCCAGCCCGACCGGCTGAAGACCCCCCTCGTCCGTGACGAGGAGGGACGCCTGGTCCCGGCCTCCTGGCCCGAGGCGTTCGCCGCGGCCGCCAGGGGCCTGTCCGCCGCGCGCGGGCGCGCCGGCGTGCTGGTCGGCGGTCGCCTCACCGTCGAGGAGGCGTACGGGTACGCGAAGTTCGCCCGGATCGCTCTCGGCACGAACGACATCGACTTCCGTGCCAGGCCGCACTCCGAGGAGGAGGCGCGGTTCCTCGCGCACGCCGTCGCCGGCAAGGGCATCGAGGTCCGCTACGCCGACCTGGAGAAGGCACCCGCGGTGCTCCTGGCGGGCTTCGAGCCCGACGAGGAGTCGCCGATCGTCTTCCTGCGCCTGCGCAAGGCGGCCCGCAAGAAGGGCCTGAAGGTCTTCTCGGTCGCGCCGTTCGCCGGCCCCGGGCTCGCCAAGATGGGCGGCACCCTGATCCCGGCGGTGCCGGGGTCGGAGACCGCCGTCCTGGAGGACCTGGCCGCCGTGGACGCGCTCGCCGCCGAGGCGATCAGGCAGCCGGGTGCGATCATCCTGGCCGGTGAGCGGCTCGCCACCGTGCCGGGCGCGCTGTCGGCGCTGCTGCGGCTCGCCGACTCCACCGGCGCCCGCCTGGCCTGGATCCCGCGCCGCGCCGGTGAGCGCGGGGCCGTCGAGGCCGGAGCGCTGCCGAACCTGCTGCCGATCGGCCGCCCGGTCTCCGACGAGACCGCCCGCGCCGAGGTGGCCAGGGCGTGGGACGTCGCCTCCCTGCCCGAGGGCGAGGGCCGCGACACCACCGCCATGCTGGCGGCGGCGCTCGACGGCGAGCTCGACGCCCTCGTCATCGCCGGTGTCGACCCCTACGACCTGCCGGCGCCGCAGGCCGCGCTGCTCGCCATGGAGAACACCCCGTTCATCGTGAGCCTGGAGCAGCGCGCCAGCGCGGTCACCGACCGCGCCGACGTGGTGCTCCCCGTCGCCGTGGTGGCCGAGAAGTCGGGCACCTTCGTCGACTGGGAGGGACGCGGGCGCACCTTCGCCGAGGCGCTCCCTGTTCCGGGGATCATGAGCGACCTGCGGGTCGTCTCCGCGATCGCCGACGCGATGGACGTGCACCTCGGCCTGCCCGACCCCGCCGCCGCCCGCCGCGAGCTCAGCTCGATCGGCGCGTGGCGCGGTCCCAGGGCCGCCGCCCCCGACGCGGTCGGCCGGGCCGCCGCCCGGCCGAGGGCGGGGGAGGCCGTGCTGGCCAGCTGGCACCTGCTGCTCGACGACGGCCGCATGCAGGCCGGAGAGCCGTACCTGGCGGGCACCGCCCGCCGGGCCGAGGCGCTGGTGTCGGAGTCCACCGCGGCCGAGTCGGGCCTGGTCGACGGCGGCGAGATCGTCGTCAGCGGCGAGCGCGGCTCGCTGAGCCTGCCCGTGCGGATCGCGGACCTGCCCGACCGGGTGGTGTGGCTGCCGGCCAACTCCGCGGGCCGCTCGGTCACCCGGGACCTGCGCGCCGTCGCCGGTGACGTGGTCGCGATCGGCGCCTCCTCCGGGAACGCCGCGTCCGACGGGGGTGCCTCCGTCGCGCCCGCCGCCGCGAGCCCGGTCACGCCGGGTTCGGCGAGCACCGTCGCGGGCATCGGCGCGGCCACCGACACCGGGTCCGACGAGCGTGCCACCGGCACGACGGCCGGCGAGGCACGCGCCGCCGGCGAAGCCAACGAGGAGCGGTAATGAACGCCCGGACTCTTCTAGCGGCCGATCCGAGCCTCGCCGACTTCGGCAAGGACCCGCTCTGGATCAGCATCATCAAGGCCGCCGTCATCTTCATCGTCCTGATGCTGGGCGTGCTGTTCGGCGTGTGGTTCGAGCGCAAGCTCATCTCCCGCATGCAGAACCGGTACGGTCCCAACCGGGCGGGCAAGTTCGGGTTGCTCCAGTCGGTGGCCGACGGTCTCAAGATGGGGCTGAAGGAAGACCTGATGCCCCGGACCGTCGACAAGGTGATCTACTTCATCGCCCCGGTTGTCCTGGCGGTCCCGGCCTTCCTCGCCTTCTCCGTCATCCCGATGGGCCCGATGGTCTCGATGTTCGGGGTGCAGACGCCGCTGCAGCTCACCGACCTGCCGGTCGCGGTGCTGCTGGTGCTCGCGATGGCCTCGATCGGCGTGTACGGCATCGTGCTGGCCGGCTGGGGCTCGCGCTCCCCCTACTCGGTCCTCGGCGGCCTGCGGGCCAGCGCCCAGGTGGTCTCGTACGAGATCGCGATGGCCCTGTCGTTCGTCGGCGTCTTCCTGTTCGCCGGGACCCTCTCCACCTCGGAGATCGTCGCGGCGCAGGCCAACGGCGGGGTGCTCACGCTGGGCGGCCTGGAGATCCCGCTGCCCTCCTGGTACATGATCCTGCTGATCCCGTCCTTCCTGATCTACATCATCACGATGCTGGGCGAGACCAACCGGGTCCCCTTCGACCTGCCCGAGGGCGAGGGCGAGCTGGTCGGCGGCTTCCAGACCGAATACTCCAACTCGTTGAAGTTCGCGGTCATCATGCTCGCCGAGTACGTCAACGTCTTCGTGGTCTCCGCGGTCTCCATCACCCTGTTCATGGGCGGCTGGCGGGCCCCGTGGCCGATCTCCATGTGGGACGGGGCCAACACCGGCTGGTGGCCGCTGCTGTGGTTCTTCCTCAAGATGGTGCTGGTCTTCTCCTTCTTCGTCTGGTGCCGCGCCTCGCTGCCGCGTGTCAGGTACGACCAGCTGATGGCCCTCGGCTGGAAGATCCTCATCCCGGTCAACCTGGCCTGGATCATGCTCGTCGCCACGGTCAAGGCCATGCGGCTGGACAACGTCGACCAGTCGGTCGTGTTCATCGTGCTCGCGGCCGTGCTGGTCGGCTGCTTCGGTATCTGGTGGCGTTTCGACAGCGTGCTGCAGAGGCGCAAGGAGACCAGGGCCGCCCAGGTCCAGGCCGAGTTCGAGCAACTCCAAGCCGAGCCGTCCGCCGGTGGCTTCCCGGTGCCGCCGCTCGACCTGCCGCACTACCACGGTGTAGCGCGCAAGGAGGTTCCCAGTGGGAGCAACTGATTGGCTGAATCCCATCAAGGGATTCGGCGTGACCTTCCACACGATGTTCAAGAAGGTCGAGACGGTCAACTACCCCGAGGAACAGCGGCCCACGGCCCCGCGCTTCCACGGCCGGCACCAGCTCAACCGCTGGCCCGACGGCCTGGAGAAGTGCGTCGGCTGCGAGCTGTGCGCCTGGGCCTGCCCGGCCGACGCGATCTTCGTCGAGGGTGCGGACAACACCGACGAGGAGCGGTTCTCGCCGGGTGAGCGCTACGGGCGCACCTACCAGATCAACTATCTGCGGTGCATCCTGTGCGGCCTGTGCATCGAGGCCTGCCCGACACGGGCGCTCACGATGACCAACGAGTACGACCTCGCCGACAGCAGCCGTGAGAGCCTCATCTACACCAAGGAGATGCTGCTCGCGCCGCTCGGCCCCGGCATGGAGGTCCCGCCGCACCCCATGCGTCTCGGCGAGACCGAAGAGGACTACTACCGGCTGGGACGCAACAATGGGTGAGACCATCACGTTCTGGGTTCTGGCGGTCGTCTCGGTGGGGGCGGCCTTCGGGCTCGTCTTCAGCCGCAAGGCGGTCTACTCGGCGCTGATGCTGGGCGTCGTCATGCTGTCGCTGGCCGTGCTGTACGCGGTCCAGGACGCCCCCTTCCTCGCCGCTGTGCAGATCATCGTCTACACCGGCGCGGTCATGATGCTCTTCCTGTTCGTCCTGATGCTCGTCGGCGTCGACTCAGCCGACTCGCTGGTCGAGACGATCAGGGGACAGCGTCTGTGGGCGTTCGTCGCGGGCATGTCCTTCGCGGCGCTGCTCGCCCTGGGCGTCGGCAACGCCGTCTACGCCCCGCCCACCGGCCTCGCCACGGCCGTGCAGGGGGCGGGCGGCAACGTGCCCTCCCTGGCGCAGCTCATCTTCACCAGGTACGTCTTCGCCTTCGAGGTCACCTCGGCGCTGCTGATCACCGCCGCGCTCGGCGCGATGGTGCTGGCGCACCGCGAGCGCATCCGGCCCAAGGCCACCCAGCGTGACCTGGCCCGCGCTCGCTTCACCGGTCCGCAGCCCTCGCCGCTGCCGGGGCCCGGCACCTACGCGCTGCACAACGCGATCGACATGCCGGCCCTGCTGCCCGACGGCACGGTCGCGGAGAAGTCCATCAACCGGGTGCTCGCCCGGCACGAGATCGAGGACGGCTTCGCGCCGACCGACCCGGCGAAGGCGGCGCTCATCAAGCAGGTCCTGGAGAAGGAGGCGGCACAGGGCCGCGACTCCGGCTCAGACGACGAGCCCGTCCATGTGAGGGACGCGGCACTCCAGCAGGAGGACGGCAAGTGACCACTCACTACCTGGTGCTCTCCGCGCTGCTGTTCGCGATCGGCGCCGTCGGTGTGCTGGTGCGGCGCAACGCGATCGTGGTGTTCATGTGCGTGGAGCTCATGCTCAACGCCTGCAACCTCGCGTTCGTCACCTTCGCCAGGCAGCAGGGCAACCTGGACGGCCAGATCATCGCGTTCTTCGTGATGGTGGTGGCCGCGGCCGAGGTCGTGATCGGCCTCGCCATCATCGTGATGATCTTCCGAACCCGCAGGTCCGCGTCGGTGGACGACGCCAACCTGCTGAAGTACTAAGAGGTGGCCGTGGAACCCGCTGAGATCATCCAGCATTCCGGGGGCGTGATCGGGGCCTCTTGGCTCATGATCGCACTCCCGCTGCTCGGCGCCGCGGTCCTGCTGCTGGCCGGGCGTCGCTCCGACCGCTGGGGTCACCTCCTCGGCGTCGCGATGTCCCTGGGCGCCTTCGTGGTGGCGGTCGCCGCCTTCGTCGAGATTCTCGGCCTGCCCGAGGCCCAGCGCCGCCAGGGTGTCCCGCTCTACCAGTTCATCCCCGGCGTCGCCGACATGGGGCTGCTGATCGACCCGCTGTCGATCAGCTTCGCCCTGCTGATCACCGGTGTGGGATCGCTGATCCACATCTACTCGATCGGCTACATGTCGCACGACGTCGACCGGCGCCGGTTCTTCGCCTACCTGAACCTGTTCGTCGCGGCGATGCTCCTGCTGGTGCTGGCCGACAACTACGTCGCCCTGTTCATCGGCTGGGAGGGCGTGGGCCTGGCCTCGTACCTGCTCATCGGGTTCTGGCAGTTCAAGCCCTCGGCGGCGGCCGCGGCGAAGAAGGCCTTCATCGTCAACCGCGTCGGCGACTTCGGCCTGCTGATCGCGATCTTCACGATCTTCACGACGTTCGGCACGGTCGCCTTCGGCGAGCTGTCCGGCGGGACCGTGAGCGGGGCGATCTCCTCCGGCGGCGCCTCGCAGGGCACGATCACCGCGATCGGACTGCTGCTGCTCCTGGGCGCCTGCGGCAAGTCGGCCCAGCTGCCGCTGCAGTCGTGGCTGCTGGACGCGATGGAGGGCCCGACCCCGGTCTCGGCCCTCATCCACGCGGCGACCATGGTCACCGCGGGCGTCTACCTGGTCGTCCGCTCGGGCGCGTTCTTCGAGGCCGCCCCGACCGCGCAGCTCGTCGTGACGATCGTCGGCGTGGCCACGCTGCTCGCCGGTGCGATCATCGGTTGCGCCAAGGACGACATCAAGAAGGGCCTCGCGGGCTCGACGATGTCGCAGATCGGCTACATGATGCTCGGCGCGGGCCTCGGCCCGGTCGGCTACGCCTTCGCCATCGCGCACCTCATCGGGCACGGCTTCTTCAAGGCCAACATGTTCCTCGGGGCGGGCTCGGTCATGCACGCCATGAACGACGAGGTCGACATGCGCAAGTACGGCGGGCTGTTCTCGGTGATGAAGGTCACCGCGGTCACCTTCATCGTCGGCTACCTCGCGATCATCGGCTTCCCGCTGCTGTCCGGTTACTTCACCAAGGACGGCATCATCGAGACGGCGATGCACCACAACCCGATCCTGGGCTGGCTCGCGGTCCTGGGCGCGGGCATCACCGGCTTCTACATGTCGCGGATGATCTTCATGACCTTCTTCGGCAAGAAGCGCTGGGCCGACGACGCGCACCCGCACGAGTCGCCCTCGGTGATGACCGTGCCGCTGATCCTGCTGGCGATCGGCTCGATCTTCCTGGGCGCCTTCATGGTCCTGGACAACCGGCTCATGAGGTTCCTCGCCCCGGCGGTCGGCCTGCCCGAGGAACTCCCCGGGTTCCACCCCTTCAGCGTCCCCGGCCTGGCCACGCTCGCGCTGGTCGCCGTCGGTGTCGTCCTCGCCTGGTTCCGCTACGGCTCCGCCGAGGTGCCCCGGGTCGCTCCGCGCGGCTCGTTCGTCACCACCTTCGCCCGCCGTGACCTGTACGGCGACGCGCTGAACGAGGCGCTGTTCATGCGCCCCGGCCAGTGGCTGGCCCGCATCGCGGTGTTCTTCGACAACCGCGGCATCGACGGCCTGGTCAACGGCCTGGCGGCGGGGATCGGCGGGACCTCCGGGCGGCTGCGTCGCATCCAGACCGGCTACGTGCGGTCCTACGCGTTGTCCATCCTCTTCGGTGCCGCCGTGGTCGTTGGCGCGCTGCTCTACGTAGGGAACATGTGATGCCCTGGCTCTCGACCCTGATGGCCGTGCCCGTTCTGGGCGCGGTGGGTGTCTCCCTTGTCAAGAGTGACAAGCTCGCCAAGCAGCTGGCCCTTGCGGTCTCGCTGGTCGTGCTGGCGCTGACCGGCGTCCTGGCGGCGCAGTTCGACCCGGCCTCCGGGACGCGCTTCCAGTTCGCCGAGGTCTACGAGTGGATCCCGCGCTTCGGCGTCCACTACGGCGTCGGCGTCGACGGCATCGCCCTGGTGCTGATCGCGCTGTCGGCGATCCTCGTGCCGATCGTGATCCTCGCCTCCTGGCACGACGCCGACGGCTCCGGGGCCGAGGCCCCGCCCAAGCGGTCGGTGAAGACCTACTTCGCGCTGCTGCTGGTGCTGGAAGCGATGATGATCGGCGTCTTCGCGGCGACCGACGTCTTCCTGTTCTACGTCTTCTTCGAAGCCATGCTCATCCCGATGTACTTCATGATCGGGTCGTACGGCGGGGCGCAGCGGTCCTACGCGGCCGTGAAGTTCCTGCTGTACTCGCTCTTCGGCGGCCTGCTCATGCTGGTCGCGGTGATCGCGCTCTACGTGGTCGCCGGGAAGAACACCTTCATGTTCCCCGAGCTGATCGCGGCCGTTCAGGACCCGACCACGCAGAAGTGGCTCTTCGCGGGCTTCTTCATCGCGTTCGCGGTCAAGGCGCCGCTGTGGCCGTTCCACACCTGGCTGCCCGACGCCGCCGCGCAGGCCCCGGCCGGCGCCGCGGTGCTGCTGGTGGGCGTGCTGGACAAGGTCGGCACGTACGGGATGCTCCGCTTCTGCCTGGAACTGTTCCCCGAGGCGTCGAAGTTCTTCACCCCGCTGGTGATCGTGCTGGCGGTCGTGGGCATCGTCTACGGCGCGATCGTGGCCATCGGCCAGACCGACATGAAGCGCCTGATCGCCTACACCTCGATCTCGCACTTCGGCTTCATCGCGCTGGGCGTCTTCGCGATGACCGCGAACGCGGGCGCGGGCGCCACCCTCTACATGGTCAACCACGGTTTCTCGACCGGCGCGCTGTTCCTGATCGCCGGCTTCCTGATCTACCGCCGGGGTTCCAGCCGTATCGCCGACTACGGAGGCGTGCAGAAGGTCGCCCCGCTGCTGGCGGGCACCTTCCTGATCGCCGGCCTGTCCGGGCTCTCCCTGCCGGGTCTGTCCACGTTCGTCAGCGAGTTCATGGTCCTGCTCGGTACCTACCAGCGCTACCCGGTCCCGGCGATCATCGCGACCAGCGGTGTCGTCCTGGCGGCCGTCTACATCCTGTGGATGTACCAGCGCATGATGACCGGCGCCCCGAAGGAGCCGGCGTACGCCGTGCCCGGTTCCCCCGAGGAGGCGGCGCACGTCCTGCCCGACTCCCCGAAGGAGCCCGGCTCCTCGAAGAAGCCGGTGCTGAGCCTGCCCGACCTCAACCTGCGTGAGATCTTCGTGGTGGCCCCGCTGGTCGCGGTGCTCCTCGTGCTGGGCTTCTATCCCAAGCCGGTGCTCGATGTGATCAACCCGGCGGTGGACAAGACGCTCAGCAGTATCAACATCGAACAGCCCAAACCCGCCGTGGCGGACCAGAAGGGGGCCGGGCAGTGAACGACGCCATCATCCAACCCCCGACGATCGAGTACGCGCTGCTGTCGCCGATGCTGCTCGTGTTCGGCGCGGCCATCATCGGCGTGCTGATCGAGGCGTTCGCGCCCCGCTACCTGCGCAAGTCGATCCACATGCCGCTCACGCTGCTGGCCCTGGCCGGCGCGTTCCTGATGACCGTGCTCAACGCCGTCAACGGCCTGCCGGACGCCCCGGCGGCGATGGGCTCGGTCGCGGTGGACGGTCCCTCCCTGTTCATCTGGGGCATCATCCTCGTGCTCGCCCTGGTCAGCACGCTCCTGATCAACGACGAGGAGCAGTTCGTCGCGCAGGCGGCGGCGGTGCCGGGAAGCCCCGACGAGGAGGAGGCGATCCTCAGCGGGTACGCCCAGACCGAGGTCTACCCGCTGCTGCTGTTCTCGGTCGGCGGCATGCTGCTCTTCGCCTCCGCCAACGACCTGCTGATCATGTTCGTCGGCCTCGAGGTCATGTCCCTGCCGCTGTACCTGCTCTGCGGCCTGGCCCGCCGTCGCCGCCTGCTCTCGCAGGAGGCCTCGGTCAAGTACTTCCTGCTCGGCGCGTTCTCCTCGGCCTTCTTCCTGTACGGGATGGCCCTGATCTACGGCTACGCCGGGTCGGTGGACCTGCGGGCCATCAGCGCCTCGCTCAGCGCGGTCAGCGGCCAGGAGACCCTGCTGCTGATCGGCACCGCGATGCTCGGCATCGGCCTGCTCTTCAAGATCGGAGCCGCGCCGTTCCAGGCGTGGAAGCCTGACGTCTACCAGGGCGCGCCCACCGCGGTCACCGCCCTGATGGCCTCCACCGTGCTCGTCGCGGCCTTCGGAGCCGTCCTCAGGGTCTTTTGGGTGGCTCTGGGCGGCCTTGAATGGAACTGGAAGCCGGTCATGTGGGGCGTCGCGATCCTGACGATGATCGTCGGCGCGATCCTGGCCATCACCCAGACCGAGATCAAGCGGATGCTCGCCTACTCCTCGATCGCGCACGCGGGCTTCCTGCTCACCGGCATCGTCGCGGTCGGCGCCGCCGAGCAGAACGCCCAGGCCCTGTCGGCCATCCTGTTCTACCTGGCCGCGTACGGCTTCACCACGGTCGGCGCCTTCGCGGTCGTCACCATGGTGCGCGACGCGGGTGGCGAGGCCGGGCACCTGTCCCGGTGGGCCGGCCTGGGCAAGCGCTCCCCGGTCCTGGCGGGCATCTTCGCCTTCTTCCTGCTCGCCTTCGCCGGCATCCCGCTCACGAGCGGCTTCTTCGGCAAGTACGCCGTCTTCTCGGCGGCGGTCGCCGGGGACGCCCTGCCGCTCGTCGTCGTGGGTGTGGTCAGCTCGGCGATCGCGGCGTTCTTCTACGTCCGCGTCATCGTGCTGATGTTCTTCAGCGAGCCCGCCGCCGACGGGCCGTCCATCGCGGCGCCCACGGTGGGCACCTCGGCTGTGGTCACCCTCGCGGCAGCGGCTACGGTAGTGCTCGGGGTCTTCCCGCAGCCGGTGCTCGATCTCGCGGATCAGGCTGCGTCCGCGCTGTTCATTCGCTAGAGGAGTAACGTTTCATGGCTGCGCCACCGGTTGTTGATCTTCCGTTCGTCGACGAGCGGCTGGCGCAGGACGTCGCGACCGGACTGGCAGAGGTCGAGAAGCTGCTGCGGTCCTCGGTGCAGAGCGAGGACGCCTTCGTCACGGAGGCGTCCAAGCACCTCATCGAGGCCGGCGGCAAGAGGTTCCGGGCCATGCTGGCCCTGCTCGCCGCCCAGTTCGGCTCGCCGCAGGCCGAGGGCGTGGTGCCCGGGGCCGTGGTGATCGAGCTGACCCACCTGGCGACGCTCTACCACGACGACGTGATGGACGAGGCCCCGGTCCGCCGGGGCTCCCCGTCGGCGAACGCCCGCTGGGACAACACCGTGGCCATCCTGACCGGCGACTACCTGTTCGCCCAGGCGTCGGAGATCCTCGCGGACCTCGGTGCCGACGTCATCAGGATCCAGGCCCAGACGTTCTCCCGCCTGGTGCGCGGCCAGATCCGCGAGACCATCGGCCCCCGCCCGGGCGACGACCCGGTGGCCCACTACATCGGGGTGCTGGCCGACAAGACCGGTTCGCTGATCGCCACCTCCGGCCGATTCGGCGCCATGCTCAGCGGCGCCTCGCCCGAGGTGGTCGAGCGGCTGACCCGGGCCTGCGAGGCGATTGGGGTGGCGTGGCAGCTCGGCGACGACCTGCTGGACGTCGCCTCGGAGACGGTCGAGTCGGGCAAGACCCCAGGAACCGACCTGCGCGAGGGCATCCGGACCCTGCCGGTGCTCTACGTCCTCGCCTCGGACGCCCCCGAGAGCGCCCGTCTGCGCGAGCTGCTGGCCGGTCCGGTGGCGGAGGAGGACATCGAGGAGACCCTGGGTCTGCTCCGCGCCGACCCCGCGATGGGACGCGCCCGCGCCGAGCTGCTCGCCTGGGCCGACCGCGCCCGCCAGGATCTGATGAGCCTGCCCGACATCCCGGCCCGCTCCGCCTACCTGGCGCTGTGCGACTACGTGGTGGAGCGTTCCGGCTGACCACCGCCTGCCCTGTCTTCTCGGCGCCGCTCCCTCGGCGCCGCTTTCTTGGCGCCGTGTGGTCATGTCGTGGGTGGTCCGGCCGGCCGCCGCCCGCCAGGCGGTGTGCGGCCGCCTCGTGGAGCGGTCCGGCCGGCCCCGTTAGCCTGGAGTCGTGCGACCACGTCGTGAGGCGTTCCGGCCGGCCACCGCAGGCATGATCACCCGGCTCACCCGCCCGGTCCGACCGGTTTTTTTCGTATGTCTTCCACGATGTTTGTTGCATGTAAAAGCAAATATTGTATGTGCATGTAGACTCCTGCCGATAGAACACTCCAGGAGGAATCACCATGTCGTGGGATCGTTTCGCCCTCTTGCACGCGCGCGTGGAGGCGGAGTTGACCAAGGCCCTCCAGCGCGGACACGGCCTCGGGCTGTCGGAGTACCGCGCGCTGGGGCGGCTCGCCACCGCCCCCGCCGGCTGCATGCGCATGCAGGAACTCGCCGAGGCCGTGGGGCTCAACCAGAGCTCGGTGACCCGCCTCGTCGCCCGCCTCGAGGAGGCCGGGATGACCCGGCGCGACCTCTGCTCGGACGACCGCCGCGGCGTCTACTCGGTGATCACCGACGAGGGACGGGCCCGGCTGGCCGCGGCCACGCCCACCTACGAGCGCTCCCTGGCCGCGGCCCTGGAGCAGGCCGGCGTCGACCCGGACCTCACCCCGCTGGTCCTCGCCGTCCGCGGCTCCTGACCGGCCCGGTCGCCTCTGCGCGGCCCTCCACGGCCCCTGGCGCCACCATGTGGCGCTATGGGGTCTTACGCGGGTTCTTGTACGGGAACGGAGTCGGGAGCCGTCCGGCGGGCCTGAGCGGCCGTCCGGAGGCTGTCCCAGGTGAAGACCGACAATGCCAGCCAGATGACGCCGAACCCCAGCCAGCGACTGGGCGGCATGACCTCCCCTATGACGAACACGCCGCACAGGAACTGCAGTATCGGGGCGATGTACTGCAGCAGGCCGATCGTGGTGAGCGGTATCCGGATCGCGGAGGCGGTGAAGCAGAGCAGCGGGACGGCGGTGACCACACCCGCCCCGGCCAGCAGGAGCGCGTGGCCCGCCCCCGCGTTGCCGAACGTGCTCGTCCCCTGCTGTCCCAGGTAGACCAGGTAGCCCAGCGCGGGGAGCAGTAGCACCAGCGTCTCGACCGTCATGCTCTCCGCGGCGCCCACCCCGGCGATCTTCTTGACCAGCCCGTACGTGCCGAAGCTGGCGGCCAGCACCAGCGCGATCCACGGCGGACGCCCGTAGTCGACGGTCAGGATGACCACCGCCGCCGTGCCCAGCCCCACCGCGACCCACTGCCACCGTCGCAGCCGCTCCTTCAGCAGGAACACCCCGAAGAGCACGCTGACCAGCGGGTTGATGAAGTAGCCGAGCGCGCTCTCGACCACGTGCCCGCTGTTGACGGCGTAGATGTAGAGGCCCCAGTTGACCGTGATGATCACCGCTGCCAGGACGAGGAGGCCGAGCTTGCGCGGGGTGCGCAGGAGCTCGCGGAACCAGGACCAGTGGCGCCGTACCGCCAGGATGGCGACGACGGCGACCAGGGACCACGCGATGCGGTGCGCCAGGATCTCCAGGGCGGCCGAGGGCTTCAGGAGCGGCCAGTACAGCGGGAACAGGCCCCACATGCTGTAGGCGGCGATGCCGTACAGGACTCCACGGCGCGTTTCAGGCATGACGCCTATCTTCGCTCCTTACTAGGTTTAATACAATTTAGTAGTGCTTTCCGCTCTGTTAAGCGTGACTTACGGGAACACGGGAAGGTCGCGCACGGTTGCCTCCTGGTGAGAACGTGTCAGGAGGAGGTTCACAATGGGCTGGTTGTTCGGCAAGGACAAGACGACGATGGTGTCCCCGGAGAACGCGCTCCCGGGCCGCCCCACGCCGATCACGGCACCCGGCCGCCACGCGGTCCTCGACGCCCCGCTCGCTCCGCCGTACCCCGAGGGAAGCGAGATCGCCGACTTCGGCCTCGGCTGTTTCTGGGGCGCCGAGCGCATCTTCTGGCAGACCCCGGGAGTGATCACCACCTCGGTCGGCTACGCGGGTGGCTACACCCAGAACCCGACCTACGAGGAGGTCTGCACCGGCCAGACCGGCCACACCGAGCTCGTCCGCGTCGTCTTCGACCCTGCCAAGGTGTCGTACGAGGAGCTGCTGCGCGTCTTCTGGGAGGCCCACAACCCCACCCAGGGCATGCGCCAGGGCAACGACGTCGGCACGCAGTATCGCTCGGCGATCTACTTCCACTCGCCCGAGCAGGAGAAGTCGGCCCTCACCTCGCGTGACGCCTACCAGAAGGTGCTCGCCGAGTCGGGCTACGACCCCATCACCACCGAGATCGCCCCGGCGGGGGACTACTTCTTTGCCGAGGAGTATCACCAGCAGTACCTTCACCGCAACGTTAACGGGTACTGCGGGATCGGCGGCACCGGAGTTTCATGCCCGGTCGGCTTGACCTCCGGCGAGGCGTAGACCTGCGGTTTTAGTTAGATCCTGGCCCTTGATCACCCGGAACATCCGGTGTCGATCTTGGGCCAGAGCCGTTTTCGGCGACAAGTATCACTACAGGGTCAAGGCAGTCCGCCTGCGGCGGCCTGCGCGCGCCGGGCGGTCGCTGGCCGCGCTGCGGCTCTTCGGCCGGTCGCGACCAGCGCCGCCCACGCGCCAATTCCTGATAGAGAACCGGCTGAAACACGCGGAAGGCAATCATGGAGTACGTCCAGGAGTCGACGTCCCTACCGTAGTCGGCGACAGTGAGAGCACGCCTTCGGCGGAGATCTCCGGCTCCTAGGCGATCATGCGACGCCGAGCTCGTGGAGTGGCCGAGGTGAAACCTAGTTCCTCGCGCACCATCTATCCCGAGGCGCAGAAGACTAGCCCCACCGCACCAAACCCAGCTGCAATCGTAGGGGCAACACATGATGGTGGAACGGTGGCCAGCAAACGTATACGCAGAGCCAGGCTTGACGCTCCGTCGCCCGCTTACTGCCTCCACGCGACGGTTTGTCGATGTATGAGGTGATTAGCTGAGAATTTAAGGGCTTCGGAGTAATCTATGTAGCTGTCACAAAGGCTATGCGACTGGTGATGGAGTCGATGTGTTTTCCCTTACATTCATCCGCCCCGTGATTTTGCACCTGGGGTATGGGATTGCAGGCTTTTTTGATGATCCGGAAGGTGGTCATCAAATTCGAACATACAAGGGGAGTGTCATCGATGTAAGCAAGCAGACGTTCTGGAAATCCTTTGGCTGCATATATTTAACTGTACGAAATAGATCAAATAGTGAAGTGACAATCAGTGACTGGCGACTGATTGAGTCGGAGGGGGGTGTGATGTTTGCTCAGGACGATAATCTGCCCTTCCGTATTGACCCTAAAGATTTCGCTGTTATTGCGCTTCCTGAATTTTGCAATAACGCACGGAAGAGTTCGAGGGTATGGCAACCTCAAGTAACACTAGGTGAATCCGGGGCAACGGTAAAGGCGCGACAGCGCGTCTTAGTGCCTCCTGACACCAAATGGGGAGGTCGTGGAGATGTAGGACTAGTGTTCAATCCGTCGGAAATTAGAAGGGCTGCCGATATTCGCCAGATGGCTGAAGAGATCAGCGCTAGGTTAAGAGGTAGTACTAACTTCTATAGTACGGAAACAACAAGCCGCGAAGAGACCTGCCGTCGACTGGAAACCTTTAAGTTCTTCATCGAGAAACAGGACGGCTATAAGCTCCTTCATCGGAATGGGGTAGAGAATCTAAGAGAAAATGATGTGCAAATACTATTCCAAGCGGTGTGGCACGGAACCCCCTTCGATGTTAACCGTGAACCGCGCAATGGACGCGGGGCGGTTGACTTTTCTGTGAGCATGGGCTCAAAGGACAAATCTCTCGTCGAATTTAAGCTTGCTAGTAGCAAGCGGCTGGAATCAGGCTTGCGCAATCAATTGAAGATCTATGAGGATGTAAATCGTACTAGCAGTTCGTTTTATGTCATTGTCTACTCGGACGCTAAAGATGAGCAAAGAATTGGACGTCTAATGAATAGCTTGACAGATGAAGAGCGTTCGACGATTGTGCTCGTGGATGCCAGGGAGGATAATAAAGGCCCCGCATCCGGTGAGCACGGCTAGTGGCTGGACACTTATCAGCCAATGTGACGGAAAAGCTGGTCATCATTGACAAGCAGTGCCGCTTATGAGCAGCCATTTAATGCTAAGAGTGGGTACATCTCGGTTTGGCAATTAGACTTGAAAAGCGTAACAGCAGGCTGCCGCGGGGCTTCCGTGCCTCGGGCCTGGCGGCCCTGCGGTACGGGTCCCCTTGCCACCGGATGACCGCGTGATCGCGCCGTCCAAGCACACGCGGACAAAGGAATGCCCCCAGGTATGGTGGCAGCCGTGCAGAGGTTCGCGCTCTTCGATCTGGACAACACGCTCGTCAACCTGAATGAGGCGTTTCAGGCATGGGCCGGAAAGTTCGCCGAGGAACACAACTTAGACCGCGAGGTGGTTGATTGGCTGATCGCTCTCGATCGAGCCGGCTACCCGCACCGCGAGGTTTTCTTCACCAAGGTCCGTGACCGCTTCACCTTGCCCGAGCCGGTCGACGAGTTGTGGAATCGCTACCGCCAGCGCATGCCCTACCTCGTCCACTGTCGACCCGAGGTGATGGAAGGGCTGTCTCGACTCCGCGCGTCGGGCTGAAAGGTGGCGATCGTCACCAACGGCACCGCGGACAACCAGCTCGGCAAGATCCAGCGGACGGGACTGGCCGAGGCCGTCGACGCCTACGCGCTCTCAGGACTCGAAGGCATCCGTAAGCCCGACATCGGTCTGTTCGAGGTCGCGGCCCGGCGCTGCGGTATGACTCTCGAAGGCGGAGGATGGATGGTCGGTGACAACCTCGTCGCCGACATCGGTGGGGGACAAGCGGCCGGACTACGTACCATCTGGATCGACCGAGGCACTTGGACCGGCCACGACCACAGCGCCGATCATGTCGCCACCGACGTGCTTCAAGCTATGGAGATCCTGCACAGCGCGCGGTGATCGAGTGGCCATGCCGCGTGGACGTGATCATCCTGTAGCACACATACATGCCTCAACCAGAGCATCGCAGATGGGGCCGGTTTCCTGCGGAACCGGCCAAAGTTGGTCTAGCAGGAGACCTCCAGGGTCTCGGCCCACGCCGGAGCCAGTCCGTTCGGACCGGACGTGCGGCCTCTCCGGGCCGAGCAGTCCTGGCCCGACTAACCGGCTTTAGCAGTCAGTACAGCAAGCGAAATCCTGCGAACATGCCACGACACCATTACAATCCGAAACGGCATACTCGCCTAGCGTTTGACTAGACCGGAGGACATGTGGACGGGTTTCCTATTCGTCGGGTGATTGAGCACGTAATGTCCGGATCATTGCGAATTCCCGCATTCCAGCGAGGTTTCGTGTGGGATGCCGAGCGTGTGGCATTCCTCATGGATAGCATCTATAAGGGATATCCTTTTGGTGCGGCCATTCTCTGGCGAACAAAAGAACAACTCAAAACCGAGCGTAATCTAGGTCCGTTTAAGCTCCCGGATAGTGAACCAGATTATCCAATTGATTATGTACTTGACGGTCAGCAGCGACTGACATCCGTCTTTGGAGTCTTCCAAACTGATATTATCCCCAACGGTGATGCAAGCTGGACGAACATTTATTTCGATATGGAAGCGGCTTCGGGAAACTTTCAGGATTCTCAGTTTGTCGCTATACCCCCCGACGAGGCCGACTGTGATCGACACTTTCCAATTGGGACATTTTTCGACGTTCAGGGATACCGTAAGGCAACCCAGAATTTAAGCGGCGAGAAAGCCAATCTCATAGATTCTGTTCAGTCTACCTTTAAAGAGGCATCGATTCCTGTTCAGTATATCGAAACTGACAATCGAGCTAAGGTTGCGATTGTCTTCGAGCGTGTTAACCGAATGGGGGTTGAGCTAGACGTATTTCAGCTGCTCTCGGCCTGGACGTGGAGTGAAGATTTTGACCTCCAGAACCGATTTACAGAGCTGGCTGACGACTTAAAGCCATTTGGCTTTGAGTCTGTAGGTGATGACACAAACCTTCTTCTCCGCTGCTGCGCTGCCATCGTAAAGAACGATGTGTCGCCCGGAACGCTCGTGAGTATGAATGGCTCGGAGGTGCGAGACCGGTTCTCCGAGGTTGAAAATGGGATCAAGGGCGCTATCGACTTTCTTCGAAGAAACTTCAAAATTGAGTCCCTTGACAACCTGCCTTATTCCGCACTGATCATCCCTTTGGCGGTCTTTTTCGCCAGTCCGGGGAGCAAGGCTGTCAAGGTTTCAGATCGTCAACGGGAAATTCTTACGCGTTGGGTCTGGCGCTCGTGCTTCTCTCGTAGGTTCAGTGCCGGTGTTATCAGGAACCTAAATCGAGATATCAAAGAGGCGAAGAATCTTCGAGACGGCAATGGGTTCACCCTTGACCGTATTTCCGTTTCCGTCGAACCATCGTTCTTTAGTGAGCTATTTAGCATTCGAACAACCAACACTAAGACTTTTGTGATGCTGTTGGCCCACTCGCAGCCCCTAAGCTTTGTTTCTGGTCAGCCAATTTCCCTTGATGATGTACTACAAAATTATAATAGGAACGAGTTTCATCACCTATACCCGCAGGCGTACTTGAAGTCAAAGGGCTTCTCTGCTCCAGAAATTAATCGGCTTGCAAATTTCGTCTTCATGTCTTCACAAGACAACAAGACCTTGGGTGGAGTAGCGCCGAGTGTTTATAGAGGGCATATGAACGCGCTTTCGATTCCCAAGATTCTTGAGCGAGCATACTGTCCAGCGTCCCTGTTTGATGATAGCTATGAAGCCTTCATTGAAGAGCGGTCGAAAGCTCTAGTTGCTGCAGCAAAACTTGTTCTCGGATTCTGATGGTCATGCGATTATGGCCGCCACATTAAGGCCGGGGTTCGGCGACGGCCGGGGCATTTAGTGGCAAGCCCCAACGGAAGAGGGGCTTGCCACCGAACGGCTACGGTCGAAGGTGACAGCAGCGCTGACAGCAACGTCCTCACACACGGGCTCACTTCGGCTACCGTCCACCACCCTCTGACCACGGTCTCTGCTACCACACCAGGGTGATTGGTCCGCCTGAAAAGCGGAAGGTCGGCGGTTCGACCCCGCCCCTGACCACATCATCTGAGCAGCAAAGACGCCCCGAACGATCATCGTTCGGGGCTTTTTGATCTCCAGTGACAGCAATCCGTGGCGGACTACTTGGGGCGGTACACCGAGGTCAGGGAGCTGAACAGGGCGGTGACGCCGCCCCGGTCGTCGCCGAGGCCGTCGTCATCCGGCGTCCTGGCGCGGGTCGGTCCACGCCTCTGTGACGCGGCCGCCCGGCAGTGCGATATCCAACTGTCGGCACCACGATCGCGTCGGCGTCCATCCCTCGACCGGCGTGAAGTTCACACGCAGTCGGCGGGCCGAGCCGGGAACCGGCCCACCCAGGTAGCGAGTTCCATGCGCGGCCGTCTTGCCGTCTGGATCGAAGGCACCACCATTGTCATCGCGGTAAAGGGTGCCAAGGTCATCCTCCGCAGACAGGGTCCAATACCAGAAGAACGGTCCTTTGAGATCTATCTCGTGTTGCTGCAGTCCCGGAACGAACTCGTAGTGCAGCACACCGTCGGCGCCTGATATCTCCAGTCCGCGGGCAACCACGTGGTGGCCTTCTAGCAGTTCCCCAAGATCGATATCAAAGACGATGTCGAGACGCCTCGCCCCGCCCATCTTGGCGAGGTAGGCGTCGGTAGCCGTACGCGGCGGAATCCTGATCACGACCCCCAGCATCGGACACGATCGAGAAGCCTGCCAATCAATATTCGCCCTATGACGACTCGGAGGACCCACAGCATGGTCTCGGCGAGATGGCGACGGCTCCAGGCCCGTCCTATGCCCAGTCCGCCATGCGCGATTGATCACCTCGTCGTCAAGCAAGGCAATGCGAAGATCAGAGGTTAAATCACAAGCTCAAGCTTGCGGTGACGACCGTACCTAGGGTGGATCGATGTGCAACGACTCGCGCTTTTCGACCTGGACAACACTCTCATCAACCTGGACGCGGCTTTCCAGGTCTGGGCCGGGGAGTTCGCCGACGAGCACTACCTTGAGCGCGAAGCGGCTGACTGGCTGCTCGCTCTGGACCGGGTCGGCTACCCCCATCGTGAGGTCTTCTTCAGCAAGGTCCGGGACCGTTTCGCTCTACCCGAGCCGGTCGACGAGCTGTGGAATCGCTACCGCCAGCGCATGCCGTACCTGGTTCACTGTCGGCCCGAGGTGATGAACGGGTTGTCTCAACTCCGCGCGTCGGGTTGGAAAGTGGCGATCGTCACCAACGGCACCGCGGACAACCAACTCGGCAAGATCCAGCAGACGGGGCTGGTCGAGGCTGTCGACGCCTATGCGCTCTCAGGACTCGAAGGCATCCGAAAGCCTGACATCGGTCTGTTCGAGGTCGCGGCCCAGCGTTGCGGTGTGACCCTCGAAGGCGGGGGATGGATGGTTGGTGACCACCTCGTTGCCGACATCGGCGGGGGACAGGCAGCCGGACTGCGTACGATCTGGATCGACCGAGGCACCTGGGTCGGCCACGATCACAGCGCAGATCATGTCGTCACCGACGTGCTTCAGGCCATGGAGATCCTGCACAGTAAGCGGTGATCGAGCGGCCGTGCCGCAGCCCGGCGAGGAGCGCTGTACAGCAGTTCCGTACAGCAACACCGTCTTACACGATCACACGCCACCGACACGTATCTACCGTCTGATCAGGGTGTGAGGCCACCGACCTGGGACGTGCCGTTGACTCGTAATGAAGTGCTCTGACTCCTCGCCCCGTTGCCTCCTGTTCAACCTCACATCCCTCCGTACCTATTGGTCGGGGAGGAGTGGGCCAGGAGTCGGTGAGGTGGTCTCTGGCAGGCGTGGCGGCGCCGTCCCTCCGGATCCCGCGCCGCCACGCCTGGTTTACCGGGCTCTTCCGGACAGCAGAGCCGTCCAGATCGCCCGAGCCTCATGGATCGAGTAGACAGAGGTCTCATGGACCTCATGTCCGTCGTCGAGCTGAACGATCCGCCGGATGAAGGCCCGTCCGCCGCCCTCGCATAGTTCGTAGACCGTGGCGCGACAGAAGCAGGTCCAGGCCACCGGCCGCACCCGCTCCAATGCCGGGTACGGTCGTCGCCATTCCAGCCGCAGGTGATCCCGCTGGGCCAGGACCACGTGCGGGCTCAGGCACTCGTCAGACAGGATCACATCGAGCCTCGGCCGGCACGGCCGGCAGCGGACGGCTGGTGTGAAGCTCGCGATATCGGAGGGCGACATGGCGCGCGGTGGTGACCGGGTTCTCCGTGCTGTGGACGGCGTACAACCGTCTCCCCGTCTTCTGTGACACCCGCCCTGTCCACCACCGGTACCAGCGCCCGTTCGTCCAGACGATGAGATTCAGCCAGACCGACACGAGCGCGACCCCCTGCCCCTCGTGAACATCGGCGGCGATCTGAAGGTCTTCGAGCGAGAGCTTCAAGCGCTCGGCGGAGGCGACATATGACGGACGATAGGCAAAGTCGTCAGCGGTGCCTCTGATGAGCTTCGTCCTGGGTGGTGATTCCATTGCTCCACCTGCTGAATGAGTCGGTCACACCAGGCCCTTGCGGGTTACGCTGGATCGGCTTGTCCGTGCTGGTGACAACGCTAGGAACAGCGCGGATGTCGCAGAACTGACCGGAAGTACGAGTACGGACGGCGGTGGCTCCCTCTCATGACTGTCCACGGTGCGGGAACCCTGACCACCCGTCGGGGTAACGCTGAGCGCGGCCGTGAAGGCCGGATCTCCGGGTATGTGCTCAAGGTCATCCGTGAGTCCGCGGGGTTGACCCAGGAGCGGTTCGCTGAACGCCTTGGCTTGGACGTCACGACGGTTCAGGGGTGGGAGTCCGGGCGGCGCCCACTGATGGCGATCTCCACGGGCGCATACCTGTCGTTGCGACACTGGCTTCTACGGCTCGGTGTCCGGTCGCGTCTGCTCTCTCAGCTGGACATGGCCCTTGAGGCGGACCGATTCGTCGGCTACGTGCTCAGCACGGAGCCAGGAAAAGCCGGGACCGAGGATCATCCGCTGGCGTCATGGGTGATCACGCGCCCGTTCACCGATCTCGTGGCGTGGCCATTCACCAAGTCCGCGCCGTCTGCTGTGGCGGGAGCCGTTCGCGGGACCGGCCGCCGGGGGCCGGTGGCAACCGCGCCTTCTCTTCTGCCCGACGAACGCGTGCACTTCTTCGAGCATCTGAAGGCAGTGGCCGAGGGCGCCGATACGGGCCGGGTGGACGGCATGCTGCTACGTCGCGAGCTTCGACGACACTGCCGACACCGCCGACTGGCTCACGACTATGCAGCGCGCCGAAGAACGGCGGATAGGTCGGGCGGGCGAATGGACCCCGTCATGGGCTGTCGTCCGATCCGGCGCTCACTCACTGGCCCGGCTCGGCGACCGCGAGGGGTTGCAGCACTTTATCCGGGTTCATCTGGCCGACGAGATCTGCGAGATGGCGAACCTCAACTACTGGGCCTACTGGCTCGGCGAGGTCGGCGAGCCACAGCTGGCGGACACGTTCATGATTGAGCTGAACCCGGACGTCTGGCGTGGGACGGAGCTTCTCAGGCATCTGACCGGCAAGCTGGACTCCACCAACCCTTACCTCGACGTGGTGGCGCACACGCTGTGGGCGCTGGTCATGCTGCGTCCCTCGGCGCTGGACACCCAGAGCGCGGATGCTCTCAGAGATGCAGCCGTCCGTACCCTGGACGAGGCCACCGCGTCACCGCAGTCCCAGCGGGAACTGGAGGCGGTCATCTACGCTCTGCGCATGATCCACCGAGGGTGAGAGGGGACTTCCATGGCGGAGGAACTGTCGAAGCTGACGGGCCTGCTGTACGAGATCGGGCTGCTCAAGCGCTACAAGCGCACGGGCTGGCTGGTCGCGGGGGTACGGGATCCCGAGAGCATCGCCGACCACTCCTTCCGGACAGCGATCATCGCGAGTGTGATCACGGCGTTGGAAGGTGGCAACCCCGAGCGTGCGGCGTTCATGAGCCTGTTCCACGACACGCAGGAGACCCGCATCACCGATATCCCCTACATCGGCAAGCGGTATCTGAAGGCGGCGCCGAACGAGGAGGTCACCGCCGACCAGATGCGTGGCGTTCCAGAGTCGGTGGCGGAAATGGTGAGCGGCGCGGTCAGGGAGTACGAGGAGAAGGCCAGTCTCGAAGCGGTCTGCGCCCGGGACGCCGACAAGCTCGAATGCCTGATCCAGGCCATCGAGTATCGCGAGCAGGGTCATCAGAACGTGCAGCCGTGGATCGACAGCTCGCTCGCCGCGTTGAAGACGGCGTCCGCGAAGCGCCTCGCGGACGAGGCGCTCGGCACGGGGTCGCTGGAGTGGATGACCCACATCCTGAACGGAGACTGAGACACCTGACGCTCATTGAGGCCCGAGCTCTTTCCGATTCGCGCGGTTACAGCTCGCCGTGCTGTGGACGGCCGGACTCATTTCGTGAGTCCCCGGGTGCCTACGACACTCCGCCGGCCACATCGCCAGGGCAGAGAGCAGGGCTCAAGCTCAATCGGGAACCTGCCGGTTACAAGCAGCTCGGCGAGCGGCGGCGATGCCCTGGCGGGCGAGTTCAGCCCAGAAGAGCTCGCCGTGCCGGTGGCCGCTTCCGGCGTAGCGCCACTCGGACAAAGTGATCGTTCTGCTTTCGGAAGGGTCGGGGAGGCCAAGGGCGAGCCGGGCCTGGGTGGCGCGATGATCGGCTCGGGCCTGGCGGAGATCACCGAGGGTCGTGGAGTAGTGGCGGCTCTTGGTCGAGAAGTGGCCGCCGTAGCCGAGCATGTGAGCCCATCGCCGCAACGGGAAGTCCCGGTACTGGGGTAGCTCGTCAAGAGTGAAGCAGGTCATGATCATGCGGCGGGTGTGTTCGGTGACGTCCAGGCCGGTGATGTCCCAGATGTTGCGGATCGGTCGGTCCACCGTCCCGGCCGACTCCGCACCCTTGGTGGCGTACTTGGCCACGTAGGACGCCACCCGCTGATCACTTACCCCGTCCAGGTCGGTGGAGACGTACACCGGCCGCACGTCGAGCTGGTCTCCCCAACGCAACGAGATCGGCGGATAACCGGCGGATGTCCCGCCGGGAACGGTGAGGGTGACCTGCTCAACGGCCTGTCGTATCGCGCGATCGAGGAGCGGGACGGTAGCCCGGTCCGGAGGCCGATCGGTTGGCCCCTCTGGACCGTCGAGGCGGATCACCGCGTGGAAGTGGACCAGGCCGCGCGCCTGGTACTCGGCGACCTTGGCGTACGACAGGCGCAGCGTCCGGCGTAGCTCGGTACGGCTGACGCCGAGCAATCGGGCGAGGGCCGAGGGGACGGTTTTGGTGAACTCCTGCCAGAGCCGGCCCGCGTGTGCGTTCCACAACACCGCACCGCGGTAGTCGTAACAGTCCACGCAGAGGGGTTGCCCCGCCTGGGGGTCATCGCTGCCATGGCGTGCGCCGCAGCTTTCCGGTCGCCCGTGCTCGCACACCGGACGATCACGCCGAGGACGGCACAGCAACGGCTTGCCGTTCTCGCCTGACCGGTGTGCGTGGACCACGCCGAAGGATGGGGCGGTGAAGGTGGCGAACACGCGGGGATGCCCGCTCACCTCCTCGGGGACGCCCTTACCGCCGCGCAATCCCGAGATGATCAGGTGATAGGTGTCGTCCCTGTAGATGGCCGAGCAGGCAGGGCAACGGGACGCGCGGCGGTTGCCGCATGCGGTCAGCAGAAAACCGGTGGGTTCGTCGGCCGTTCGGTAGACGTCCAGGATCTCGCCCGTTCCGGCGTCCACGGTGATGCGTTCGCCGTGGAGCCGGACAGGCTGGGCACAGCCGCCAGTGGCGTACACCATGCGTTGCCACCGGTCGAAGTCCGGCATGGCCGCGCGCTGTACGGCGGCGAGCACATCAGGGGAGAAGGAGGGGCCGTTGCTCATGCGGCGTCCCTCCCACCGCGCTCCGGGGCGGTGTCGGAGATCTCGTCGCTGATCTCGACACCGAAGACAGTGGCGACGCGTCGCCACTTATCGCGATCCCACCGGGGGGATCGGGCTGCTTGGCGCCTGCCCCACTCCTGGGCCTGCGCGGTGGGTGGTAGGGACTTCGTAGTGCCTCCTTTCCGAGTAGGGAACCGTCGCCGACGGACGGGAAAGGGCGAGCAGTATCGCGAACATGCCGAAGACAACCGGTGGCGAGTCGTGGTGCTGCCAGCGAGAGGAGAAATGGAGTGTCTGCTGCGACGATGACCGGCGAGCGTGCCGTGCGTTGCCGGCCTACCACTGGGCCGGGTGCTTCCAGCGGAACGGCTGTCTAGGGGATGTGGTCTTGCCCGGTTCTCTTACACGCTCGGATTGGGCCGCAGGCCGTTTTCTCGCTGTCTCCCTCATTCGTGGCGCGGTTTTGATTACTTATTCTTTTACCACCGGAAGCCGCTAAATAAGCCTCATGGACTGCGCGCGTTCCTGCTGTGCAGGGGCGTCCGTCGACGTCCCTTGACGTCCGTATGCGTCCTCTGAAATCCTGTGACGTCCGGCTACACCGGGCATGAAGTAAGAGAGCCGTCACCCTTAGGTAAGGGCAACGGCTCGCCTGCTCGCGGAAGACGTCCAAGGACGTCCTGAGACTCAGGTCTCCCGCCAGACCGGTTCGAGGAGATCGGGATTGAAGGGCCTACGACCTCCGCCGCTGGGATAGATGATCACCGCATGCAGGGCTTCGCGGATGTACGACCGCTTGATGGACAGGGGCAGGCCGCCCTCTTCCTCGGTGAGGTACCAGCGTCGCCGGATCTCGACCACGTCCGTGGTGGATCGGGCCAGATGACGTTCGGCGGACGCCGTGAAGTTCTGCCCTTCCGCGCGTAGACGGCTGATGCGTTTTTCAAGGTCAGGCGCTGTGGAGAAGAACAATTCGTTGCTTATGTTCCCTGCGGCCCACTGGCTGCGGAGTTCTTCGAGACGAGCTTTCGTGTCCTCGTATTCCTGCTTTCCTTCCCATTCGGCAGGACTGACGGATGCAGCTATCTGAACTTCTTCGAGCTTGGCCAGAACGGCTTCGGAGACGTACAGGTCAACCATGTCTCCACGCCTGCCGAGCCCACCGCAACCACCCACCGTCTTGGCAGGGCAGGAGTAGATGTGCTGGACACACTCCTTCACACGGGTGACACGAAGGGAGGCGTTGCAGATCGAGCCATCGGGCTTGGTGCGTCCACAACGCAGGAAGCCGGTCAGGAGGTACCGATGTTCCTTGAAGTCTCTTGCGAGGATGCCGCCGACTCTTCCGTCGGGGTAGATGTAATGACCCTTCCGTGCCTCGAAGATGTTCTTGATCGCGATCCACTGCTCAGAGGTGATGATCGGTTGCCACTGGCCGACGATCGGGTCTCCCGAGGCATCTCGTACGAGCTCGCCGTCGAGTTCTCTCCAACCGCACAGCCGAGCATTTGTGACCATGAGTTTCAGGGACCGTGAGCTCCAGTTGTTGCCAAGGGATGTCTTGATGTCCTTTCTCTGCCATTCGCCCACAATCGAGTTGAGCGAGCGGCCGCTGATGACATCCATAGCTGCCTGCCGTACGAGGGGAGCTTCCCGAGGGTCGAGCGCCAGGCGGTCGGGCAGCCAGCCGAAGGGGCGCGTTCCGCCGACGGGTACTCCCAGTTCCGCGCGCGTCCGGTGTGAGCGGCGCATCCGGCGCTGCATCTTCCGGACTTCCATCTTGGAGATGACCGCGCCGAAGAGACCCATGCTCTCGGTGTCCTCGCTGTAGAGGTCTTTCATCCCACGTGCGTCGGCGAACACGCGGCCGTCCCGGTATGTGATCGCCTCTACGAAGCGTTCGTAGTCACCTGGACGGCGGGCAAGACGGTCCTCGGCCACGATGACGACACCTTGGACCGCCGTACCGTCGGAAAGCTCACCGGCACGAAGCGCTTTGAGCATCGCTTCGAAGCCGTCACGGACCACGTCGGCCTTGGCCGCGGACTTGTCGTTGTCCGTGAACTCGTGGACCACGGCCCAGCCCTGTCGCGCCGCCGTCTCGCGGTTGAGCTTGTGCTGGTCCTGAACTCCGTGTTCGTCTCTCCTGATGTCCGCGGAGATGCGAGCGTAGGAGACGACGGGGACAGCCGAGCCGACCTGTGCCATGGGGACCTCCGCAGGAATTATTGCCTGAGTGAGAGGTCTACCACCAGCAGTATCTGTTCAAGAACCCCGGCGGCTACTGCGGGATTGGCTGCCCGGTCGGGCTGACCTCCGGCGAGGCATGGCCATACGTAGCGGTCGAACTCTCATGCAGGGCTATGACCAGTGTTTTGCTACTTCAAGTAGTAAGATAATTCCATGGGTATGCCTGAGCGAGAGTTCGCTCCCGGAGACGGGCCGGCCGCCAAAGTCAGTGTCTCCCTGAGGGCGGGCAACATTCGCGCCGTCAGGGAGCGGGTCGGAGCCCGCGGGTTCTCCGCCTATGTCGACGCCGCCGTGGAGCGCCAGATCGAGCGGGATCTCTTGGAGGAGGCCCTTCAGGAGAATGAGGCCGCTTCCGGGCCGATCCCCCAGTCCTTGCGTGACGAGGCGGCGGCGCTGTTCCGCCGCGTCAAGTCGGCGCCCGAACTCCAGGAGGAGGACGGGTGACGCGTGCACGAAGCAGGCTGAGCGCGGGCACTGTGGTCCTCGACTGCGAGGGACTCGTGAAATGGTGTGAGGCCGACCGGCGGGTGACCGCGTTCGTACGGGAGGCCCAGGACAACGACTTTCGGGTTGTGGTCAGCGCGATGACACCGATCGAGGCGCAAGACGTTCGCGTCAAAAGCGATCGTCTCAGGTGGTACCTGTCACGCCTGAAGATCGAGCCTGTGACGGAGGACATCTCGTCACGGGCGATCGAGTTGCTCCGAGACGCACGTCTGCACGGTCACAAGTACGCCATCGACGCCGTGGTCGCGGCTACCGCACTGCGTTCGGTGCGCCCGGTCGTCGTTCTGACATCCGATGAGGACGACATGGGCAACCTGTGCGGGAAAACCGTGGAGGTGGTCCATGTCTGAGCTTGTTGTTCAACCTCCGAGATCACGTTTGGCTGTGAGGGACTTCGGAGGTCAAACGACAAGCTGAGACCTCCGGCCGCTCGGGGGCCGCTTTCACGTCCGGTGATCATGTATCGCGTGCCGACCGGGCCGGAGGGCTCAGCCGATCAGTAGGCGCACTGCACCACGACGTCGTCGAGATCGACCTGCGCGGCGTGCCAGTACGGATGCTGCTGCCCCACGGTGAGTCGCAGCACGACGTCGGAGCGTTGCGCGGTCCAGCTCACTGTCTGGAGCTCCCAGCCGTGGACCCAGTCCTGGGTGATCGACTTCAACGCGATGTACGTCCACGTGTCGGGGTCGATCACCTCGAGGTTGAACGAGGCCTCGTTCCCCCACAACTCGGTCCAGACGCCGGCGGTGCATCGTGCCCCCGGGTGAATGCTCACCGGCGTGAGATGGATGGTTCGCCCGAGCGCGCACCAGCCGCGCGCCGTGAAGGCCATCATGCTGGCCCAGCCGCTCCCCGTACGCGGCGTGCTCGACGGGCCGCCGAACGTGGGCCCGCCGCAATGCCCGTTCGCGGTCAACGTCCATCTGGAGGCCGGGTTCGTCGAAGGCTCGAACCCGTCGGTGAGCTGCCAGATTCCCGCGGACGCGGGCCCCGCCGGCACGAGAACCGCCGCGGCCGCGATGACCACCGCCGTCAACGCGCGCAACAACGATGAGCGCATGAGTCAACTCCCACGTCTCGGCTCGAAACCAAGGAACAAGGAAATACGATTCACGTCGAAAGGGCGCCACTCGCGACGACATCGTCAGTGTGACGGCTGCCATAAGATCTGTTAACCCCCGACTTTTCTTTTTGATAATCGACCGCGTGGCCCTCGTGGGCAACATCGAGGGCAGGGTCGTGCGTGACCTGGGACCGCTGCCCGGCACCGGCCGCCGAACATGATCTGATCTTGACCACCCAGGATCTCGGCCGGCGACGCCGACGCGCAGACCTCGGCGACGAAGGCCGAGCCTGACCGTGCCGTCGCGGGATCGGCGGCACCGGCGTCAAGCCAGGTGACCCGTCCGTGTGGTGCCAACGGGACTGACGGCCTCGCGGGACTCCGGCCGAAAGTACGCCTTGTCAGTGGACGATCGGCCGGCTCGGGTCAGGCCGTTCTCCCGATGAACCGCCGCCGTCCCGGTTGTCACGATCGGACCATGACCGATGAGAGCCCGACAGGACACCTCCTGTCCTCGCAGCCGCCGCGAAGCGGCCGGCCGGCGGATGAGCGGAAGACAGCGGAGACTTTCACCGTCCGTGCCCGTGCCGAAGTCGCCACGACCCCCTCCGCCGGGTCGGGTTGGCTCCTGCCCGCCGCGCTGATCCTGCTCGGCGCCGTTCCAATGATCGCCGGAGCCGCCCGCCTGACCGAGCTGACGGCCGGCGCGGAGATCACGCCGGGAAACGCGCGGTTCTTCGCGGCACCCCTGCCCGTGGTGCTGCACATCCTCAGTGTCAGCGTGTACACCATCCTGGGGGCTTTCCAGTTCGCTCCCCGTTTCCGCCGCCGGAGGCCGGGCCGGCACCGCGCCGCCGGGCGGGTCCTGGTCCTCTGCGGCATCGCCGCGGCGCTTTCTGGTCTGTGGATGACGCTGTTCTATCCCCGGCCTGAGGGCGACGGTGATCTCCTCGCCGGGATCCGGCTTGTGTTCGGCTCGGCCATGCTCCTGTCCATCGTTCTCGCCTTCGCCGCGATCCGGCGGCGGGATATCGCCCGGCACCGCGCCTGGATGATTCGCGGTTATGCGATCGGCCTGGGCGCGGGCACGCAGGCGCTGACCCACCTGCCCTGGTTCCTGATTCTCGGGACACCCGGCGAGTTCCCCAGGGCGCTGCTCGTGGCCGCCGGCTGGGTGATCAACCTCGCCGTGGCCGAATGGGCCATCCGCAGGCGGCCGACCGGTCAGAGTCGCACCTCCGCGGGCCGTACCTCCACGGTGGGTGCGGAGCGCATGAAGTCGTAGCGGATGACGCACGAGAAGCCGGCGTCCCAGCGGCACCGGCTCACCGGCCGGGAGGCCGAGGTGTTCGCCCTCGTCGGCCGGGGGTTGTCGAACTCGGAGATCGCCGCCAGGCTCCATCTCGGGGAGACGCATCTGGGCAGGGTGCTGGACAAGCTGGAGCTGCGCGACCGCTCACAGGCCATCGCCTTCGCGTACGAGAGTGGGCTCGTCCGTCCCGGCGAAGACTGAAGATCGCGGGCGTTGACACCGCCTACCGGATGACTTCGCGACTCATCGCCGTGGTGGCCAGGATCTGGAGCGCTTCACCGGAATGCCGGTAGGGTTTCGCTCCCGGGGCGAAAGGATCATGGTGTCGCGGGTTTCCCGTTTGTCGCGGTCAGCGCTGTCGGTGTGGGTGGCGGCCGCGGCTGTCACGGCCTTCCCGACGTGGGAACTGTGGCGCGAGCGACTCAGCCTTGAGGAGTACGCCCAGCTCCATGGGGAGACCGCCCAGATCTACGGGTACGTGTGCCAGTTCAGCAGCGGATCGACGCTGTCACCGCTCGCCCCGCTCCGTGGTGACCTCGAAGCGGTCATGGAGATCGCGACGGGGTGGGCGGTTCCGGCTCTGGTGGTCCTCCTCGGACTTCTCGCGTGTCTCGTCCGCGGGGATCCCGCGACCGCGGGCCGGCGGGTGGCGGGACTCCTCGTCCTGAACGCGGCCGTCGGGCCTCTCGCCTCGCTGCACAGTGAGCGGGGCATGTGCCGCGAGACGATCCCGCTGTTCAGCGCTGACTGGTTCGGAGCGGTGGCCGACGCCTGGGGAATCACCCAGCTGTGTCTCCTGGTGGCCGCGGCGCTGGTGCTCGCCGCGTCCCGGGCGGTGCGGCCCATCACGGGGGGCGAGCCTGCCGCGTCCCGGGCCGGGATGATGTGGCGCAGGCCGATCGCGGCCCTGGCCGATTACCTGATCGTCGCCACGGTCCTCAGCGCCGTCGCGGGGACGGCCGGATACTTGATCGGCGTCGGCTTCGCACCCCGCATGGGTGCCGGGCTCCTGGAGCGAGCCGGGGATCACGTGCCCCCGGACAGAGTGCGGCCCGGGGAAGTGGCCGTCCTGGCAGGGCTGTTCCTCTACGTCTGGGTGCAGCACGTCCTGTGGGGGCGGACGCTGGGCAAGCGAATGGTGGGGGTACGCGTCATCGACGCGCGGACGGGCGGACGGTTGGGAGCGGGGAAGGCGGCTCTTCGCACGCTTGTCTTCCCCTTCCTCGCTCTCGTGCCCGGCATCGGGCTGCCCTGCCTTCTCGCGGTCGGGGTGTGGATGCTCTTCGATCCGGAAGGCCGGGTCCTTCACGACCGCCTGCTGGGTGCCACGGTGGTCGGCCGCCGTGGCCCGAACCTCACTTCAGGACGTCCGAGAAGCTCGGGTCGATGAGGCGCTTGACGTCGACCTTGCCGGGAATGAGCGCGAGGTCGCCGAGCCCGTCCTTGACCGGATGCGCCTGCAGGCCGCTTGAGCAGCGGCCGGTACCGTTCTTCTACCGAGCGACGAGTCCCGCGGCTCGCCGCTGACCATGGAGAACACGAGGGAGACAGCCATGGACACCACCGCCGATCGGATGGCGGCGGCGTACTTCGACGCCATCGAGCTCCTCTGCGAGGTGACGCCGATGGGCTGGTACGCCGAGCGGGGCACCGCCCGCGCGGCGGTGACCCACGCGGGCGTCGCGACGTTGAACGCGGCCTACGACACGGCACCGGAACCGGATCGCGAGTCGCTCGACGAGATGGCGACCGAGGTCGGCAGGCAGGGCGCGCCATGGTCGATCATGGTTCGGGGCGAGGCGGGCGACGAGGTCGCCGGCCTCGCGGCCGGGCACGGGCTGGTCGAACGCAGTGATCTGTGGCTGCTGGCCTGCGCCGCGGGCGACATGGTGTTCCGGACCGGCGCGGCGGAGCGAAAGCCGGTACGCCAGGTCGGTGCGGCCGAGAGCGATCTCTACACCGACGCTCTCACCCAGGGCTTCGAAGCTCCCGAGGGCGTCTTCGGCTCGTTGATGGGCGGTGGCGTGCTCGACGCCGACCCCATCACCGGCTATCTGGCCGAGGAGTCAGGACGGCCCACCGGCACCGGGCTCGGGATCCGGAGCCCCGGTGTGGTTGGCGTGTTCAACATCGCCGTCGTCCCGGCCGCACGGAGCTGCGGCCTGGGCCGGGCGATCACCGAGACCGTGCTGCTGGACGGCATCGCGGCCGGAGCGGACGCGGCCTACCTGCACACCAGCGCGATGGGCCGGCCGCTCTACGAGTCGATGGGTTTCCGCCCCGTGGAGAAGTGGACCGTGTTCGAAGCACGGTGACGGACAAGACAGCCCGATCGGGGAAGAGGATTCATGAACTTCAGTGAGAACGTGCGCGCGGCCTTCCGGCGCGGTGAGAGCGACGCCGTGGTGCGCATGAGCGAGGCCGAGATCGAGCGGGCCCAGGCGGCCGGTGACGCGGCGGGCGAGGTGGAGGCCCGGTACAGCCTGGCCCGGGTCGCCATCCGCGGTGGTGACCTGCCGGGCGGAGAGGCGCGGGCCCGGGAGGCGCTCGCGGTCGCGCTGCGCTCCGGTGACCGCGGCCTCGAGGAACGGCCGAGGCACGTGCTGGCCGCCGTGGCGCGCATGTCCGGAGACCTGCTCCGGGCTCGGGATCTGTACCGGGAGAGCATCGCCCTCAACGAGGCGCTCGGCCGGCCCGAGACGGTCAACTCCGAATATCACAACCTCGCGTTCTGCGAGCTGGGCCTGGGCAATCTCGACGCGGCGAGGAAGCTGTTCGCCGAGGGCCGTGAGCGGGTGTTCCGCAACGGCTGGGCCGACTTCGTGCCGTACGTCTGCGTGGCGGGCGCCGCGTACGCCTCGGCCGAGGGTGATCACGCGCGGGCGGCGCGGCTGGCCGGAGTCGCGGACGGCGCGTTCGCGTCGCTCGGCCAGGTACCGGATCCTGACGACGCGGCCGACCTCGCCAAGGTGCGCGCCGCCGCCGTCGAGGCGCTCGGCCCGGACGCCTTCGACGAGGAGTACGCGCGAGGCCGGCTCCTCGATCCGCGTGCGGCCTTCGCCGACGATCGATGCTGACGCGACGGTCCCCCGTCAACCGGCGGGGTCGCGCGGGCGCGGGCGTACGGAGATCTCCAGGACGGTGACCCGCGCACCGTCGTCGTCCGTGAGGTGCTCTTCCACGTTGGGGCCGGCGATGTCCAGGTGGTGACGGTCCAGCCAGCCGAACAGGTCCTGCCCGGCCTGGATCACACCGGCGGGCGGGACGACGGCGCGGACGACGGCACGGGCGGGCAGGACGAGCCGCTCCCCGCCCCGGTCCGTGGTCACCGCCGCGGCGAATCCGCCGGTCGGGGGCCGGAGCAGCCAGGTCAGCAGGGTCACGGGCGGTGCCGGGCAGACGGTGGCCAGCTCGGCCGGGTGATCGAGGCGCAGGTGGCGTACGCGCAGGTGGCGCGGGCCCACCGTGGCCTGTTGCGGCAGGATCGACATCGGCGTCGCGAGATGGTCCTCCGCGTGAGCCGCGGTCGTGGCCAGGGCGGTGATGTCACGCCGGATGCCCGCCAGGACCTCGGCCACGGCCTGCCGCACCTGTGCCTCGGGCGCGTCCAGCAGGTCGGGGATCTGACGCAGCGACAGGCCGAGACGTCGTAGCGCGCGGATGTGTTCGAGCCGGGACAGCTCGGCCACGCCGTACCGCCGGTAGCCGGTGGCGCGGTCTGTCGCGGCGGGCATGAGCAGCCCGATGTGGTGGTAGTGGCGCAGGGTGCGTTCCGAGACGCCGGTCATGCGCGCCAGTTGTCCGATCCGCCACATCTCGACCTCTCGTGTTGACCTTGTCCTTGCGTCAGGGTTCTAGCGTCACCGTCCATGACCGACTCGACCCCTGGAAACCGGCTCACCGGTGTACTGCTGCTGTGCTCGCTCATCGCCATGGTCGCCGGTGCGGCCGTCGTGGTGCCATCGGGGCTTACCCTGAATCCGTCCGATCCCGCCGCCGCGCTGTCCGCGGTGGGCGAGCACGTCGGGCTGCACCTGGCCGAGCTCGCCCTCGACGTGCTGGGCTGGCTGGCGCTGACCGCCGCGGGGCTGGTGATGGCCGCCGGGTCGGCCGAGGCGCCCGGACCGCATCTGGTGGTGCTCGCCGGCGGGCTGCTGGCGGCCGCCGGGCTGGCGGGCATGCTCCACGACGCCGGCAATCTCGCCGTGACCCGGCTGACCGCCGTTCCCGAGGCCGCCGCCGTGGCCGCGGCGGTACTTCTCACCGCCAAGTGGATGGTCAACCTGGCCGGGCTGTTGTGGGTCGCGGCCACCGTCGCCACCGCGATCGGTGTCCCGATGCCCGCGGGGCTTCGCCGGGCCGGTGTGCTCGTCGCGCTCCCGGGGCTGGTCGCGGTCGCGCTTCCGTGGACGGCCGGCGTGCAGGGACCGTCGGTCGCGATGGAGCAGCTCGGGTACGCCCTTCACCTGCCGATCATGCTGTGGTTCGGCGTGCTGGGCCGGCGATGCCTGCGTGCCGGGTGACCAGGTGACGCGGCTCGGGCGCAGGCTTCGGCGTCGGCTCCGGTCAGCGCGCGATCAGCCGGCCTTTCAGGGGAAGAGCGGTGGTCCTGGCGACCCTGCCGTTCTTGATCCAGAGAACCCGGGTGGAGCCTCCGTCGGTGGTGGCGAGTTCCGGGACGGTGTCGCCGTCCACGTCGAGCAGTGCCACGTTGGCCCCGCCCTTCCCGACCCAGTCCGGCCGGCGCGGCCCGGTGGCGGAGCCGTACAGGACGGCGACCTCGCCCCGGCCGCGAGCTCCCGCGACGAGGTCGGTGTAGCCGTCCTTGTCGACGTCGCCGGCGGCGAGCGAGCCGGCGTGGTCGTTGGCCGGGTCGCTCGTCCCGGTGATGCCGGGCAGGGCCAGCGTCTTCAGCCGGCGCCTGTCGACGCCCGCGGGACCGCCTCGCAGGACGAGAAGCCTGCCGGTGCCGATTCCGACGACCACGTCGGCGTACTTGCCGCCGTGGAAACGGCCGACCCGGACTGACCAGCCGAACGGCTCGCGCGTGCACCTGGCGGTGTTCGCCCTGTTGTCGGCACCGTCGGGACCACCCGCGCACGCCTGCGCGTCCATGACGCGGCCGTCCACGTTTCCGCTGGTCACCATGGTGTCTCCGGCGGTCGTCACGCCTCTGGCCGACCCCTTGAACACGTGGACGGCCCCACCGATGTCGTATCCCGGCCGTCCGGACGGCGCGGTGACCACCAGGTCGTTGTATCCGTCTCCGGTCACGTCTCCGGCCGCCAGCGCGGCGCCGAAGAGGCGGCTGTGCTGGCTGAAGCCGACCACTCCCGGCGTGTTCTCGCTGAGGCGCAGTGCCCCGGAGGAGGTGAGACCGCGGCGGGAGCCGTACAGGACGACGGCGGCGCCGCCGCGCGTCGCCGCGCTGTCCAGCGTGGTCTCCGGCGCCCCCACGGCGAGGTCGGTGTAGCCGTCCCGGTTGAGGTCGGAGGTGGTCAGCGCGTTGCCGAAGCCGTGGCCGGTGCCGAGCCGGGGGATACCGCCCTGGCCGGGGGTGAATCGGCCGGTCCGGCCGACATAGCCGTCCGCGCGCCGGCCGTACAGGACGGTGACCGTGCCGCCGGCGCCGACCGCCACGTCCGCGAGGCCGTCCCCGTCGAAGTCGCCCGTCGACAGCGCGGTCGCGCGCTGGTCCCGGACCGCCGCTCTGCCCTTCAGCGGCTGGATCGTGAGCGGACCGGCGCCGCCCACCACCAGGTCGGCCCCGCCGTCCCCGTTGACGTCCCCGCGGACGGAACGGGGAGGAAGCGCGGCTCCGGTGGCGAGCACGGTTGCCAGCACGATGACCGCTATGCGAGGGGACATGCAGGGATGGTACGGGAAGGTCTCGTCCATGGGCAGTGGCGGCGGGCCGCGGGGGTGCCGGTGGCCGGATCAGTCGCGGACGGCGCAGAGGAGACGGTTGTTGCCGCGCTGCCAGAGGGTGCCGATCTCGGCGAATCCGGCATCGCGGAGGGCGTCGACGTGTTCGGAGAGCAGGGAGGACTCCGAGCCGTGATGGTCGGCGCCCGCGGTGGTGCGTGCGGTGCGGAGCTCGGCGAAGGCGGGATCCGCGGCGACCGCCTCCCACCACTGGCGCCAGTCCTCGGGGTGGCCGCCGGCGAACGTGCGCCGGGTCTCCCGGTCGTGCACGGTGCGTTCGAGCTGGGCGATGGCCGGAGTGGTGTCGTCGGTCTCCATGTGGTCGCCGTTGAGCAGGAGGCCGCCCGGACACAGCACGGTCGCCAGCTCGGCGTACATCTTCCGGAGGTCCGGTCCAGAGATCCAGTGCAGCGCGGTGGTGCTCACCGCCACGTCGGCCGGTCCGTCCAGGCCCAGGGACTCGGTCCATCCGGGGGTGCGCAGATCGAGGGAGACGAAGGTGAGGTGCGGGTAGGCGGCCCGGCCGAGGCCGAGCAGCAGGGGGTCCGCGTCGACCGAGATCACTGTCGCCCTGGGCAGCCGTTCCAGGAGGCGGGCGGACAGCGAGCCCGGTCCGCAGCCGAGGTCGATGACCAGCGGGTCGGGGCGGCCCGTCGCTTCGACGGCGTCGATCAGCGCGGTGAAGCGCTCCTCGCGGTCGGGCAGGTAGCCCTCCTGCTGGCGGTCCCAGCGTGCGATCCACTCGAGTGCGGCATCGTGGGTGAGCACCATAGTCTCCTTGTAACTGTCGTATAGACTTATGCCAGTTACAAGCTAGAACGCGAGGATGTAACTGGTCAAGTGGACTTCAACAGTCACGCTGATGCGATCGTTCGGGTGGCGGTGGGGTTGGTCAACGAGCTGACCCCGGGAGAGAGGCGAGGCCGCGACTTCCCGCCGCCACGAGATCTCGTCGCCGCCGCCACGGAGGGCCTGCGCACCGGCCACCCGGACCACCGGGAGGTCACCGAGACGGAGGCCGGTGAGCTCGTCGAGATCGCGGCGCGGCTGCGCGTGGTCTTCGACGCCGTCACGAGGGGAGACGTCGACGTCGCCGCCCTGCGGGTCAACGATCTCCTTGAGGAGACCCGGGCCCGGCCGATGCTCGAACGCCACGACGGGGAGCCGTGGCACCTGCACTTCCACGGCCCGGGTGGCACCATGGCGGGCGACTGGGCGGCGAGCTGTGCCACCGGTCTCGCGATCGTGCTGGGGAGCGAGTATCACGACCGTCTCGGCGTGTGCACGGCGCCGCACTGCAACCGGGTCTACGTGGACGTCTCCCGCAACGGTACCCGCCGGTTCTGCGGCACCACCTGCCAGAACCGCGTCAAGACCGCGGCCTTCCGCGCCAGGGGCAAAGGCCTGTGAAGGCACGCTCCCGAGGATGCCGGGACACCTGGCGGGCCGGGTGCGAGGCCGGCCGTTTTCGCGGCCCCGGCGGTGCCGGAGTCTTCCGCGCCGCCGGCCCGACCGCCGCCGAAGCCCGACGTCAAGCGAGTGCGCGACGCCAACCGGGCCCTCACCGGCGCGATCTCGCCCGCCTGCGGCTGACCGGAGGGCCGGGCGGAACCCTGTCCCGCCCGGCTCCGGTGGCTCAGGCCGCGGTATGACAGGCCCGCGGGCCTGTCATACCGCGGTGGACGCGGTGGACGCGGTGGACGCGGTGGACGCGGCGAAGGCGGCGATCGCCCGGGTGAACTCCTCGGGCTCCTCGAGGTGGCCGAAGTGGCCGCTGTTCTCCAGGACGAGCAGTTCGGAGCCGGGGATCAGCTTGTCGAGCTCGTGTGCCCAGCGCACCCCGCAGATGACGTCGTACCGGCCGACGACCACCAGGGTGGGCGTGGTGATCGCCCCCAGCAGCTCCCTGTCGTCGATGACGTCGGGGGCCAGGTGCTCGTCGAGGCCCGAGATGTGTGATCCGCTCACCGTGGCCCGCAGGGGCGCGAACTCCTCCGCGCGTCCCCAGTAGTCGGCGAAGTAGGCCGGGAGCAGCCCGCGGATCGTGGCGGTGAACTCCTCGTCGTTCGAGATGGCGGGGATCGACCGGAAGGCGTCGAGGACCTCCTGGAGCTCGGGGTTGCCCGCGTTCCTCCGGGTGAACTCCTCCATGTTGCGCATGGCCTCGGCGAAGTGCTCGGCCCCGGTGACCGGTGCGCTGTCGTACAGGACGATCCCGGCGAGCCGGCCGGCGTGGCGCAGGGCGTAGTGCTGCACCACGAAACCGCCGTGCGAGTGGCCGAGGAGGTACACCTTCGGAAGCGCGAGGTGGTCGATCAGGTCGTCGAGGGCCTCCGCGTAGCGGTCTCGCGTGTAACCGTGGGGGTGCGTATCGAGGCGGCCCGATTCGCCCGTGCCGATCGGCTCTACGTACACCATGGTCAGGTGCCGTTCCACCGCCGGCATCCTCATGTACTCCCAGAGCACTCCGGGGCCACCGGAGTGTGCCAGGCACACCGGTCCGGTGCCGTGGACGTGGTAGCGCTGGACGATGCCGTTCAGGTCGACGGTGTGGGTGCCGGGCGACAGTGGGTTCGTGCCGAGGGCGTTCATGGGATCTCCGGTCTTGCGGTGTCGTCACTGACACCGGCAGGACGCGGGGGCGGCGGGTAAGTTCGATCCGGCCCCTGTGATCGTGGTCACAGCCGCGGCCTCGGGCGGAGCCGCCGTTCCGTGCTCAGGCCGGTCCGGAGGGCCGCGGATCGTGAAGGGCCGGCCCGGAGGGCCGCGGATGATAGAGCCGCAGCTGGTGGACACGCCCCTTGTCGAGGGACATGAGCCAGGTCACGGCGGGCGGGCAGTGCTCCGGGTTCTCCACCGGATTGGCGATGTCCATCTCCCAGATGGTGATGTCACGGCTGGCGACCACGTGGGCGAGGTGCTGGCGGACCCCGGCCTCCAGATCGCCCTCCATTCCCCTGAGCAGGAATTCGCGCCCGATCGTCGGGCGCTCCCCGACGAGCAGCGCGACCTCCGGCGACCACCGTTCGGCCAGGACCTCGGCGAACCTTCCCCGCGCGGCCGCCTCCAGGGTCTCCAGGGCCTCCCGCCGGCTCGCCGCGGCCAGCTCGGCGGCGTCGCCGTGCGCCGAGTCCGCGGTCGCCCGCAGGGCCTCGGCCAGCTTGGCCCTCCCCTGGCTGAGCCGGCTGCGAACCGTGCCCACCGGTACCGCGCAGGCCGCCGCTATCTCCTGGTAGGACGTGACGCGACTGCTGAAGTGCCGCAGCATGACGGCCGTCCGGACGGGCGGGGGCAGCTCCTCGATCGCCCGCCAGACCCAGTCGCGCAGCGCGTGCCGCTCCAGTGCCTGCTCGGGGGTCGCGTCCGGGGAAGGCAGCACGAGCTCGTCGAGGAACCGGGTGTCATGGGCGGCCCGGAGACGCGTCCGGCACGCGTTGCGGACGATCATCCGCAGCCACGGCCCCACCGCGGCGGGGTCCCGGACGTCGCCGATCCGCCGGAGCGCGACCAGCGCCGCGTCCTGTACGGCGTCGTCCGCGTCCGGCCCGTGCCCCAGCAGGCTCAGCGCCACCGCGCGCATGCCCGCCTGGTGGCGCTCCAGCAGCAGCCCCAGCGCCGCGACGTCCCCGGACTGGGCGCCGAGGGTGAGTTCCGGGTCCGAGATCCCGCTGGGCGTCATGCCGGTCCACCTCTTGCTCCGGCCGTCTCCACGGTCCGGCCGATTTGTTCTGGCCGTCTCCACGGTCCGGCCCATTTGCTCCGGCCGTCCTCACGGTCCGGCCGATGCCGCTCGCGACCGTGATCCCGCAGGTGGTGACGGCCGCATCCATGATCGTTGATCGTCCGCGCTCGGTCCCGCACGGGCGCCCAGCATACTTCGGGGTGCCGGATGCGCCGGCGACGGAGGGCTCCGCCGGACTGCCCGCGAGAGGTGGTCGTCGTACGCGCGGCGGGTCCGTCGTCTCAGAGTTTGATGACGACCTTTCCCGGCACGTGCCCCTTCTCCTGGTATTCGACGGCCGCCCGGATCTCCTCGAACGGGTAGACCCGATCGATGACCGGGGTGACCTTCCCGGCCTCGATGAGCCCGGTCAGCGTCACCAGGTTCCTCTTGTTCTCCGGGCAATGGACCACGTCCGTCCTGGCCGTCCGCTGGGACACGAACGGCGCGGTCGCGAGGGCCGAGAACATGTGACCGACGGGTCGCAGCCATCGGCCACCCGGTCCGCCGATGATGACGTAGGCCCCTTTGGGAGTCAACGTCCGGCGGCAGGCCGACACCGGGCGGCCCCCCGCGACGTCCAGCAGGAGGTCGTAGCGCCGCTCGGCCCGGGTGAAGTCCTCCTTGGTGTAGTCGATGACCTTGTCGGCGCCGATCGACCGGACCATGCCCACGTTCCCCGTGCCGCAGACGCCGGTGACCTCCGCGCCGAACGCGCGGGCGATCTGCACGGCGAACGTCCCCACCCCTCCCGAGGCGCCGTTGACGAGGACCCGCTGCCCCGGCTGGATCCGTCCGTCGTCGCGCAGGCCCAGCAGGGCGGTGCACGCCGCCATCGGTACCGCCGCCGCCTGCTCGTACGACAGGTTCTCCGGTTTCGGCGCCAGCTTGTCCTCCCGGACGCACACGTACTCGGCGAAGCCGCCCTCCTCGAGCAGCGCGAACACCTCGTCGCCGGGGCGGAACGCCGTCACGTTCGCGCCGACCGCCTCGACCTGCCCGGCCATGTCGGCGCCCAGGATGCCGAGCTTCGGGCCGCGAAACCCCAGGGCGCCGGGCATCAGGCGCGCGACGTACGGCTCGCCTCTCATGTTGTGCCAGTCGTAGGGGTTGACGGAGGTGGCGTGCACCCGGACGAGCACCTCGCCGTCGCCGGGAACGGGGGTGTCGATCTCCGTCAGATCGAGGACGTCGGGGGAGCCGTACGAGCGCAGGACGAACGCTTTCAACGCATTCTCCTCATCCATCGCGGGTGGGTACGAGTCTGCCGGGGCGCCATGCCCACGGACCGGTGCCGGGGGATCGGAGGCGTCGCCGACCAAGTGGCGCCGAGGATGTCCCGGGCCATGAGAATCACGGTAGAAGACCCCCGCGAGGGACTCATCAGCCGAAAGTACGCCCGATCGATGGACGATCGGCGGGCTCCGGGCGGGCCGTTCCGCCGATGGAGCGCCACCGTCCGAGCCGTTCCCCTCGCCGCCCGGATCAGCCCCGAAGGCGCCTGGTCTCGTAGGCCCACATCGCGATCTCGACGCGGTTGCGGGCACCGAGCTTGGCCATCAGGCTCGCGATGTGGGACTTGACGGTGCTGAGGGAGATGTGGAACTCGTCGGCGATCTCGACGTTGGTCCGCCCCCGTGCCACGGTGACGAGGATCTGCTCCTCCCGGTCCGTGAGCGCCTCGACGGGGCGCAGCGAGGGTGAGGTGGGCCCGGTGTCGGCGAAGGCGCCGAGCAGTCGCGCGGTGACGCTCGGGGCGATGAGCGCGTCACCGACGGCGGCGGCGTGGACGGCCTGGGAGAGCATGACGGTGCCGGCGTCCTTGAGCAGGAAACCCCTGGCGCCGGCCCTCAGCGCGGCGTAGACGTATTCGTCGAGGTCGAACGTGGTGATGACGACGACGGCGAGGGGGTCGTCGACGTCCGGCCCGGCGAGGAGGCGGGTGGCCTGGATGCCGTCGAGGCCGGGCATGCGGATGTCGAACAGGCACACGTCGGGGCGCAGGCGCCGCGCGAGCTCGACGGCTCGCCGCCCGTCGGCGGCCTCGCCGACGACCTCGATGTCCGGCTGGGCGTCGAGGATCATCGCGAGCCCGGTGCGGACGATCTCCTGGTCGTCGGCGACGAGCACCCGGATGCTCACGCCGTCGCCCCGGCCCGGGGCAGTACGGCGGTGACGGTCCAGCCCCGCTCGGGGTTCGGTCCGGCCTCGCAGGTGCCGCCGAGCAGCTCGGCGCGTTCGATCATGCCGATGAGCCCGTATCCCGGCGGCGCGGGCGGGCGTGCGGAACCGGTGTCGCCGTCGTCGCTCACGCGCAGGCGCACCGACGTGTCGTCGGCGGTGACGCGGACCTCGACGCGGGTGGCGTGGCGGGCGTGCCGCCGGGCGTTGGTGACCGACTCCTGGGCGAGGCGGTAGATCGCGGCCTCGACCGAGGGAGGGAGGTCGCCGAGGTCGTCCGGGATCTCCACGTCGACGGACGGGCCGGACGCGCCCCGGCCCGCGAGCTGCCGGAGGTCGGTGACGCGCCGGCCGGGTGCCAGCTCCGCGGGTTGGGTCCGGCGCAGGACGCGGACCATGGCGCGCATCTCGGCGAGGGCGCGCGACGCCTCGGCCTCGATCACGTGGAGCGCCTCGGTCGCGGCGTTCGGCCGCGACGCCGAGGTGGCGATGCCGGCCTGGGCGCGGATCGCCATCGCCGAGACGTGGTGGGCGACGATGTCGTGCAGGTCGCGCGCCAGCTGCTCGCGTTCGAGCAGCTTGACCTGGTCGAGCTCGCGCATCCTCGCCCGCGCCCGGTACCGGAGCGCTCCGCCCAGGGCGACGGCGGAGAACATGACGGCGAACGTGGCGACCACGTCGGCGGGGGTGGGGTGGTCGAAGACGATCGAGAGGTAGACCGCGACGAGCATGATCGCCAGCCCGATCACCGCCTCGCGCCCGGATCCCCACCGGAACAGCGAGTACACCACGAGCAGCAGATAGGCCATCGTGTACGTCTCCGCGGAGTCGCCGCCCGTCAGCAGCGGGGCCAGGCTCGTGACGCCGAAGACGATCATGACCACCGGCAGCGGCCTGGTCCGGCGCCACAACAACGTGGGGATCAGCCCGACGGTGACCGCCACCGCGACGGCCCGCCACGGAAGGTCCGGCCGCAGCACCCCTTCGAGCAGCGCGATCGGCACGAGCACCCCTACGAGCACCCAGTCCCGCCACACCCGCGGCGGCGGGTCGGGGGGGCGGGGCTCGTCCCACACGGAGCGGACAAGGGGGAGCACCTCCTCATGGTACGAGAACAGGTACCACTTCGGATCGGCCCAAAGTACGAGAGGCGCGTTCGACCGGCGGTTCGTGGCGGCAGGAGCCGGTGACGTCGATCCTCGTCTCCGCCAAGAACCCGACGGTGATCGCCTTCACGTTCGTCTGGATGGCCGGGGTGGCCCGCCGGATGATCCTTTCCGGCGGGCCGAGAGAGTCCGCCGGTTCTCCCGCGGGCCCCGGCGCCGGCGGCTGACGGCGGGTGGGCGTCCGGCCCGTCACCTCATGACGTTCTGGTGGTCGTGCGCCTCTCTCTGGAGCGGGATGCCGCCGAGCACGCCACTCTCCACCGGCGTCTCCTCGACGACCGGCGTCCGCCTCCGGTGGCGGCTGAGGCGCGGGACCGCGGCGACGAACAGCGCGCCCAGCAGGGCGGGCAGGACGAACCCGTAGAAGTTCCATTCGAACCCGAGTCCGGAGCCCAGCAGCCAGCCGCCCAGGAGCGGACCGGCGATCGCGCCGGCCCTGCCCACGCCGAGCGTCCAGCCGAGGGCGGAGCCCCTGCCCGAGGCCGGGTAGAAGATCGCCACGTAGCCGTTGACCAGGATCTGGGTGCCCACGCTGCCCAGCCCCGCCACGGCGACGCAGAGCATCAGCAGGCCGGTGCCCAGGTCGAGGCTCATCAGGTAGATGGACACGGTGGCGGCCAGGAAGGCGCAGACCGCGATGGCCTTGGCCCCGATCCTGTCGGCGAGGGCCGACATCACGATGGTGCCGGCGATCGCCCCGACGTTCAGGACCAGCAGGAACTGCAGCGAGGGACCGAGGGGATAGCCGGCCTCGCGCATGATCTGCGGCAGCCAGGTGTTGAGTCCGTAGACCAGCAGCAGGCCGCAGAAGCTGGCCGCTCCGAAGAGAAGGGTGGCGGCGAGGTAGCCCCGCCGGAACGGCAGCGTGAAACCCTTCCCCGCGCGCGGTCCGGCGGGCTCGTCGCGACCGTCGCCGAGGTCCAGCCCGTAGCGGGCGGCCACGGCCTCGGCCTCGGCTCGGCGTCCCCGCGCCAGCAGATGGCTCGCCGACTCGGGAAGCAGCCAGATCGCGAGCGGCAGGATCAGCACGATGGGTGCGGCTCCGACCAGGAACATCACCCGCCAGCCGTGCTCGGCGAGAAGCGCCATGGCCACCAGCGCGGTCAGGCAGCCGCCCACCGGATAACCGCAGAACATGAGCGCGTTGTAGAGGTTTCGCCGGTTCCTCGGGGCGTATTCGACGGTCAGTGCGATCGTCGTCGGTACGACACCTCCGAGGCCGAGACCCGCGACGAAGCGGAACAGGCCGAGGGTCTCGGGTGACGACGCCGTGGCGCACAGCACCATGGCCACGGAGAACCACGCGATGCTGACAAGGATGATCTTTCGTCGCCCGACGACGTCGGTGATCATGCCCGCCACGACCGCGCCGATCAGCATCCCTATCAGGGCGTAGCTGCCGATGGCCCCCGCCTGCGCCGGGGTGAGACCCCACTCCTGGTCGCCGAGCAGGCTGGGAACCACCGACCCGTAGACGATCAGGTCGTAGCCGTCGAAGACGATCGTGAAGAAGCAGATGGCGACGACGGCGAGCCCGCTCCTGGGGCGCGCGGGCGACGAACGGTCGGTCGTGTGCATTGTTCACTCCGAAACGTGAGGCTCGGATATAAGCGTTGTGGCGAAATTACAACGCGTGCACGACGACGGTCCAATAAAACATCATGCCGAAAACGATAAGGGAATTCTAATGGCTGCTTTTCTTGTTTCCCCGGTGCGGGAAATCGTGGCCGGCTGTCATTGGTACATGGATATGTCGTGACGGTCAAGCGCTGATCACGGGGCGAGCGTCTCGACGGACACCTGCCAGAGACGGGCGGCCGCCTCGGGGTCGAGGGCGTACGCGGCGACCCCGGTGCGGGTGCCCGGCAGGTTCGGGCCCGCCTCGTTGCAGTCCTCGAAGTAGCGCCCGCCGACGCCTTCGAGCAGCGGCGACGTCGCGACCAGCACGGACGTGGCGGCACCCTGCTCGGGCGTCTTCCACGTGATGCCCGAGTCGGCGGCCGCCGCGATCGCCCGGTCGAGCTCCTCCTGGGAGACGTGCCGCTGCAGGTTGGTCCGGATGCCGCCGGGCATGAGCGCGTTGACGGTGATGCCGTCGCTCTCCCAGCGCCTCGTCGCCTCGACCCCGAACAGCACGTTGGCCGTCTTGGACTGCCCGTACGCGGACCACGGCTCGTACGCGCGCTCCCTGAAGTGGATGTCGTCGAAGACGACCGGCGAGCGCAGGTGCGCGCTCGAACTGACCGACACGACGCGGGCGCCGCCGGCCGCCGCGAGTGCCCGGTGCAGCCTGGTGGCGAGCGCGAAGTGGCCGAGGTGGTTGGTGGCGAACTGCAGCTCCCAGCCCTCCGGGGTGCGCGTCTCGGGCGACGCCATGACGCCGGCGTTGTTGACGAGGATGTGCAGCGGGCCGTCCCACGCGGCCGTGAACGCCGCCACGGACGCCTGGTCGGCGAGGTCCAGCGGTGCGACGAGGACCTGCTTGTTGCCGGTGGTCGCGATGATGTCGTTCGCGGTGCGCTCTCCGGCGCCGAGGTCGCGTACCGCCAGCGTCACCTCCGCGCCCGCCCCGGCGAGCGCCCGCGCCGTCTCGATGCCGATGCCGGACGCTCCACCGGTCACGACGGCGCGGCGGCCGGTGAGGTCGATGCCGTCCACGACCTCGGCGGCGGTGGACACGGCGGTGAACGGGGTGCTGATACGTGCGGTCTCAGTCATGATCGTGCCTGTCCTGTCGGCGATGTGCTCGGCTGTGCGAAGGGGGGATCCGGCCGGTACGATGTGAAAACGGAGGACCCTCCACTACGAACCACTGTAAGCGGAGTTTCCTCCGCTTAGCAAGTCACCCCCCGGCGTCCAGCGCGCCGGCTACCACGTCCGCAGGGACTGACGAGGAGAAACCGTGTCGGCCACCGGCCCCCGACCGTTGCGCGCCGACGCGCGGCGCAACCGCGAACGGCTGCTGGAGGTCGCCGTGCGCGCGTTCTCCCACGACGGACCGGACGTGACGCTCGACGCGATCGCGAAGGCCGCGGGCGTCGGCATCGGCACGCTCTACCGCCATTTCCCCACCCGCGAGGCGCTCATCGAGGAGGCGTACCGCAGCGAGCTGAACAGGCTGTGCGACGTCGTGCCGGACCTGCTGGGGGCGATGCCGCCGGACGAGGCGACGCGCACCTGGATGGACCGCTTCGTCGACTACATGACGACCAAGCGCGGCATGGCCGACGCGTTGCGCGCGGTCATCGCGTCCGGCGGGAATCCGTACGCGCAGAGTCGAGACCGCCTGGTCGAGGCGATGACGACGCTGCTCCAGGCGGGTGCTGCCGCCGGGACCGTGCGCTCGGACGTCGATCCGGTCGACGTGCTCGCGAGCATGGGCGGTGTGTCCCTCGCCGCGGGGGAGCCCGCGCAGCGCGACCAGGCCCGCCGCCTGCTCGACCTGCTGATGGACGGCCTGCGCTACCGCGCCACCGCCCCCTGAGAACGGCGAGGCCGTGGGCCTCCGCGGCGGCGGAGACCCACGGCGTGGGGTAGAACGCCTGATCAGCGGGGAGAGCGCTGTGACCACCGCTGATCAGGCGGGCTCAGGACCTCAGGGGTAGGAGACGAGCTTGGACGGGATCGTCGCGGTGCCGAAGGCGGGACCGCCCACACCGTTGATCACATGGTTGATCCGGCCGTTGCCACCGAGGGAGACGGTGAGCAGGCTGTGGAACTTCACGCCCGGCTTCACCGGAGTCTCGAACGCGTTCTCCACCTCGATCGTCGGGTCGACGTTGAAGTAGACGTAGCTGCCGAGTCCCCAGCCCTCGTGGGTGTCGACCGCGGGGCCGACCTTGTAGGCCGCCCACCCCTTGGTGGTGCCGTTCATGTAGGCCGCCTGGTTCGGCGGGTCGTACGCCTTCTCGTTCTGGAAGAAGATCGTCCGGCCGCGCTCGCCGTACCACTCGACGTCGTACTTGCGGTAGTGCTCGACGAACAGGCCGGTGGCCAGGACGTCGTCGCCGTTGACGATGAGGCCGGTCTCGGCGGTGTTGACGTTCCAGCCGATGCCCTCGCCGTGGTCACCGCGCCACAGCCAGGTGTGGTCGATGATCACGTCGTCGCTGTTGACGACGACGCTGGTGGTGGCGTTGCCGGCGAAGGCGCCGCCGATGCGGACGAAGACGTCCTGCAGGCTGGTCGGGTTGGCGGCGTGGTCCGCGCTCGACCCCTGCGGGCCGACCTCGATGAGCACGTCGGACTTCTGCGTGCCCGCGTCGACCAGGAAGCCGGCGAGCTTCACGCCGTCCACGTCGGCCACCTTGACCGCGGCGGAGCCGCCGCCCGGGATGATCGTCGCGAGACCGAGGCCGAGGACCACGGTGTTCGCGCGGGTCACGTTGATCGGCTGGTCGAGGTGGTAGATGCCGGGGGTGAGCAGCAGGTGCAGGCCCTGGCCGAGCGCGGCGTTGATGGTCGCGGCCGAGTCGCCGGGCTTGGCGACGAAGAACTGGCCGAGCGGGAGCGAGGTGCCGGGAGTGGAACCGTTCGCCCAGCTCACGCCGCGCGCGTTGGTCCGCTTGGCCGGGACGAACACCCGGTAGGCGCCGCCTCCGTCCACGTAGAGGTACGGCTTCTCGCGGCTGATCGGGGTGTTCTCCAGCGTGGTGTAGGACTGGTCGAGGAAGTTGGTCGCGGGAGCGCCCTGCACCCCGGAGAAGACCATGTTCCACACGCCGTTGACCCAGCCGCCGACGGAGCTGTCACGGGTGTACCACTGCTGCTGCGAGTACGGGCCGACGGCACCGTCGATCTTGCTGTCGGCGATGTAGCCGCCGCTGGCCCAGCCGTAGCCGGTGGGGGCCAGGTTCAGCGCGCCCTTGATGTGCATGCGGCGGAACGGCGCGGCCTGGGAGACGGCCCACTGGTTGGTGCCGCCGGGCGGCTGGACCGACAGGTTCTCCGTCGAGCGCCAGAAGTTCTGGGTCGCGTTGCCGTTGAACCAGCCCGCGTCGACGGTCACGCCGTTGAGGGTGACGTCGTCGGGGTTCTGGCCCAGACCGATGATCGAGGTGTAGAAGCCGACCTTGGCGTTCACGTTGTAGGTGCCCGGCTTGAACAGGAAGGCGTGGCGCCCGGTGCCGAACTGGGCCGACTCCTGCTGGGTGAAGACCGCGTCGAGCTGGCTCTGGATGGTGGCGCTGGACATCGACGGGTCGAAGACGTGGACGTTCGGGCCCAGCGGCCCGCCGCCGGGGATCTCGGGGCCGGGGCCGTCCGACGTGGTGTACACCGCGAACTCCCACAGTGAGTAGCCGTAGCCGGTGCCCCGCGCGCTGCCCAGCATCCGGACGTACCTGGCGGAGCCGGTCACGTCATGCGACTGGACACCGCCGGTGGAGCCGGTGACGGTCTTCAGGTCGGTCCAGGTGGTGCCGTTGGTCGATCCCTGGAGCTTGAAGGTGCTCGCGTACGCGGCCTCCCACCTCAGGTCGATCTTGCAGAGGGTCTGCGCCGAGCCGAGGTCCACCTGGACCCACTGCGGGTCGCTGGCCACGCTGGACCAGCGGGTCCCGTTGTTGCCGTCGAAGGCAGCGCTCGCGGGGGTCCCGGCGCCCTGGACCGAGGAGGCGCTGTAGGTCTTGTTCAGCGCGGCGTTGGTGGTCCCGCACGGCTCGCCGGGGCCGGGGCCGCCGTCGGGGCCGAAGACCTGGAACTCCCAGAGGGAGTAGCCGTAGCCGGTGGCCCGCGTGACCCCCTGCATCCGGACGTACCGGCCGGTGCCGGTGACGTCCCAGGTGTCGATCCCGCCGTCACCGCCGGTGACGGTCTTCAGGTCCGTCCACGCGGTTCCGTCCGTGGAGACCTGGATCTTGTATCCGCTGCCGTACGCGGCCTCCCAGTTCAGCACGACCTTGTTGATGCTGGTCGAGGCGCCGAGGTCCACCTGGAGCCACTGGGCGTCGGTGGCGGCACTGGACCAGCGGGTGCCGGCGTTGCCGTCGACCGCGGCGGCCGGGGCGGTGCCGGCGTTCTCGGACGACGAGGCCGTCGCGGTCTTGCCCTGCGACAGCAACGTGTCGGCGAAGGCGGGGGTCGACGGTACTGCGAGTAAAGCTGCCGCGACTGCCGTGGCAGTCCATAAGGCGGCAGGACGGAACAGACCTCTCATGCATGTCTCCACTGCGGATCCGGGGGGTGGAAGGTCTAACTGCAGGTGAAGGGCGACTTACGGGGAACGGTAAATCAACGCCTTATTTCTACACTTAATTTAACTTGTCGGAAACATGGCGTCAATGGGTCAAAAGTCATGAACGGCCGTTTTGCGGGAGGGTCCGCGATCCCGCCGGCCGCGGGCCCGCGCGCGGGCCCTGCCGCACAGAGGACCGGCCCGGGCCCCTGTGCGGCAGGGCCCGGGCGGGCGCCGTCAGTCCTCGTCGGCGGGCATGGCGAAGAGCCGGATGTGCATGGGGCGCGCACCGGGGGACGCGTCCTCGGGCAGGGGGCTGTACTTCATCAGCAGCGCGACGTAGGCCTCGAAGAACTCCTTGAACTCGGCCTTGGTCATCCGGCCCAGGCCGCGCGATCCGGTGGCCCACTCGGGATCGCGCAGGTAGGCCTCGGGGAACCGCTCGATCAGCTCGCGGTCCTCTTCCATGCCGACCCGGTGGAACTCGGCGAGCGCGGGACGGTCTTCGGGGGCGAGCTGTTCGGGCCTGGGAAGCCGCAGGTCACGCGGCCCTCTGGCCTTGCGCCACCAGCGCTCCCTGCCGGTCGAGCGCTCGGGGACCTCCTCGATGAAGCCGTACTTCTCCAGCTGGCGCAGGTGGTAGCTCGTCGTGCCGGTCTTCGCGCCGAGCAGCTCGCCGAGCGTGGTGGAGGTCGCGGGACCGTGCACGTTGAGATGGCGCAGCATGAGCCGCCGCATGGGGTGGGCGAGCGCCTTGAGCTTCCCGGGGTCGTCGAGCAGGAACGGCTCGTCATCCTTCATGAGGAGCAGCCTAGTCCTGCAGAACGATATCTGCAGACAAAGCTTTGCCGAGAACTCTCTGCAGAGTAGCTTCGGTATATGAGAAGAATCCCCCCGATCTCCTCGGGACTCCGGGCGATGGTCGCCACCACCGCCCTCTGCCTGCTCGCGGTTCCGGCGACCGCCGCCGCCACGTCCGCGGCTCCCGCCACCGCCTCGGCCCTTGTCGTTCCTGCCACTCCGGCCGCGGCTGCCGCCACCATCCCGGCCCTCGTCACCCCGGCCGCGGCTTTCACCACCACGGCCCCGGCGAGCGCCGCACTCCCCGGCGTCCCGCCCGGCCTCGCGGCGACGGAGGTGGGTTTCCGCGGTGGCGGGGACCTCCCCATGCGCGGCACGGTCATCTCGCCCACCGGCGCGGGATCCGCGCGTCCCGGCATGGTCCTGGTGCACGGCGCGGGCACCGGCACGCCCCGCGAGAAGCTGATGGGCGAGGCCGTCGCGTTCGCCCGTCAGGGAATGTCCGTGCTGATCTACGACAAGCGGTCGGTGGGCTACTCGCTCTTCGAACGGTCCTACTCGCTGCTCGCCGCCGACGCGCTCGCCGCCCTGGCCGTGCTCCGCTCCCAGCCGGGCGTCGACCCGGTGAAGGTCGGCATGTGGGGACTCAGCGAGGGCGGCTGGGTGGTCCCCATCGCGGCGGCACGGTCGAGCGACATCGCCTTCGTCGTGCTCGTGGGAGCCAACGGACTGCCGCCGCTGCGGCAGCAGACCTGGGCCGTGGCGGCCGGGCTGCGCAAGGCGGAGGTCTCGGGATCGCTGATCGACCGGGCCGAGTTCAACCTGTACCGGACGATCGCCGACGGCGGCATGTTCCCCGAGCCGTACTACGACCCCGAGCCGACGATCGCCGCGGTACGCCAGCCGGTGCTCGGCATCTGGGGCACCCACGACCTGCTGACCCCGCCCGAGGAGAGCCCGCCGATCTTCGCCAGGGCGCTGGAGAAGGGGGGCAACAAGCACTACACGTTCCGCTTCTTCCCCGGTGCGGACCATGCCGCCCACCAGAGTCCCGACGGCGGCGTCACCCGGTCGCCCGAACTCGCCCCCGGCTACGCGGACCTCGTCGGCTCCTGGGTCGGCGACGTCACGGCGGGCAGGCCGCCGGCGGCGGGAACGTCCGGGCCCGCTCCCGTGCAGGCCTCGCGGACCGTGCCGGTGGATCCTCCCGCCCCGTGGGAGTCGGCGCCGGTCCAGCTCGCGGTCCTGCTGCTGATCCTGGTCGCCTTCACCGCCTACCCGGTGATCGCGCTGGTGCGGCGCCTTCGCGGCCGGTCGCGACCTCCGGTGACCCGGGCCGCGCGGCTGCTCGGCGCCACGGGGCTCGCGGCGGTCCTCGGATCGTGCCTCTACCTGTTCTACCTGGTGATGACCGGCGGCAAGCTGGCCGCTCCCGGGCCCGTGCTGGCGGGGCGCCCGGTGCTCTGGCTGGTGCTGCAGGCCTGCGCGGTGGCCTGCGTGGTCGCGGCGGTCCTCACCGGGCTGGCCTGGCGTCGCGCCCGAGCCTCGGTGCCGCGGGAGGAGGGGGTACGGCTCGGCCTCCTGCTCGCCGGCGGGGCGATGTTCGTTCCGTGGGCCCTCTACTGGGGGTTGTTGCTTCCTTGACGCGAGGCCCGTCGTGGCGCCCGGCAGGTCACACCCGCGAAGGTGACCGTACGCCGGGCGCCGTTCGCGGGTGTCCGGCCGGGCGCCTTCCCGCGATGAAAGGCGTGCCGTCGGGGCAGTCTCGTTCGGCTGAAATCAACGGAGGGAAGTGATATAAGTGCTGATAAATTATTTATCTACAGCAATTCTGGCATACAGGACATTTGTGGTGGTATGAGAATTTTTATATTGTCCGTGGCGGCCGTTGGCACCATGATCGCCGTCATCGGCTGGCTGGGTGCCATCGACGTCCGGGACACCTTCTCCGCCTCGGCCGTGAGCTCCGCCACAGGTCCCACCGCGAGCGCGGGCAGGGAGGCGATCAGAGGCTTCCTGGAGGCGGGCAAGGGGGCGAGCGGCGCTTCCGCACTGGTGAACGGCGGGGTGAACGCCGCTCCCGCGACGCCGGCCAAGCGGGTGGTCAAGACCTCCGTGACGAGGGTCGGCGGCAAGTCCTACCTCAGGGTGCAGGTGACGAACGGATACGGAACCGCCAAGCGGTTCTCCGTGAAACAACGTGTCTGCGTGGAGAAGAAGTGCCGGACGGTGACGACCGGCCTGTCGGTGAGTGCCGGGCGGACGGCCTGGCACGAAACGTATCTCGGTACCGGCACCTACAAGAAAAGCGGCAGCTCCTCCGTTTCCGTGACGACACCGTCGGCGCGGACGACCCCCGCACCCCGGGTGACCGTCACCGTGCGGCCCACCACCCCGGCCGTGACCACCACGATCACGGTGACCGAGACCGTGACCACCACCGTGACCACCACCGCGACCGCGACAGTGACGGCCACCGCGACGGCGACCGTCACCGCGACCGCCACCGCGACGGTCACCGCCACGCCCATGCCGACACTTACGCGGGTTCCCCCATCGGTTCCCCCGTCGCCTCCCCCGCCGCCCCTTTCACCGCCGCCCTCCGTGACCCCGACCGGCCCGCTCTGCGGCGCGCCTCCCAACGCCTACGGATTCACGTTCTGTCCCGCGGGGACCAAGGTGTACCCGCCCGCGGACGGCGCCTGCCAGGTTTTCACCTGCATCGAGAACTTCCCCAACGGGCGGGGCTACCTGGTCATGTGCGTCGACGGCAAGGTGAGCATGTCGGGCGGGCTCCAGGGCGTCTGCTCCTCCCACGGCGGGTGGCTGTGGGACGTGAACCGGAACGCCGCGTAGCCGGGACGGCCGATCTTCGCGGCGTCCCGTCCCCGTTTCCCGGTGTGCTCGCCGGGTTCAGTCGTGCTTGTTCCGTCTGGCGGGAGTTCGTTGGTCCGCCTCGTCGGCCAGCTGATCCTCGACGATGGCGCACCAGCGGTGCCATCGCGCCAGATCCAGATGCTCGTCCACATCGCCCACACCCGCCTCGGCCATGAGCTGGTGGCTGCTCGCCGCCGCCTCGTGGGCGTTGACCAGCGCGTGGTGGCCGTGATTGGCGAGTGATTCGCTGACCGCCAGATTCACGGCTATCTCTCCCATTGTCTTGGGCCGTCCCGAAAGTTCGTCTCCGAACCCCTTCACGGTGAAGTCGCGGCTCTCCGAATCGTCGCTCATAGCTGCTGAGTGCCCCGCAGGTTCTAGATCTATCTGTGACCTCCGATCCGATGTGGACGATTTCCCGACGTGGGAGCCTTCCCAACGGGGGAGCCGCGAGCCGGATCCGGGGCGGTCCCCATGTCCAGGGCGCGATTCGCTTACGGGCGTGTTGCGGTTGGTCGGAGAGCGCCTTCTCACCAAGATCTTTAAAATAGCCTCGGTGCAACCGGCGTAAGGATTGTGGAGGATGACGACGCGGCTTGATCTCTCGGTCCGCAGGTGCGAAGGCGCCTCGGTGATCGCGCTCGCCGGTGAGTTGGACAAGCTGTCCAGCCCTCGGCTGCGCGACCTCATGGTCGCGCAGCTGGACGACGGGGCGCGCCACCTCGTCCTCGATGTCGCCCGCCTGAGATTCTGCGATTCCACCGGTCTGTGGACCATGCTGGAACTCCAGCGGCGCGCGGGCGCGGCGGGGGGCTGCCTGCGGCTGGCCGGTGTCCACGGGGTCCTGGAACGGATCCTGACGATCACCGGCCTCGCGGGCGCGTTCTCCCTCGACCCCGATGTCCCCGCGTCGCTGCGGGCCGTGGCCGCCTCCGCTCCGGACGCGAAGCCTCCGGCGGTGTCTCCGTCCGCCCCGGACGCGTCGCCTCCCGCCGACCCGGGGTGAGGCGAGGCCTCTCCTCTCCGTCCGCCGTCGCGGTGGAACCGCCCTTCGCGAAGGCCCTGGACATGATCGCCTCAGGGGAGATCGACGACGCGAAGACCATCATGCTGCTGCGGTGGGCGGCGCTGTCCGGTCCGTTCTCCGGCAGGGGAAGGTGAGCGGTCCGGCGTCGGCGCACTTCACGGGCCGGTCGCCGGGCGTTACCCTGCACGGATGACGGAAGTGGAGTTGCGCGGATGGCGGCCCGACGACACGTCGGTCGTGCTCGACGCGTTCAGCTCCCCGGACATGGCGGAGCAGGCGGCCCGGCCCATCGACACCGCCCAGGCGGCGCTGGAGTGGATGGGGGTCTGGGGGTTCCGCGACGACGCGCGGGCGTTCGCCGTGGTGTCCAACGGCGAGGTCGTGGGCAACGTCGCGGTGAGCAACATCGACGCGCACGGCACCGGCTGGGTCTCCTACTGGACGCTCCCGCGCGCCAGGGGGCGGGGCGTGGCCGTGGCCGCCGTCAGGATGATGGCCGAGTGGGCGTTCGGGGAACGAGGGCTGTTCCGCCTGGAGCTGGGGCACCGGGTCGGCAACGAGGCCTCCTGCGCGGTGGCCACCAGGGCCGGATTCCTGCCCGAGGGAATCGAGCGGGCCAAGCTGAGCCACCAGGGCGTCCGCTACGACGTGGAGCGGCACGCCCGCCTGGCCACCGACTGAGCGGCAGGGGGATCAGAGGGTTCTGAGACCGGCGAGCAGGTCGCGGAGCAGGCTCTCGCGGGGAACCGCCGACGGGGGCGCGGGGGGCCGTACGGTGATCAGGCCGCTGCCGCGCAGGTCGCCGAGGAGCACCCGGAGCACCCCGACCGCCAGGCCGGTCCGCGCGGCCAGCTCGACGACCGGGATCGGCGCGCGGCAGGCGTCCAGGATCGACAGGTGCTCGGGCTGTAGCTCCCGGCGGGGGGTCCTGACCGCCACCACCACGGCCATCAGGTCGAAATGCTCTCCCGCGGGCCTGGTCCGGCCGCGGGTCACCGTGTAGGGGCGGACGATCGGGCCGGACTCCTGATCGAACCGGTCGAACCGGTCGGGCTGGTCGGGTCGGTCGGGTCGGTCGGGTCGGTCGGGTCGGTCGAGCGAACGCTCCGCTGTCACGGTCCACCCTCCTGCCCGGCGCGCCGCCGTCCGTCGCGGAGCGTCCCGGACACGCCGCTCGGGACGGGGCCCTCGCCCGTCCCGCCCCCGCGGGTCTCCCGGGTCCCCGTGCCCGGGACTCCGGCGGCGGTCCGCTCGGCGGGTACGGTCTGGCGCACCCGTTTGGGCAGGCCGCCGTCCGGGGGCACCCGTTCGACCTCGACCGAGTAGGTGAACCGGGGATCGACCGGTTCGACCACCAACTCGCCCGGGAGCATCACGATCGCCGTGGTGCCGCCGAAGGGGGAGGGCCGCAGGGAGACGCGGATGCCGTGCCGGGCGGCGAGCTGCGCGACGACGAACAGGCCGAGCCGGTCGCTGTCGGCCAGGTCGAACTCCGGCGGGTCGGCCAGCAGCGCGTTGAGCCGCGCCGTCTCCTCGGCGGGGATGCCGAGGCCCCTGTCCTCGACCTCGATGGCGTAGCCCTTGGCGACCAGGTCGCCGTGGACGCGTACGGAGGTGTGCGGGGGAGAGAACATCGCGGCGTTCTCGACCAGTTCGGCGACCAGGTGGATCACGTCGGTGGCGACCGCGCCGATCACGGACGGGCCGTGCGGGACGCCGATCGTCACGCGCGGGTAGTCCTCGACCTCCTCGACCGCGGCGCGGACCACGTCGTAGATCGTGACCGGGTTCCGCCACCCCCGGCCGGGAGCGGCGCCGGACAGGATGATCAGGCCCTCGGAGTGCCGGCGCATCCGGGTGGTCAGGTGGTCCAGGCCGAAGAGGTCCTCAAGGGTCGCCGGGTCGCCGGCCCGCCTCTGCATGGCCTCCAGCATGGCCAGCTGCCGGTACAGCAGGGACTGGCTGCGCCTGGCCAGGTTCACGAAGACCTTGTTGACGCCCTTGCGCATCCGGGCCTGGCCGACGGCCGCCTCGACCGCGGTCCGCTGCACGGAGGAGAACGCCTCGGCGACCCCGGTGATCTCGACGGTGCTGCCGACCTTGATCTCGGGGGCCTCCGAGCAGACGTCCTCGCCCCGGCGGAGCCGCCGGACCACGTCCGGCAGCCGCCTGTCCGCGAGGTCGAGGGCCGCCCGCTGGAGGCCGACCAGCTCGCCGGCGAGCCTGCGGCCGAACCGTACCGAGACGAAGACGGACAGCCCGATCGCGACCAGGCCGAGCCCCGCCGCCAGGCCGATCCGGACCATGATGTCGCCGGCGAGGGACATGGACCGCTCGCTGATGCGCCTGCTGACGTCCCCGGCGCGCTTGTCGAAGTCGTCGGAGAGCCGCGTGGCGATCCCGGCCCAGGAGGGCTCGGGTAGGGCCGAGGCGGAGACGGCGTCCTCGATCCTCTCGAACGAGGAGTAGTCGGAGGAGTCGCGCAGGGGGGTGTAAAGGGACTGGAACTCGGTGTCGAGCTGGTCGAAGCCCAGGGAGTACAGGAGCCTGCGGCCGGTGACCAGCTGGCCGAACCTCGCGCGCTCCGCGGGGCTCATCGCCCCCTCGACGACGGCTCCGGACATCAGCGCGGCCTGCTGGCTGAGCATCTCGCGGCTGCGCCCGACCATGACGACGGCTCGCGTCTGATCGCTCAGCTCGACGTCGGCGGATATCCGGATCTTCTCGTAGGCGTCGAAGGCGGCCGCGATGATCCCGCTGTAGGCGTCGAGGGTCCGCAGCCGGGTCTCGGTACGGGTGTCGACCCCGCTGCGGATCTCGGTGAGCCGGTCCAGCGAGGCGAGGAGCCGGCTCAGGCGTCCCCAGGTGGCGGGGGCGATGTCGGGGCGGGCCGCGGTGGTCAGCCGTTCCAGCTCGGCTCTGGCACCGTTCGTCCGCAGGCGCTGGGCGTCCAGCTCCCTCCGCGAGACGCCGACGTCCCCCAGGACGGACAGTGACAGCATCCGCTCGTGCTGGAGCGCCGTGGTCACCTTCCTGGTGGGCACGACCACCTGCTCGTAACCGCCACGGATCTTGAGTAGCTCCTGCCCATCTTGGACCGTGATGTTGGCCGCAAATACCCAAATCACTACAAGGGATATAATAGGTACCAGGAGTAAGGTAAAAATCTTTACCCTGATTGAGTATTTTCGGCTGGCCATAATACCTCGCACACCTTGAGATGCGTGGTTAACAATGGCCAAACATAGCAATGTGGGTCACGTGGGACCAGACGTGCACGTGAGCCATATTGAGACTATTTATCGCGATCTGTCCGTTCGGAACCATCGGCTCCTCGCGTGCGTCTCTTAGAGGGAAGGGGGGTCGACGATGCAGAAGATCGCGGACCTGATCGGAACCGAGGCCGAGCGCGCCGACCAGGCGGCGCTGGTCCGTGGTGGCGAGCTGGCGAGGGCGGGGGCGGTGCAGCTGGTCCGGTTCAGCCCGCCGCGGGTGACCGCCGAGGTCGACGACGGCGCCGCGTGTGTCGAGTTCCGGCTCGTCGACGGGACCCTCCACTGGCACTGCAGCTGTCCCGAGGGCAGGAACGGCGTCTTCTGCGCCCACTGCGTGGCGACGGCTCAGTCGGTCAGGATCAGGACCGACAGGAAGGACCCTCCGGTCGCGCCGTCGGCGACCGCCTCGGCGAGAACGGTCCGGATCGCGTCGTAGGCCGGCCGGTCCCCGGCCCGGAGCGTCGACGGCTCCGACCAGATCAGCAGGTGCTCTCCCGGCGGCAACCACGACAGGTCGGTCAGCACGTCGTAGAGCGCGTCGAGGTTGTGCCCGAAACGGTCGGGCAGGTCGAGGGCCTCGGCGATCGCGTCCATCGCCTCGGCCGAAGTGGTGATCTTCACCCCGTCCAGCCGGTGCGGCGTGGCCGACCCGATCATGGACTCGACCTCGCGGGCCGCCCCCTCGCGGAACGTTCCCCTGGAGACCGTGGTCATCCTCGCCTCCGTCCGCCGGCGGTGGGCACGCCGCGGGCGCCCATGCGGTCGTTCTCGCGGGCGACACCCTGGATCACCATCGGCCGTGCCCCCTGACCTGCTGGTTCGCGCTGTCTCTCGGACATCTCACCTCGCCGAACTACCCGCGCGCCCACCTGCGAAAACGGGATGCCGGGCGTGTCTTCGTCGCTCTCTCCGGCCGGACACTCCCTGCAGAATTGTCTAGTTGTCATACAATCTGCCTACAATCGACCCATGAAAATCGCTGTGATCGGAGCCGCCGTGCTCTGGGGGACCGCGGGAACCGCGGGCCTGCTCGTCAGCGGGGTCGATCCCGTCTCCCTTGCCTCCGCCCGCCTGGTGATCGGCGGACTGGTCCTCGCGGTCGTCACCGCTCCCGCGGCGCGGTTCCTGCTCCTGCCCGGAGGCTCCCCCACGGGCTCCCCCGGGGGCTCTTCCGCAGGCCCCCCCGAGGGCTCTCTCGGGGGCTCTTCCGCGGGCTCTCCCGGAGGGCGGGAACGGGAGCGGGGGCGCGGCCTCGGGACGCGCCTGGGCCCGCTCGCGGTGGCGGCGGTGGCCGTGGCCGCGTACCAGCTGTGCTACTTCGCCGCGGTCGGCAGGACCGGGGTGGCCGTCGGCACCGTGGTCGCCATCGGCAGCGGTCCCGTCTTCACCGGGCTGCTGTCCTGGCTGTTCGACCGCGAGTGGCCCGGCCGCCGCTGGGCGGGGGCGACCGCGGTGGCGATCGCCGGCTGTGCCGTGCTCACCGGCGGGGGAGGCGAGGTGCGGGCCGACGGTGTCCTGCTCGCGCTGCTCGGCGGCCTGCTGTACGCGTTCTACGCGGTCACCGCGGCGCGGGCGATCGGCGCGGGGGCGCCCTCCGACGCGGTGATGGGGCTGATGTTCGGCGGGGCCGCCGTCGTCATGGCGCCCGTCCTGCTGTGGACGGGCACCGGCTGGCTGGCCGAGCCGCGCGGCCTGCTCACCGCTCTCTACCTGGGCTGCGCCACCACCGCGCTGGCCTACTTCCTGTACGGCAGGGGGCTGCGCACGACCCCGGTCGCGACCGCCGCCACCCTCGCGCTGGCCGAGCCCGCGGTGGCGGCCCTGCTCGGGGTCGTCGTGCTCGGCGAGCGGCTCGCGCCCGCCTCGGTCGCCGGGCTCGTCCTGCTCGGTGCCAGCCTGGTCGCGGTCTCCCTGCCCGAGCGCGTCCATCGGGGAAGCCGGGACCGGAGGGCAATAGGGTCGTCGGCGTGACCCTCCCGCTTCATCCCGTCTCCGCCGTCGGCGCGCTCGCCGACGCCCTGCGCCGGCGGGTGCTGTCCGGCGAGATCCCGCCGGGCACCACGCTGCCGGAGCAGGAGCTCTCGGCCCTGTACGGGGTGGCCCGCCCGACCGTCCGCGAGGCGCTCGCCGTACTCGTGCACGAGGGCCTGCTCAGGCGCGAGCGCCACCGCAGTGCCCAGGTGGCCGAGGTGAGCGTGGCCGACCTGGACGACCTGATGTTCGTCCGGCGCCCGCTGGAGGAACTGACGGCCACCTCGCTGGCGGGGCGGCGGGTCGGGGAGGCCGACGCGGCGTTGGCGCGGATGGCCGCGCTGCCCGCCGACGCCCCCTGGTCGGAGATGGTGGCCGAGCACATGGCCCTGCACCAGGCGCTGGTCGTCGCGGTGGGCAGCCCTCGCCTGGAACGGCTCTACGGCATGCTGGCCGCCGAGACCAGGCTCGGCCTGGTCAGGCTGCGCGCGGTCTACTCCGACCGGCACGTGCTGGTCGCCGAGCACCGGGACCTGCTCGACGCGATCGGCCGGGGTCCCGGGGAGGCCGCCAGGGAGGCGGTCGCCGCGCACCTCGATCACAGCTGGGGCGATCATTAGGCACCGACTTGCATGGCTCTATTGCACGCGGAGCCCTGAAGTCGTCACAATCGCGGCCATGCACGGCAACTCAGTGCCGGACTCCTACGTATATGTCACCGAAGAAGGCGTGACCCGTCACTACGCGGACGGCAGCGTTGACGCCCTCGCGTGGGAGGACGTCGTCGAGGTGCGGGTAGTGGGCGACACGGACTCGGACATCCTGTACATCCTTCTCGATCGGCAGGGCCAGGGGTGCGTGGTGCCCCACTCGGCGACCGACGCGACCTTCCTCGCCCGTCTCCGGTATCTCCCGGATTTCGATCTCGACCGGCTCGGTGCGGCGGTGGAGTCCGCGCGCGACGATTACGTCGTCGTGTGGCGCAGCCCCGAACCGCCTTCGGCTCTGCCGGATTTTGAATACGACTAATTTCTAATTATTTCCAAATACGGCGGTCAAACTTACACGTTTGGATCGTTCCGTCAAGATGCCGTCTCTGCCGTACTTCGGCCAATAGTGGACAGTGCCCGGTATTCCCCTACTCATTGGTGATCACTAGGATTTCCCTGGGTATCCACGCTCCTGATGCATAAGGGAATGCTGTCAACCATTGAATGAGACGCGCGGCCCTTAGCCGGTCGCGTTCAGGCATCTTGGGTGGGACGGGGTGGTATGAGAGTGGAAACCGAGGAGCTCGTCCTCGGGCTTCTCAAGGGTCCTGCGCGCACTGCTCCAAGCATTTGGACGCGCTCCTATGTCCGTATTCTGCTTGCCGGAGACGTCGCATGTTCCGTGGTCGCCTGCGAGACCGTTCTGGGGGTCCGGCTGTGGTTCGGCGCCTTCATCCCTCTGACGGAGGCCCTGCTCGGGCTGAGCCTCGCCCTGATCTGGCCGCTCGCCCTGGCGTCCGGAGGCGCCTATCGCAAGCGCACGCACGGTGAGGGGACGGATGAATTCAGAGCGGTTTTCAATGGCGCCGCCGGTCTGACGGCGGCGGTCGCGATCGGTGCGTATATCACGCAAACTCCGATCGCCCGCAGTTTTGTCATGGCGATGTTCCCGCTCGCTTTCGTCCTCACCCTCTTCTTCCGTTACCGGATGCGCAAGCGGCTGCACCGCAGGCGCTCGCGCGGCGACTACATGCGCCACGTGGTCGCCGTCGGCCACCGGGAGTCGGTGCTCGACCTGGTGATGCAGCTGCGCAGGCAGCCGCACCACGGCATGACCGTCGTCGCCGCGTGCCTGCCCGCGGGCCCCGACCTGGTGGAGGTCGACGGGGTTCCGGTCCTCGGCGGCTTCTCCGACGTCCCCGCGGTGGTGGCCGAGGTCAGCGCCGACGCCGTCGCCGTTCTGGCCTGCCCGGAACTGGACGGCGCGGCGCTGCGCAGGCTCGCCTGGGGCCTGGAGGACGCCCGTACCGACCTGTTCGTGGCGCCCGCCCTCATGGACGTGGCCGGTCCGCGCATCAGCATCAGCCCGGTCGCCGGCATGCCGCTCCTGCACGTCGAGCACCCCGACTTCCGCGGCGCCCGGCGGCTGGCGAAGAGCCTGTTCGACCGGACGGGGGCGGGCCTGGCCCTCCTGGCACTGGGCGTGCCGATGCTGGTGATCGCCGCGCTGATCCGCGCGACGAGCCCGGGACCCGCCCTCTTCCGTCAGATCAGGGTGGGTAAGGGGGGCGTGGAGTTCCACGTCGTGAAATTTCGCACGATGGTGGTCGACGCGGAGCAGCTCAAGATCGACCTGGAGCGGGAGAACGAGTTCGACGGCGTCCTGTTCAAGATTAGGAACGATCCAAGGATCACCCGCGTGGGCGCCTTCCTGCGCCGATACTCCGTCGACGAGCTGCCCCAGCTGCTCAACGTGCTGCGCGGGGAGATGTCCCTCGTCGGCCCGCGACCGCCCCTCCCCGACGAGGTCAGGCAGTACGGCGCGGACGTGCGCCGCCGCCTGGTCGTGAAACCCGGCATGACCGGCCTGTGGCAGGTCAGCGGGCGCTCGGACCTGACCTGGGAGGAGTCGGTCCGCCTGGATCTCCGATACGTCGAGAACTGGTCGCTCTTTTTGGACCTGCAGATCCTCTGGAAGACCTGGAGCGCCGTGACCGGCGGAGAAGGGGCCTACTAGTGAAAGCACTCGTGCTCGCCGGAGGGTCGGGCACCCGGCTGCGGCCGATCACCCACACCTCCGCCAAGCAACTCGTGCCCGTCGCCAACAAGCCCATCCTCTTCTACGGGCTGGAGGACATCGCCGCCGCGGGCGTCCGAGAGATCGGGATCGTCGTGGGCGACACGCACGCCGAGATCGAGGCGGCCGTCGGCGACGGCCGCGCGTTCGGCCTGGAGGTCACCTACATCCGCCAGCGGGCGCCGCTGGGCCTGGCCCACGCGGTGCTCGTCGCCCGCGACTACCTCGGCGACGACGACTTCGTCATGTATCTCGGCGACAACTTCATCGTCGGCGGCATCGACGACGTCGTCGAACGCTTCACCCGCGAGCGGCCCGCCGCCCACATCATGCTCACCAGGGTCGGGGACCCCCGGCAGTTCGGGGTCGCCGAACTCGACGCCACCGGCCGGGTGATCGGGCTGGAGGAGAAGCCGCCCGTCCCCAAGAGCGATCTCGCCCTGGTCGGCGTCTACCTGTTCACCGCCGCGATCCACGAGGCGGTGGCCGAGCTCAAGCCCTCGTGGCGAGGAGAACTGGAGATCACCGACGCCGTCCACTGGCTGATCGCCGACGGGCGGCGGGTCGAGTCCTCCGTCATCTCCGGCTACTGGAAGGACACCGGCAACGTCACCGACATGCTGGAGGTCAACCGGCTGGTGCTGGAGTCCCTGGAGCCCCGGGTGGACGGCCTGGTCGACGACGCCAGCCAGCTGATCGGCCGGGTGGTCGTCGAGAAGGGCGCCACGATCGAGCGGTCCCGCGTCGTCGGGCCCGCGATCATCGGTCCCGGCACCCGGATCCGGGACAGCTACATCGGCCCCTTCACCTCGATCGCGGCAGGCTGCGCGATCAGCGGCAGCGAGATCGAGTACTCGATCGTCCTGCCCAGATCATCGATCGCCGGAGTCTCGCGGATCGAGGCGTCCCTCATCGGTCATGACGTCGAGGTCACCCCCGCCCCCACCACCCCCAGAGCCCACCGTCTCGTGCTGGGCGATCACAGCAAGGTCCAGATAAGTTCATGACAGCAGCCGACAGGGGGGCGACCCCAACCCCGTCGAAGGTCCTGGTCACCGGGGGCGCCGGATTCATCGGCTCCCACTTCGCCCGCGTGCTCGCCGCGAGCGGGGCCGCCGTGACGGTCCTCGACAAGCTCACCTACGCGGGAAACCCGGCCAACCTGGAGGGGACACCCCACGACTTCGTGTACGGCGACGTCTGCGACGGCGAGCTCCTGGCCGGCCTGGTCCCCGGGCACGACCTCGTCGTCAACTTCGCCGCCGAGTCCCACGTCGACCGGTCGATCGACGGTGCCGCCGACTTCGTACGAACCAACGTCCTCGGCACGCAGGCGCTGATGCAGGCCTGCCTGGACGCGGGCACCCCGCGGGTGGTGCAGGTCTCGACCGACGAGGTGTACGGGTCGATCGAGAGCGGTTCCTGGGACGAGAGCTCGCCGCTCAGCCCGCGCTCGCCCTACTCCGCGGCCAAGGCGAGTGGAGACATGGTCGCCCAGGCGTACGCGGTCACCCACGGCCTGCCGGTCTCCATCACGCGCTGCGGCAACAACTACGGTCCTCGCCAGCATCCGGAGAAGCTGATCCCGCGCTTCGTCACCCACCTCCTGCGAGGTCGCAGGGTCCCGCTCTACGGCGACGGCGGCAACGTCCGCGACTGGGTCCACGTCGACGACCACTGCGCGGGCATCCGCCTCGTCGCCGAGCGCGGCGAGTGCGGGGAGGTCTACCACATCGGCGGTACGGCGGAGCTGAGCAACCTCGAGCTCACCGCCCGGCTCCTGGAGGCCTGCGGCGCCGGGTGGGACATGGTCGAGCGCGTCCCCGACCGCAAGGGGCACGACCGCCGTTACTCCCTGGACGACTCCCGGCTCCGCGCGCTCGGCTACCGGCCGTCCGTGTCGTTCGAGCAGGGCCTGGCGGAGACGGTCCGCTGGTACGAGGACAACCCCGGCTGGTGGGAGGTCGCCGTGGAGGAGGCGGGTGACGGCTCGCCGCCGGGCGGGGCGAGCCCGCCCGGCGCACCCGGCGCGGCGGGTTCGGCCGGCTCGTCCGGTTCGGCGGGCGCGGTGAACGCGGTGAACGCGGGGGGCTCGGCCGGTGCGGCGGGCGGACGGCGGGGAGGGAAGACCGGATGACCCGCTGGATGATCATCGGTGCCTCCGGCATGCTCGGGACCGAACTGACGGCCCGCCTGCGCGCGGAGGGGCGGCCCGTCCTCGCGTTCGGCAGGCAGGAGCTGGACCTTCGCGACACCTCCGCCGTGCGCCGCCTGGTCACGTCCCACGGCCCCGACGTCGTGGTGAACTGCGCCGGGTGGAACGCCGTCGACGAGGCGGAGACGAGAGAGGACGAGACGCTCGCGGTCAACGGCACCGGGGTGCGCGCGCTCGCCGAGGCGTGCGGGCGCGCCGGCGCGCGGATGATCCAGCCCTCCAGCGACTACGTCTTCGACGGCACCGCGCTTGACCCCTACCCCGAGGACGCGCGGCCCTGCCCGGTCAACGCGTACGGCAGGACCAAACTGGCGGGCGAGCGCGCCGTGCTGGAGGTGCTGCCGCGCGGCGGCTACGTGGTGCGCACCGCCTGGCTGTACGCCGCGACCGGCCGCAACTTCGTCCGCACGATGGCCCGCCTGGAGAGGGAGGGGGCGGCCCCCGACGTCGTCGGCGACCAGTTCGGCCAGCCCACCTGGGCCGGGGACCTGGCCGCCAGGATCGTCGACCTGGCCGGGAGCGGGGCGCCGCCCGGCGTCCACCACGCCACCAACTCGGGCCACACGAGTTGGTACGGCCTGGCCAGGGAGGTCTTCACGCTGCTGGGCGCCGATCCCGCCCGGGTGACCGAGGTCTCCTCCAAGGACTTCCCGCGCCCCGCGTCCCGGCCCGCGTACAGCGTGCTCGGGCACGACAGCCGGCGCGCGGCCGGGCTGCCGCCGATGCGGCACTGGCGAGAGGCGCTGAGGGAGTCCCGTGTGCTCGCGGCGGGCTAGCGGGGACGAGACCGGCGGAAGCCGGTAGCCGGACATGAGAACGACCAAGTCGGAGAACCGTCGGACCGCGTCACGCGGCGAGGGAGCGCATCCATGACAACCTGCAGGCTGTGCGGCTCGACGAGCCTCGCCAGCGTCGTCGACCTCGGGGCGACACCGCCCTGCGAGCGGTTCCTCACCGAGCGGCAGCTGGAGGAGCCCGAGGTCACCTACCCGCTGCACCTGCGGGTCTGTACCGGCTGCTGGCTGGCGCAGATCCCGCCGATGATCACGCCGGAGGAGACCTTCACCGAGTACGCCTACTTCTCCTCGTACTCCACCTCGTGGGTGGAGCACGCGCGGGAGTTCGTGCGCGGGGCTGCCGACCGGCTCGGGCTGGGGGCCGGGTCGTTCGTGGTCGAGGTGGCCAGCAACGACGGGTACCTGCTGCGGCACGTCGTCGAGCGGGGCATCCGGTGCCTGGGGATCGAGCCGTCGGAGAACGTCGGCCGGGCGGCCAGGGAGGCCGGGGTGACGACCCTCACGGCGTTCCTCGACCCGGAGACCGGCGCCTCGGTGCGCGCGGAGCACGGGCCCGCCGACCTGGTGGTGGCCAACAACGTCTACGCCCACATCCCGGACGTCATCGGGTTCACCCGGGGGCTGCGCGCCCTGGTGGCCGACGACGGCTGGGTCTCCATCGAGGTCCAGCACCTGCTCACCCTGATGGAGCACAACCAGTACGACACGATCTACCACGAGCACTTCCAGTACTACACGGTCGCCTCCGCCCAGCGCGCCCTGGCCACCGGCGGGCTCGCCCTCGTGGACGTCGAGTCGCTGCCCACGCACGGGGGCTCGATCCGGCTGTGGGCCAGGCCGCTGGAGGCCATCGGCAAGCTCGGCGAGTTCGGCGAGCCGGGCGAGCGGGTGGCCGCGCTGCTCGCCGCGGAGAAGGCGGCCGGCCTGCACGAGCTGTCCGGGTACGCCGAGTTCGGCGAGCGGGTGGCGCGGGTGCGGCGGGACCTGCTGGGCTTCCTGCTCGACGCCGCCCGCGAGGGCAGGACCGTCGCGGGCTACGGGGCGCCGGGCAAGGGCAACACCCTGCTCAACCACTGCGGCATCCGGCCCGACCTGCTCCCCTTCACCGTCGACCGCAACCCGTACAAGCACGGCAGGTTCACCCCCGGCACGCGCGTGCCGATCCTGCCGCCCGAGCGGCTCGCCGAGGAGCGGCCCGACTACGTGCTGGTCCTGCCGTGGAACCTCCGCGAGGAACTCGTCGGCCAGCTGTCCTTCGTGCACGCCTGGGGAGGCCGGCTGGTCTTCCCCATCCCCAACCTGGAGATCGTCGAGGTGAACCCGTGAAGGTCGTCCTCTTCTGCGGCGGATACGGCACCAGGATGCGCGCCGGCACCCCCGGTGACGTGCCCAAGCCCATGCAGCTCGTGGGGCCCCGGCCGCTCATCTGGCATGTGATGCGCTACTACGCGCACTTCGGGCACACCGAGTTCGTCCTCTGCCTGGGGTACGGCGCGCATCACATCAAGGACTTCTTCCTGAACTACCAGGAGACGACGTCCAACGACTTCGTCCTGCGCGGGGGCAGGGTCGAGCTGCTGTCCACCGACATCTCCGAGTGGTCGATCTCGTTCGTGCAGACCGGGATCGCGTCGCCGATCGGCGAGCGGCTGCGCCGGGTCCGCGACCACCTGGACGGCGAGGAGATGTTCCTGGCCAACTACGCCGACGTGCTCACCGACGCGCCGTTGCCGGAGATCGTCGACCGCTTCACCCGGTCGGGCGCGGCCGCGTCGATGATGGTGGTGCCGCCCGCCGACACCTTCCACTGCATCGAGCTGGGGGAGCGCGGCACGGTCGGCGGGATCACGCCGGTCAGCGAGATGCCGCTCTGGGTCAACGGCGGATACTTCGTGCTCCGCCAGGAGATCTTCGACCACATCCCGGAGGGCGGCGACCTGGTCGCGGACGGCTGTGCCGAGCTGGCCAAGCGCGGCAGGCTGCTCGCCTACCCGCACCGCGGCTACTGGCGGCCCACCGACACGGTCAAGGAGCGGGTGGCCCTCGACGAGGCCTACTCGCGCGGCGACCGCCCGTGGGCGCTGTGGGAGCGCGAGCGGACGCCGGTGCCGGGACAGGAACCCGGGTACGGGTCCGCGGCGGTGCTCGGAGGAGGGCACGCGGCGGTGACGGTCGCATGATCCGGTTCCGGCCGGCCGGAACGGGCCGGATCGCGCTGCTCGCCGCGCACTGCGACGACCTCGCCATCGGGGCGGGCGGCAGCCTGCTCACCCTCTGCTCCGCGCGCCCCGGCGTCCAGGTGGACGCCCTGGTGCTCTCCGGCGGCGGGACCGAGCGGGAGGACGAGGAGCGCGCCGCGCTGGCCGCGTTCTGTCCCGGCGCCGACCTGCGGCTCACCGTGCTCAAACTGCCCGACGGGCGGCTGCCCGCGCGCTGGGAGGAGGCGAAGGAGGCGGTGGAGGAGCTGCGGGCGCGCACCGACCCCGACCTGCTGCTCGCGCCGAACCCCGCCGACGCCCACCAGGACCACCGGGGCCTGGCCAGGCTGGTGCCCACGGCCTTCCGCGACCACCAGGTGCTCGGCTACGAGATCGCCAAGTGGGACGGCGACCTCGGGCGGCCCTCTGCCTACCAGCCGCTCACGCCCGAGGTGGCCGAGGCGAAGGCGGGCCTGCTGCACCGCCACTACCCCTCCCAGCGTCACCGCTCCTGGTTCGACCGCGAGGCGTTCCTGGGGCTGGCCCGCATCCGCGGGATCGAGTGCCACGCCCGCTACGCCGAGGCGTTCCACGTCAACAAGCTGATCTTCGACCTGGCTGGAGGCTGAACCGGATGCGCGTGCTGCTGACCGGGCACCAGGGCTACCTGGGGAGTGTGATGGCCCCGGTGCTCGCCGCCGCGGGCCACGAGGTGACCGGGCTCGACTCCGGGCTCTTCGCCGGACGCGTCCTGGGCCCCGCGCCCGACGACCCGCCCGGACACGCCGTCGACCTGCGGGACGTCACGCCCGAGGTCCTGGCGGGGGTGGACGCGGTGGTGCACCTCGCCGCCCTGTCCAACGACCCGCTGGGCGCGCTGGCGCCCGAGCTGACCTACGACATCAACCACCGCGCCTCGGTGCGGTTGGCCCGGCTGGCCCGTGACGCGGGCGTGCGCCGGTTCCTGTACGCCTCCACCTGCTCGGTCTACGGCGCCTCCGGCTCGGACCTGGTCGACGAGGACGCGCCGCTGCGCCCGGTCACCCCGTACGCCGACTCCAAGGTCCGGGTGGAGAACGACCTGCTCAAGCTGGCCGACGACGACTTCAGCCCGGTGTTCCTGCGCAACGCCACCGCGTTCGGGTTCTCGCCCAGGCTGCGCGCGGACATCGTGCTGAACAACCTCGTCGGCCACGCGCTCCTGTCCGGCGAGGTCAGGGTGCTGTCCGACGGCACCCCGTGGCGCCCGCTGGTGCACGCCGCCGACATCGCGAACGCCTTCGCCATGGCGCTGGCCGCCCCGCGCGACGCCGTCCACGCCAGGGCCTTCAACGTCGGCACCGAGGAGAACAACGTGACGGTGGCGGAGATCGCCGCCGAGGTCGCCGAGGCGGTGCCCGGCTCCCGAGTCGTGATCACCGGGGAGACCGGGGCCGACCCGCGCTCCTACCGGGTCGACTTCTCCCGGATCCGGGACGCGCTCCCCGGCTACCGGGCGCTGTGGACGGTGAAGGCGGGCGCGGTCGAGCTGGCCGAGGCGTACGGGCGGTTCGGCCTGACCGAGGACGGCTTCCGGCGCCACTTCACCAGGCTGGCGTGGCTGTCGGCCCGTCGCGAGGCCGGAACCGTCGACGGGGCGCTGCGGCCGCGCGGGGCGGTGCGCGGTGACGGGTGACCCCGGCGGCGAGGCGCCGGAGGCGGTGAACGGTGACGAGGCGCCGGGCGCGGTGAACGGCGGCGAGGCGTCAGAGGCGGGGAGCGGCGGCGAGGCACCGGGGCCGGGAGACGGTGGCGAGGCATTGGGAACGGGGAGCGGTGACGAGGCATTGGGAACGGGAAGCGGTGACGAGGCGCGCGAGATGCGGGACCTCGTGGAGCGGCTCTACCCGCTCTGCAGGAGCATCACCGGCAACGGCGTGCGCCGCACCCTGGAGATCGTCGGGGAGTCCCTCCGCCTGCAGGTCCGCGAGGTGCCGACGGGCACCCAGGTCCTCGACTGGACGGTCCCCAGGGAGTGGAACATCCGCGACGCGTACATCAAGGACGCCTCGGGGGCCAGGGTCGTCGACTTCGCCGCGTCGAACCTGCACGTGGTCGGCTACAGCGTCCCGGTGTCGGCCACCATGACCCTGGACGAGCTGCGCGGGCACCTGCACACGCTCCCCGAGCAGCCCGACCTGGTCCCGTACCGCACGAGCTACTACGCGGAGACGTGGGGCTTCTGCCTGGCCCACGACACCCTGGAGGGCCTCCGGGACGGGCCGTACGAGGTCATGATCGACTCGACGCTCGCCGACGGGCACCTGACCTACGGCGAGCACGTGGTGCCCGGCAGGGTCGCCGAGGAGGTGCTCGTCTCCTGCCACGTGTGCCACCCCTCGCTGGCCAACGACAACCTGGCGGGCGTCGCGGTGGCGGTCCGGCTCGCGCGGCGGCTGGCCGGGGCCGACCCGTGGTACACCTACCGCTTCCTGTTCGCGCCGGGCACCATCGGCGCGATCACCTGGCTGGCCCGCAACCGGGAGCGCGCCGGGCGGATCAGGCACGGCCTGGTGCTGGCCTGCGCGGGGGACCGCGGCCCGCTGACGTACAAACGCAGCAGGCGGGGCGACGCCGAGATCGACAGGGCGGTGCGGCACGTCCTGCGGAGCTCGGGGCGCCCCCACACGGTCGTGGACTTCTCCCCGTACGGCTACGACGAGCGTCAGTTCTGCTCGCCCGGCTTCGACCTGCCCGTCGGCTCGCTCACCAGGACCCCGTACGCGGGCTACCCGGAGTATCACACCTCCGCCGACGACCCGGACTTCGTCTCCCCCGAGGCGATGGCCGACACCCTGGAGACCTGCTGGGAGGTCACCCGGGTGCTGGAGGACAACCGCGCCTACCTCAACCTCAGCCCGTACGGGGAACCGCGGCTGGGCAGGCGGGGCCTGTACGGGTCGCTGGGCGGGCGCAGCGACACGAGGGAGGCCCAGATGGCGATGTTGTGGGTGCTGAACCTCTCCGACGGGAGGCACAGCCTCCTGGACATCGCCGAACGGTCCGATCTTCCCTTCGGTGCCGTGGCGGAGGCGGCACGGGCCCTTCGCGGTTCGGGACTTCTCAAGGAGTGTTCGCTGTGACGCGGTTCCAGGTCGTGACGGGCTCCCGGGCGGGCTCCAGGGCGGGCGGGGCGCTCAACCTCCGGGTCGGCGAGACGGTGGAGGTGCTCGGTGAGGCCGAGATCATGGCCACGCTGGACGAGAGGGGGGAGCTGGACGAGCTGCCCTTCATGCCGGAGATGCTGGCCTTCTGCGGGCGGCGGCTCACGGTGCACAAGGTGGCGCACAAGCTCTGCGACACGATCAGCAGCAGCGGCATGCGGCGGATGGAGCGCGCCGTCCACCTGACCGGGGCCCGCTGCGACGGGCAGGCGCACGGCGGCTGCCAGACGGCCTGCCAGTTCTACTGGAAGGAGTCCTGGCTCAAGCGGGTGGACCCGGCCTCTCCCACCGCTCCCCCCGCTCCTCCCGCGGAGAACGGTCTGGCCGCGGGCAGGCCCCTGCTGCCGATCCTGCAGGCCGCCACCAGGAAGGAGCCGGGCCCCGACGGGGAGGAACGCTTCTCCTGCCAGGCGACCGAGCTGCTGCGCGCCGCGCCCACCTGCCTGCCGTTCAAGGACGTCGGGCAGTACGTCGCCGACGTGCGCACCGGGAACGTGGGCGTGACCTGGATGCTGCGCTCGTTCCTCGTCGGGCTGTTCAACCGCTTCCAGCAGGCGAGCAGGCGCGTCCTGCCCAGGTGGCTGTGGATCAGGGGCGGGCTGCGCTGGGGGTTCGTCAGGGGCGAGGCCGGGCCCACCACTCCGACGCTCACCCTGGACCTGCGGCCGGGAGAGCTCGTCAGGGTCAAGTCCAAGGAGGAGATCCTCAAGACGCTCAACGACGGCCTGCTCAACCGCGGCATGGGGTTCGAGGAGGAGATGTCGCGCTACTGCGGCCACGTGGCGCGGGTGAGCGCCCGCGTCGAGAGGTGCCTGGACGAGAAGACCGGCCGGATGCTGCGGATGAAGAACCCCTGCATCGTCCTGGAGGGCGTCGTCTGCGCGGGCGCGTACAACGTCAGCTGCCCGCGCGAGTTCGTCCCGTTCTGGCGGGAGATCTGGCTCGAACGCGTCGAGGAGCCCAGGTGAGCGGGCCGTCCCCCGAGACGGGCGGCGAGACCGGTACGGCCACTGAGGTCGACCCGGCCGGCGGGACCGGTGGCGCCGGTGGAGTCGATGACACCGGCGGCGCCGGCACGGCCGGTGAGCAGGTCGGGACGATCGGCAGGAAGGCCGGTCGCGGGCTGCGCTGGAGTCTCCTGGGCAACCTGGGGACGAAGGCAACCACCTTCGTCATGGGACTGGTGCTCGCCCGGCTGCTCGTGCCGGAGGACTTCGGCCTCTACGCCATCGCGCTCGCCGCGACCACCTTCGTCATGCACGTCAACGACGTCGGCATCATCGCCGCCACCGTGCAGTGGCGGGGCAGGGTCGAGGACATGGCGCCGACGGCGACGGTCATGGCCGTGGCGTTCAGCACCGGGATGTACGGGATCTTCTGGGTGGTGGCCCCGTACTTCGCGGAGCTGGCGGGCAGCGCGGAGGCCACCCCGGTGGTCCGGCTGCTCACCGCGGTCATCCTCATCGACGGCGTCACCGCCGTGCGGGCGGGCTCGCTGATGCGCGGGTTCGGGCACGACAGGCTGACCAAGGCCAACATCGCGGGTTCGCTGGTCAACGCGGGGGTGGCCGTCACGCTCGCCGCGAACGGCGCAGGCGCCTACAGCTTCGCCGTCGGGCAGGTGGCGGCCAACACGGTCACCGGCGCGCTGGTGTTCGCCTGGGCCGGGCTGCCGTTCCGCCTCGGCTTCGACCGGGAGGTGGCGGTCAGGCTCCTGCGGTTCGGGGCGCCGCTGGCCCTGGGGCTCGGCATCGAGGCGGTGTTGATGAACGCCGACTACGTCATCGTCGGCGCCGTGCTCGGCCCTGTCGCCCTCGGCTTCTACCTGCTGGCGTTCAACGTCTCCAGCTGGGTGCCCAGCGTGATCGGCACCGCCCTGCGGTACGTCACCGTGCCCAGTTTCTCGCGGCTGGCCGAGCAGCGGTCCCAGGCGCTGTCGCTGGGGGTGCAGCGCTCGGTGCCGTTGCTGGTCGCGTTCGTCCTGCCGGTCGCCGTGGTGACGGCCACGCTGGCCCCGGCGATCGTGGCGTTCCTCTACGGCGAGAAGTGGGCCCCGGCCGCCGGGGTCCTGGCGCTGCTGGCGGTCCTGATGGTCGTGCGGATGCTCACCTCCCTCGCCTTCGACATCCTCACCTCGGCGGGCGCCACCAGGGCCACCGTGTGGATGAACCTCGGCTGGGCCGTGGCGCTGGTGCCCGCGCTGTGGGCGGGCACGCACTGGTACGGCATCCGCGGCGCGGCGATCGGGCACGCGCTGGCCGGTGTCCTGGTCGCCCTGCCGATGGCGGCCCTGGTGCTGAGCCGCGCGGGCGTGCGCCTGGCACCCGTCCTGCCCGCCCTCGTCCGCCCGCTCCTGGGGGCCGCGGTCGCGACGGTCGTCACGGTCACGCTCGCCGGCCTGACGAGCGGCCTGACGGGTCAGGGGACCGGCGGGGCGACCGCGGGCTCCGCGCTCGTCCAGCTCTGCGTGGCCGGTGGCGGGGGACTGCTCGCGTACCTCCTGATCGCCGTACCCGCGGCGCGGCTCAGACAGCTCGGCGCGCGGGTGGTCCCCGCCCGCGCCCGCTGACCGCCACAAGCTCCGCCAGCTCCGCCAGATCCGCCAGATCCGCCAGATCCGCCAGACCCGCCAGACCCGCAAGCTCCGCGAGACCTACGAGATCCACGAGTTCCACGAGTTCCACGAGTTCCACGAGTTCCACGAGATTCAGGAGATCCACGAGATTCAGGAGATTCAGGAGATCCACGAGATTCAGGAGATCCACGAGATTCAGGAGAGGAGAGACCGGATGGAGAACTCCGACACGCTGGTGTCCATCGTGCTTCCCGTGCGCAACGGGGCCGGGCGGATCGAGGGCGCGATCCGCTCGGTGCTCGGCCAGGACCACGAGCGCCTCCAGCTGGTGATCTCCGACAACGCGTCCACGGACGGCACCGAGGAGATCTGCCGCGACCTGGCCGCGACCGACCGCCGGATCGTCTACCGCAGGCACCCGGAGAACGTGGGCCTGTTCGACAACTTCGTCCGTACCACCGAACTGGTCGCGGGCACGTTCTTCCGCTGGGTCGGCGACGACGACCGGCTGGAGCCCGCGTGCGTCTCCCGGTCCCTCCAGGCGTTCGCGGAGGACGACCGGCTCGTCCTGGTCACCACGCAGGTCGCCTACACCGGACCCGACGGGACCGTCACCACCGCTCCCCTCGACCGCTCCGGCCTGGCCTCGGACGACCCGGTCGAGCGGTTCGCCGAGATGCTGCGGCTGCTCAACGAGAGCCACCTGCTCATCGACCCGCTGTACGGCACGCTGCGGCGCGACCCCCTGGCGAGGATTCCGCGGCGCAACATGCTGCGCGAGGACGAGGTGTTCGCGGCGAAGCTCGCGCTGGCCGGACCGTGGGGGCACGTCCCCGAGGTCCTCGCCCACCGCAACTGGAAGCACGACACCCTGTCGGCGATCGCCCGCCGCCTCGACGTGCCGCCCTGGCGGGCCCGCTGCTCCAGCGTCCTGCAGTGCGGGGAGCTGTTCCGCTGGCTGCGGGAGGCCGATCTCACCGCCGACCAGCGTCGCCGTGCCCGCGCGGCCGTCCTCGCCATGTACGCGCGCCGCCAGCGGCTCACCGCGGCCCGCCGGGGCCGCAGGCTCGCGCTCATCGCCTCGGGGCTCGTCCCCGGTGGGCGGTGAGAGATGTCCTCCGACTCCCCACCAGTGATTTCAGAAAGGAGAACCCCGTGACGACCGTCTTCTCCAACAGCGCGGTGAACGACGACACGCGCAGGGAGCAGCTCTACCAGGGGCAGGTCTTCGTCTACTCGGCGACGCCCGCCTCCGCCCAGCTGGCCGCCTTCGCCAGGGAGCTGATCGCCGAGGCGTTCGGCGAGCGCGACCCGGAGACCGCCCAGTTCGACATGCCGGTCGAGAAGTTCGCCGACCTGCTCGCCCGGCTCAAGCCCCGGTTCATCCATCACCCCCGGTGCAAGGAACTGCTGCCCGCGGTGCTCGCGGAGCTGGGCTGCGACCTGGACCGCACCTACTTCGACGTGCCCCGGCTGCGCACCTCCACCTCCCACGACTACCTCACCTCAGGCATCTCCTACGCCTTCCACCCGCACCGCGACTGCTGGTACTCGGCCCCGTTCAACCAGCTCAACTGGTGGATCCCCGTCTACGAGGTGGTCCCGGAGAACGTGATGGCCTTCCATCCCCAGTACTTCGGCAGCCCGGTGCGCAACGGCAGCGCCCGCTACGACTACGCGGAGTGGAACAGGACCAGCCGGCTCACCGCCGCCCAGCACGTGCGCGGCGACACCAGGGACCAGCCCCGCCCCGAGGAGACCGTCGTACTCGACCCGCAGGTGCGGGTGGTGCCGGAGCCGGGGGGCGTCATGGTGTTCTCCGGCGCCCAGCTGCACTCCACGGTGCCCAACACCTCGGGCAGGACCCGCTTCAGCATCGACTTCCGCACGGTCCACATCGACGACGTGCGCACCCGTCGCGGCGCTCGCAACGTGGACGCGGAGTGCACCGGTACCACCCTGCGTGACTTCGTCCGCTCCTCCGACCTCGACCCGATGCCGGAGGAGCTGGCGCTGGAGTACGAGGCGGAGGCCCTGACCAGGGCCGGGTGAGCGGCGGACACCCGGCCACCGCCACACCGCGGTGAGGCCGTGACGCTGTGAGGCCGTGACGTCCGTGGTGACGCCTGCGGTGACGTCCGTAGTGACAAGGAGTTCGTGTGCTGCGACCAATACGCATCGTGTCCTGGGCGTCTGGCGCGCTCGGGGGAGCGGGGACGACGTAGTGGAGTTCTGGAAGACCATCCTCGACCTCGCCAGAAGGAAGCGGGTCGGGTTTCCGCTGTTCGGCCTGACGCTCCTCGCCGCCGTGGTCGTCTTCTCCCTGGTGCCCCCGCGTTACGTGTCGAGCGCCTCCATGGTGCTGACCACGCCCCCTGCGGGAGGGACGACGGACCCGGCCAAGAAGCCGGGGCGGACCAACCCGTTGCTGCAGTTCAGCGACGGTCTCAGGACCACGGCCGGCATTCTCATCCTGTCCATGAACACCGAGGCGGTCGCGACGGAACTGGGCATCGTGAAGGACGGTCCCATCGAGGTCACGATCAACGACGGGCGCACCAACCCCAGCATGCTGGGCATCCTCATGAACGGCCCGTTCGTGTACGTGGAGGTGGAGAGCGACTCCGCCGAGGTCACCCGTGCCGTCATGGCCAGGACCCAGTTCCGCCTCAGGACCGAGCTGGTCCGCAGACAGGAGGTGCTCGGCGCCCCTCGCTCCACCTTCATCGGGTTCGTCGAGGTGGTGCCCGCCGGCTACCCCGCGATGAACCGGAGCGGCACGTGGCAGGCCGCGGGCGGGGCGGCGTTCGCCGTCGTCCTGCTCGGCCTCGGCGCGGTGTACGCCGTGGAGCGCCGGAGGGTGTTCCGGCGGAGGTCCGGTGGCGGGCGGCCCGGCGAGCCCCGGCCGGACACGGCCACGACCACGGCCACGGACAGGGTCACAACCACGGACACGGACACGGACACGGACACGACCACGGACAGGGCCACGGACGCGGCCCCGCCCCTGGCAGGCCGTTCCGACGAGGCGCATCCCGATGACCTTCCGGAAAAGGGCCGGGAGCACGAGGAAGGCGAGGAAGGCGGGGAGCCGGTGACCGGCAAGGACGGTAAGGGCGGCGGGGGCGGTAAGAGCCGCGCGGGCGGCAGGGGGCGTGGAGGCCGTGACGGCAGGGGCGCCGCCGAGCCGCCGATCACTGTGTACCCGGTGGAGGCGATGTCCCCGGCGCCCTCGGCGACGCCTGGACGAGGACGACAAGTGGACGACGACAAGTAGACGGCGACGAGCAGGCGACCGCGACAGGCAGACGAGAGGAAACGCGTGGACTTCTGGGGGACCGTACTCATCGTGTTACGGCGCTGGTACGTCGCCCTGCCGGCGTTCCTGCTGTCCATCGGCGCCGCGCTGGGCGTCTACTCGTCGATCCCCACGCTCTACGTCTCGAACGCGGTGCTCGTGCTGACCATCCCGCCCACCGGGGGAAGCCTGCCGAGCGACCCCGAGCGTCCCAACGGGCTGACCAACCCCCTGCTGAACTTCGACTGGGGCCTGAGCATGTCCGCCTCGATCCTCATTCAGGTGATCAGCGCGCCGGAGACGGCGGAGTCGCTCGGCGTGCGGCCCGAGGGTGACACCACCTTCACGGCCACCAACGGCAGCACCAATCCGGAGGCGCTGGACGGCGGGCCGTTCGTGTACATCGAGGGCACGAGCAGGTCGCCGGAGGGGGCGCGGGACATCGTGACGCGGGTCAGGGACCGCGCGAGGATCGAGCTGGCCGGTCGCCAGAGGCAGCTCAACGCGCCCCTGGCGACCTACATCACGATGGACGAGATGGTGCCGCCGACGGAGCCGCAACCCCAGCGCGGGGGGAAGACGCGCGGGGCCGCCGCCGCACTGCTTCTCGGGATACTCGCCAGCCTCGCCGCGGTGTTCTCCCTGGAGAGCTTCCTGGACGCCCGGAAGCGGAGACGCGGGAGGCCCGTGCCGGCGCCCGGGCTGCCCGCCGAACCCTCCCTCCTGCGGCGGTGAGGATCCCCGTGACCCGTACGGCACCCACGGTCTCCGGCACGGTCCGCGCCGAGGTCCCCACCGGGGATCCGGCCCCCGTGTCCGTCGCCTCCCTGGACCGCCCCGGTCTCCGCAGTGCCGACGGGGCCACCCTCGCCGCCGCGTTCGCGGTGGTCCTGATGCTGTCTCCGGCGCGGCTGGTCTTCCGCGGCCTGCCTTTCTCGCTCACGCCCGCCGACGCGGTCGGCCTCTTCGCCGCGCTGTGGTGGTTCTGCGCGCAGCTCACGACCACGCTCGGCGCGGCCAAGGGCTCCAACCCCGTACGCACCGCGCTGTTCGTGTACACCGCGGCGATGCTGGCCACCTACGGGTACGCCAGCGCCGCCTACCTCCCGCCCGACGAGCTCGACATGGCCGACCACAGCATCGTCCTCGTCGTGGCGGCGGTGGGCATCGGTCTCGGGGCGTGCGACGGTATCCGGGGCCGGGAGCGGCTGGACTTCGTTCTGAGGTGTCTCGTGATCTCCGGCGCCGCAGTCGGGGTCATCGCGGCGCTCCAGTTCGTGCTCGAATTCGACCTGACGAAGTATCTGACCTTTCCCGGTTTCCGGTTCACCTCGGATCTGCCGGCGATCCTCGAACGGAACACCCTGCGCCGGGTCGCGGCCACCACGGGACATCCCATCGAGCTCGGCGTCGTCTGCGCGATGATCACTCCTCTCGCGCTGCACTACGCGTTCGGCGCCCGCGACCGGGGGGAGCCCTCCCTGCGGTGGTGGGTGTGCTGCGCGCTGATCGGCACCGGGCTGATGTTCTCCGTGTCGCGGTCGGCGGTCCTCGGGCTCGCCGTCGTCGGCGTGGTGCTGGTCGCCGGGTGGCCCGCGCGCAGGAGGCTGTGGGCGGCGCTCGGCGGCGTGGGTTTCCTGGTGGCGATGAAGGTGGCCGTACCTGGTCTGATCAGCGTCTTCCTCGGACTGTTCACCAGCCTGTCCAGCGATTCGAGCATCCAGTACAGGACCCATGACTACGCGGTGGCGGCCACCGAGATCGGGAACCACTTCTGGGTCGGCAGGGGGCTGGGCACCTGGTACGCGCCCAAGCATCTGATCTTCGACAACCAGTACATCCTGTCGCTGGTGGAGACCGGGGTCATCGGCCTGGCCGCCTTCTCCGGGATCTTCCTGACCGGTATCTGGGCGGCGTTGCGCGTCCGCCGCCTCAGCTCCGACCCCGCCGTACGGGACCTGGGGCTGACCCTGGCCGCGTGCCTGGTCGTCCCCCTGGTCGGGGCGGCCACGTTCGACCTGCGCTCGTTCGCGACCGTGACGGGCCTGTCATTCCTGATCATCGGAGCCGCCGGCTCGCTGCTGCGCGCCACCCGGCAGCCGAGGGCTCAGGCCATCCGGCCGCCGGAGAGGTCCGGCGGGGAGCCCGGGGAGTCCCGGGAGCTCGGGGAGTTCGGGAAGGAGACCGATGAGGAGGTCGGCGAGAAGGACGTCGAGGCCGTCGAGGCCGTTGGGAAGGTCACCCGACCAGCCGGGCGCGCAGATCCGCCCAGGAGCCCGCGGCCAGATCCCGCTCGCTGATCGCGGTGACCGGCAGCGGCCACCGGATGCCGAGATCGGGGTCGTCGTAGCGGACGGCGAGGTCCTCGGCGGGGTCGTGCTCCCGGTCGATCCGGTAGCAGACGTCGGCCTGATCGGTCAGTGCCTGATAGCCGTGCAACAAGCCAGGAGGAACGTAGAGGTGAACGAACGTCTCATCGTCCAGAACCACCGACATCTGGCGGCCGAAGGTCGGCGAGCCCGGCCGGGCGTCGACGAGCACGTCGTGCACGGCCCCGCGGGCGCACCGGACGAGCTTGGCCTCCCCCCGTCCTCCCCGGCCGTGCAGGGCCCTGATCGTCCCCAGCCGGGACCGCGACTGGCTGTCCTGGACGAACGCCTCGGGCCGCAGCCCGTGGGCGGCGGCGAGCGCCGCGTCGAAGGTGCGGGTGAACAGTCCGCGGTCGTCCCTGTGCAGGGTGGGGACGAAGAGCAGGACATCGTCGATCTCGGCGCGTTCGACTCTCATGAGCCCATCTTCACGACTCCCGCACCTCCCGGCCATGGAGAAGCGGGAAACGGTACCGACGGGCGTACGGAGCCTTCCGGCCATGGAGAAGCGGGAAACGGCGCCGGTCCGCGTACCCCGGAGGACGTCCCTCCCGCGGACCGGCCCTCCCCGCCGGTGGTGCGTACGGTGCCACCGGAGAGGTCCGGGGCGGGGTTCGCGCGCGTCCGGGTCGGGGCCGTCGAGGTCATGGCGGTCAGCGAGGCGGAGCTTCTCGACCACGTGGCGGCCGAGTGGCGACGGGGGCGCGGCGGCGCGATCGTCACCGCGAACGTCGACATCGTCCGCGCCGCCACGCGCGACCCCGCCCTGGCGGACCTCGTCACCCGCTCCGAGATCGTGGTCGCCGACGGCATGCCGGTGGTCTGGGCGTCGAGGCTCGCCGGGCCGGCGGTTCCCTGCCGGATCACCGGTGCCGCGCTCGTGCACTCCCTGACCGGACGGGCCGCGCGCGAGAACCGTTCGGTCTACCTGCTCGGAGGGGAGCCCGGCGTGCCGGAGGACGCGGCGCGGGTCCTCGCCGGACGTTGCCCGGGACTGCGCGTGGCAGGCACCTGCTCGCCTCCCTTCGGGTTCGAGAGCACGCCGGACGGGGTCCGCGAGGTGGTCGAGGGGGTGGCCGCCGCCGCACCCGACCTCGTCCTCGTCGGGCTGGGCTTCCCCAAGCAGGAAAGGGTCATCGAGGCTCTCAGGGAGAAACTGCCCGACGCCTGGTACCTCGGCTGCGGAGCAGGGATCCCCATGGCGGCCGGGCGGTTCAGCCGCGCCCCGGGGCCGGTCCAGCGAGTGGGCGCCGAGTGGCTGTACCGGCTCGCCCTGGAACCGCGCCGCCTGGCCCGCCGCTACCTGCGCGACGACGCGCCGTTCGCGGTCGCCCTCCTCGCGGGCGCCCTGCGCACCCGCCTGACATCGAGGCGCCGCACATGACCGCCGATCCCGCGTCCGAGTCCGAGGCACCCGGCGTGACCGCCGATCCCGTGTCAGAGTCCGAGTCCAGGTCCGAGGCGCTTCACATGACCGCCGATCCCGCGTCCGGGATCGAGGCGCCCCGGGTGGCCGCCGATCCCCCGTCCTTCGGCGTGACCGCCTTCCCGCCACGGTCCTCTCTCACGAGAAACGGCTCCGACATGGCTGTTCCAGACCGGCTCCCGCTGGCCGTAGTGATCGTCACGTATTCGAGCGGCAAGGTGGTCGAGGGCTGCCTTCGCTCGCTCGACGCGGCACTGGCCGGTGCCGGTCCGGCACGGGTCGTCGTGGTGGACAACGCCTCGCCCGACGACACCGTCGAGCGGGTACGCGAGGTCGCGCCCGAGGCCGAGGTGATCCAGACCGGGCGCAACGCCGGCTTCGCCGCCGGGGTGAACGCGGGCATCGCCGCCGCGGACGGCTGCGACGTGCTGATACTGAATCCCGACATCCGGCTCGCACCCGGCTCCGTGCTCCTGCTCCGGCAGGCGCTCGCCCTGCCGGGAACCGGGATCGCCGCCCCCCGCCTCACCGGCGAGACGGGGACGCTCCACCTCTCCCTGCGCAGGCGCCCCACCGTGCCGAGGGCGCTCGGGGAGGCGCTGCTGGGCGGGCACAGAGCCGGACGGATCCCGGCACTCGGCGAGCTGGTCGTGGACCCGGCCGCCTACGACAGGCCGCAGGCGGCCGACTGGGTGGCCGGTGCGGCCTGGCTGGTCTCCCGCGCGTGCCTGGACGCCCTGGACCCCCTCGACGAACGCTACTTCCTGTACTCGGAGGAGACCGAGTACATGCTCAGAGCGGGGGCGGCGGGGTTCGCCGTCCGGTACGAGCCCCGTGCCGTGGCCGTTCACCTCGGTGGTGAGCAGTCCACGTCGAGCCGGCTGTGGGCGCTGTCGTCGGCCAACCGGGTCCGGATGCACCGGGAACGGTACGGCCGCCCGCGCGGGCAGCTGATGCGGCTGGCCGTCGGGCTCAACGAGCTGGTCCGCGCGGTCGCCAGGGGCGGGGAGGGCGGGAGGCGGCACCGGGCCGCCCTGCGCCAGCTGGTCCCCCTGCGCGAGTGGCCGCTTCTGCCCGGCGAGGAAAAAACATCCCCGGCCCAGACCACGAAGGTCTCCCGGATCTCCCCGGCCCAGACCACGAAGGTCTCCCAGCCCCAGACCACGAAGGTCTCCCAGCCCCAGACCACGAAGGTCTCCCAGTCCCAGACCACGGAGGCCTCCGCCTTCCAGACCACGGAGACATCCCCGGCCCGGGGGGCGGAGGTCTCTCCCGGTTACGTCTGCTTCTCGGCGCAGGACTGGTGGTATCACAACCGGGCGCACTCGGACTTCCAGCTCATGCGCTCGGTCGCCGCGCACAGGAAGGTCCTCGTGGTCAACAGCATCGGGATGCGCATGCCGATGCCGGGCAGGTCCACGCAGGTGCTGCGGCGCGTCGGGCGCAAGCTGCGCAGCGTCGCGATGCTCGTCAGGAGGCCGCTGCGGGAGCTGCCCGGCTTCTACGTGATGTCCCCGCTGCCGCTGCCCTTCTACGGCTCGCCACTGGCCAGGCGGGTGAACGCGCTGCTGGTCCGGGCCCAGGTGCTGGCCGTCTCGCGGGCACTGGGACTGCGCCACCCCGTGATCATGGTCACCATACCCACGGCGTGGGACGTGGTGCGGCCGATGCGCAGGCGGGCGCTGGTGTTCAACCGCTCCGACCGGCACTCGTCGTTCCCCGAGTCCGACCGGCCGACCATCGAGGCGCTGGAACGCGGCCTGCTCGAACGCTCCGACCACGTGGTCTACGTCAGCACCGCGCTGATGGGCGAGGAGAGCGGCGTGACCGGAGACCGCGCGCACTTCCTCGACCACGGCGTGGACACCGACCACTTCCGGCGCCGTCCGGAGAGCGAGCAGCCCGCCGACCTCCGCGCGATCCCCGGCCCGAGGGTGGGTTTCTTCGGCGCGCTGGACGACTATCTCGTCGACTTCGACCTTCTCGAACGGATCGCCGTCGAGCTGTCCGGCGTCTCGCTGGTCCTGATCGGCGACGCGACCGTCCCGATGGAACGGCTCACCCGCCATCCGAACGTGCACTGGCTCGGATTCAGGCCGTACGAGGACATCCCCGCGTACGGATCGGGATTCGATGTCGCGATCATGCCGTGGCTGGACAATCCGTGGATCAGGCATTCGAATCCGATCAAGCTCAAGGAGTATCTCGCGCTGGGCCTGCCGGTGGTCAGCACCGATTTCCAGGAACTCGCGAACTATGCCGATCGCGTGCGGATCGCCGCCGGCGGTGACCTTTTCCTGGACGCTGTTCGTGAGACGTTGCGCGACGGGGGTCTGCAGCCCGCCGAGACCATTCGGGGATCCGTGCTCGGTGCCTCCTGGTCGTCGCGTGCCGCGCAGCTGATGGCGCTCGCCGAGCTGTCACCGGGCCCGCGATGAGGAGGACGAGATCATGAGATCCGAGGACCAGGGGCAGACGACGGGACGCCGGACCAGGCGGTCGTTGCCGATGCTGGTCGGAGCCGGAGCCGTCTCGGTGTCGGTGGCGGTGCTCGGGCTCTCCTGGATCGACGCGCCCGAGAGCCGGGACCGGGCGTCGGCGGGCGCCCTCCCGGGGACGGCCGGCGCGTGGCCGGCCGCGGGTCCTCCCGCGACGGCCGCGCGGGTGCCGTGGGAGGGCGGCCCCGCCTACTACGGGCGGTTCGCCGCGCCGGCGGCGGCGGGCTGGACGAACCCGTCGTTCTTCCCGGTGGGCGTCTGGTTCGAGTCGGTGATCACCCAGTCCGACGCGGACAAGGACCGGGCCGCCGGGATCAACACCTACGTGGAGCTGACCGAGACCAGCGACATGATGCTGGTGCGGAAGAACGGCATGTCGGCGCTGACGAGCGTCCCGCTGCCCGGCTACGGCAAGGAGACGGTGGGCTGGCTGCTCAACGACGAGGCCGACATGTGGGCGAAGGCCGGAGACGCCGGATGGACCGGCAACCACCCCGGCGAGGGCCCCCTGTGCGTCCCCGAGGACAAGGGGTGCGGTTTCACCGTGATGCGCACCCGCAAGGAAAGGGTCCCGAAGGGCGACGGCAGGCTGCACTACGCCAACTACGGCAAGGGCGTGATGATGTGGGAGCGGGACGCGGACGCCGCCACGTTCGTCAACCGCTTCACCGACGTCGTCTCGTCCGACGTTTACTGGTACACCAGCGCGAGCGTCTGCCTGGACGGGCAGAACTTCCTGTCCCTGCCGGCCTCCCGGTGCCGCAGGGCCGCCAACTACGGCGCCGTCCTCGACCGCCAGCGCGAGCTGGACGCGCTGGACGGACGCCGCCAGCCGATCTACGGTTTCGTCGAGGTCGGCTGGCCCGCCGAGAACGACACCCGGGCCATCCAGCCGCAGCAGGTGACGGGCGCGGTCATGAGCTCGCTGATCCACGAGGCCCGGGGCATCATCTACTTCAACCACAACTTCGGCGGGCCGTGCCACTCCCAGCACGTCCTGCGCGAGGAGTGCGGGAAGAAGGTCAGGCCTGCGGTGGCCGAGGTCAACCGGCGCATCGGGCAGCTGGCCCCGGTGCTGAACACCCAGTCGTACGTGCACCGCTTCGGCTCCGGCCTCGACACCATGCTGAAACACCACCGGGGCTCGTACTACGTCTTCGCGATGCCCGCCGCCGGCACGGCCCCCGGCAGGCGCACGTTCGCCCTGCCGCGCGGGATGCGGGCCGCGCGCGCCGAGGTCCTCTTCGAGAACCGGACGGTCCCCGTCGACGCTCAGGGCAGGTTCACCGACTCCTTCGCCGCCGAGTACTCCCACCACATCTACCGGATCACTCCCTGACGTCCCGCCGCGGAGCCGGGCCGCCGGGAGGCATCCCTTCGGTGGATGACGCGGATCACTTGAGGTGTCCCGCTCGGCGACATACCGCGTCGCGATCGCCGAGGCGACCTTTCCCCCGCTCGGACGACGGGATGATCTGGGCTCTCCGCGTGACACGGGCGGGCTCGGCCGTGCGCCGAGCCCGCCCGCTCCGACTCCGTCCCTTGCCGATCGCACGCTCACCCGGTTCGGCACACGCCTTCGCGGTGGACGTCAGGAACGCTCGGGCCGGATCGGTGTCACACCGGTCAGCGCTGCAGTGTCAGCAGGCCCGGCCGGTAGGGCAGGAGGCCGTAGTCGACACCGTCGGAGTTGGGGTTGCGGCCCTGGTAGAGCAGCTGCAGGTTGCAGGGGTCGACGGTCATGGTCTGGTCGGCGCTGGTGCGCAGCAGTTCGCCGTGGCTGATGTCGTTGGTCCA